>CAIXKO010000445.1 GCA_903919925.1 uncultured Bacteroidota bacterium | reverse complement strand
TACAACCGAGGCACTCCTGCCCTAATTCCGATGAACACGAAGCACGTGCGTCTGGTCAAGAATTTTCAGCGATACTATTGCCAGAATAAGGCAAATTAGATCCACCGCACGTAGCTAAAATCCTGCCGGTGCGGTACCAGTCTGCTCTTCGGAAATACACGGATACCATAATTGAAAACGCCAGGCTGAGTGGGTATCGTCCCTAGTCGGTAGCGGGTATGGCCATTCAGTTTCTCCACCTGAGTAAACTCCTGGTTAAAAACAAACTCCTGTTTGCCATTTGGTAAAACTGACACCATAACCAACTCAACTCCAATATCTTCAGGCGATAAACCATTCAATTTCAGAACAACATCTGCTGTATATTTTTCGCCCATGCGCAATGGCTTCGAAAGATCCTTTGAATAGTTAACCTCTGAAATTTCGATTTTGTCCCACAATCGGGCAACCTTCTTTTTCCAGCGTGTAATTTCCCTGGCGAGGTGGTAATTATTGGCCCTCATATCGCTCGAGCGGTTACCCAGAATCTTATAAAAACGATCGTAATAATCATCAATCATTCTGCGGGTAGTAAACATTGGGGCAATCTGGGCTATGGTATTCTTGATATGCCTGATCCAATCTGACGGTACTCCATTACTATCGACCTTATAAAACAGAGGAACAATTTCATCCTCGAGTAAATCATAAATTGTTGCTGCATCCAGCTCATCCTGGAAATTCTGATCCTCATAAATTCGCTGTTGCGGTAAGGCCCAGCCAGCATTTTGACGGTACCCCTCGCACCACCATCCATCGAGCACACTAAAGTTCATCACTCCGTTCATAGTGGCTTTCATCCCGCTGGTTCCCGATGCTTCAAGAGGCCGTGTAGGTGTATTCAGCCAAATATCAACTCCCTGAACTAACTTCCGGGCAACGGTCATATCATAATTCTCCAGGAATACGATCCGGCCTCTGAATTCTGGCCTGCGGGATATTTCCACAATATACTTAATCAGATCCTGCCCGGCTTTATCGCGCGGATGCGCCTTTCCTGCAAAAATAAACTGTACCGGATGAATTGGATTATTTACGATCCGGTCGAGCCGCTCCAGATCCCTGAACAGTAAATGCGCCCGCTTATAAGTAGCAAACCTTCGGGCAAACCCAATGGTCAGCGTCCTTTCGTCAAGCTTTTGAAGAATCTCAATTATTTGTTTCGGGGGTTCATGGCGACGAATGGATACTTTTTCCAGACGCTGGCGTATATAGTCAATCAGCGTTTTACGGAGCATTTGCCTGATATTCCAAATTCGTTCATCGGGCACGGTATGTATGCGGGACCAAAATGTTGTAGAAGATTGATTGTCGAGGAATTTATCTCCAAATACTTCGAGATATAGCTTTTGCCATACCTCAGCAGCCCATGTTTGATAATGTACCCCATTGGTTACAAATCCAATATGTAGTTCATCGGCATAGTAACCCTTCCAAACGCTCTCGAACATCTTGCGCGTAACTTCACCATGAAGGTTGCTCACCGCGTTTATTTCCTGCGATAAACGTGCAGCCAGATGCGACATCGAGAATCGCTCGAGTGAATTGCCTTTTTCAATTTTACCCAACCCGATAAACTCTTCCCATGTAATACTCAGACGCTCCGGATAATGCCCAAGATAAGTCCGGATCATACCTTCTGTAAAGGTATCGTGGCCTGCGGGAACGGGCGTATGGGTGGTGAAAAGGGTTGAACCCCTCACTACTTCCAGCGATTCATCAAAAGTGAACTTCTTGATATCCATGAGCCTGCCTATCCGCTCAAGCCCGATAAATGCGGCATGTCCCTCATTGCAATGAAAAACATCGGGCGTTAATCCCAGCTTATTGAGCATACGTATTCCGCCAAGGCCCAGAACCATCTCTTGTTTCAACCGATTTTCTTCATCACCACCATACAAATGCCAGGTAATGGATCGATCGGCCGGTTGGTTGGTATCATAATCGGTATCTAATAAATAAAGCGATATCCGTCCGATTTTAGCCTTCCATAATCTTACATGCAAAAGGCGTCCGGGCAAAGCAATCGGAATCTGTATCCACTGCCCCGATTCATCAAATACTGGTTCTACCGGGAGATCAGAAAACTGCTCCATCACATCCTCAGAAACCTGATCGCCAGTCAGGGTTAAAACCTGGCGAAAATAACCGTACCGGTAAAGGAGCCCAACACCAACGATGGGTACATTCCGGTCGCTCGCCTCCTTTAGATAATCGCCGGCCAATATGCCCAGCCCACCCGAGTAGATTTTCAAACTGGTATGAAAGCCAAACTCCATGCTGAAATAAGCAATCATGGGTCCAGGGCATTCATTAACCTCTTTTATATAGTTCTGAAATTTTGTATATACCTCATTATAGGAACGATTAAAATTCTCATCCTGTTCTAGTTCCATTAGGCGGTCCAACCGGATTTGCCGCATCAGCGTAATCGGATTATGTTCTACCTGTTCCCAAATAACAGGATCGATTGACCTGAATAAATTTTCGGCTTCATAATTCCAGGTCCACCACAAATTCTTAGAAATGGCTTCAAGACCACCAAGTTTCTCCGGGAACGACGACTCAACCAGAACTCTTTTCCAAACGGGATCATTAGATTGGTGAAGGTCTGATTGATCAGGAAGATAGGTCTCCTCTGCAAATTCCGGTTCCGGCCGGTCCTCAAAAACTACTTCAGATAAAGCATTGGAATAAGCGAGGTAGTAAGCGCTCACCAGATTTTCCCATAAAGCCTTCTTTGATAAGAGTATGGACAGTTCTGAAACTTCCAGTCTTTCAGCATCAGTTAACTGAGAAAAACTCAAAATGGCATTTGCAATCCAACTTATCAGCGATTCATCGGAGTTATGGTTCCGGGGAGCTACAGCAACCGGAAGGTTTGGTTTGTCTGTGCTGAAAGCCGCCATCCAAATACCAAAACCCGCCTGATCGGTAGTTAAAGTTGGTACTCCAAATGCGATACTTTCCAAAGGTGTGTATCCCCATGGCTCATAATAGGAAGGGAACACCGTGTAATCTAAACCTGCAAGTATCTGATAATATGTAAGATTGACAATTCCATCCTGCCCATTGAGATAGCATGGAATAAATATAACCTTAACCTTTTTTTTCTGATCGTTTGTTAAACCTGTTTCTTTAAGCAATCTAATGGTGGGATCAGAATCTACATCATGCAGATTATGAGTTAGATGCATACTTCCGCTCACTTCAATTTGTTCACCGCTAAGTCGTTGGCTAACGCTGCGCCGTGGACCATAATTGTTTGCAGGGACCAGAATCAGGGCAATAATTTCTTTGTTCAGGTCTTTGTCATCATTCAGCATCGCAAGGGATTTGATAAAAATATCAATTCCTTTGTTTCTGAATTCGTAGCGCCCGCTGGTACCAATGGCTATAAAGTCCTCTGAAATTTCATATCCAAATACGGCCTGAGCAATGTTTCGGATAGCTTTTCTTGCTATCACCCGTTCTTCAACTAATTTGCCGGTTTCAGGAACTATATCCGGATTAAAACCATTAGGCGTTATGATATCCGGTCTTCGGCCAATCAACTGGGTGCATTCCTCGGCAGTAATTTCACTTACCGTGGTAAACTGATCACTGTTTATGGCTGACAATTTCTCCAAAGAGTGTTTTGCGGTAACGTTAAGACGCCCAGCCATTTCATCGCCCGAATACTCATTCAGGTTCTCATAGAGGGGCAGTCCGTTGCCCGATATCGATCGGCCAACTGTGGTGGCGTGAGTAGTGAAAATGGTAGCTATATAGGGTGATTCCTTCTCCAGGTAAAGAATCCCCATACCGGTCATCCATTCATGAAATTGGGCGATTACCTGTTTGAACCGGTAATATTCTGAAAAACTTTTGATCAGCATGCCGGCAGCGTAACCAAACAAGGTGGCTTCAATGTAATCCCATCCGCCAGATATGGAGTCGAGCCGGTAGTCTTCCCAGGCTTTGCTGAAAATTTCGTCCTTCCGGGCTATAAGCGGAGTAAAATCGATGATGATTACCTGGGGTTTACCTGGAATGTTCCATCTGCCTGTTCTAAAGCTCAAACCTGCCGCAAAGGC
>CAIXKO010000444.1 GCA_903919925.1 uncultured Bacteroidota bacterium | reverse complement strand
GACAATTTTCCAGATTGATCTGATGAAAAATGGGAAGCTCCAATACCTTTTTTCAACACGAAATGCTATTCATCTCATGGACCGAAACGGATCTTTGCTGCCTAAATACCCGATAAAACTAAAACTTCCTGCAACTAACGGCATGGCTCTGATCGATTTCGACGGTAACCGCGATTACCGGATCATGATCGCCTGCTCGGATAATAAGATCTATGGATTCGATAAAACAGGAGCCCCTCTAAAGGGATGGAAATTTGGCCCCGCTTCCGGTCCTATTACTACACCTGTTCAGTACTTTAAGATTCAAAATAAAGATTATCTGGTATTTAACGACCCGGTAAAAGTATATATCCTGGACCGGAAAGGATCAGTAAAAGTTACACCGGACAAGGATTTTGCGCTTTCCTCCAATAATCGTGTGGTATTTGAACCGGTGGCATCGGGAAAGGGACCACGGTTTTTTGCAACCGACATAAAGGGAACAGTTTACATGATATTCTTAGATGGATCAGTGGAATCTGCAATTTTCGGCGAATTTGGTCCCGATCACTATTTTGATGTTGAAGATGTAAATGAGGACGGATTGGGCGAATTCGTATTTATTGATCATAATAAACTGGAATTTTACAGGCAAACCGGCGAAAAGTTATGTTCACGCAAGCTTAGCGGAAATGTTACCGATCCTCCCGGTTTCTACCTGTTCAAAAGTAAAATGAGCAAAATTGGGTTCCCGGTCGCCTCAAAAAAGGAAATTGTCGTATATAATGGTGACGGAACGATGTATGAAGCATTTCCATTATACGGGTCAACCCTTTTTACGATCGGCAGTCTGGAGAAAACAACCAGTTATCAAAACCTGTTAGTGGGTAGTGATGATGGATATCTTTATAATTATGCAATCAAATAGCAAATGATATCAACAATTGTAGTCATTATCCTGATATACGTGGTATTCAGGATTTTAAGAGTGGCCACCGTTTTTACGATGAGATCAGCATCAGCTCCCAGGAATGATTTTAAAGAGCCTGAACCCGCACCAAAAATGAAGAAAATTATCAAGAAGGATGAGGGGGAGTATGTGGATTATGAGGAGGTGAAGAAGTGAGGGTGTGAGGATGTGAGGGTGTGAGGGTGGGGACAAACTTTTCAGAGGGTTTTTTGTTAAAGGTTTATGATGGAAAAAATATTGGATTTTGTTCAGGAATTTTACCTTCTGGTAAGCGAAATGGCACCTTATCTGCTGTTTGGATTTTTATTTGCAGGTTTGTTGAAAGCGTTTTTTCCGACCGATGGCATCGTAAATTTTATGGGTAAAAAAAACTTCAGATCAGTGTTGAATGCTTCACTGTTAGGTGTGCCATTGCCACTTTGCTCTTGCGGAGTTATCCCTACCGCCGTTTCGTTTTACCGCAGCGGCGCCTCCAAGGGAGCAACAACCTCTTTTCTGATTTCAACCCCGCAAACCGGCGTGGATTCCATGCTGGCAACTTATTCCCTTCTAGGCCTGCCCTTTGCCATTATCCGGCCTATAGTTGCGCTGATTACCGGTTTAGTGGGTGGAACCGCCAGTCATGCTTTTGATAATGAACAGTATAGTCCGGCGGATAAAGATCCTGACCGTGGCCTTATTCAGGCAAAGCCAACTTTCTTCCAGCGGATCAGGATTGTGATCCAATATGGTTTTGGCGAATTAGTTGAAGATATTGTTAAATGGCTGATTATTGGTTTAGTGGCGGCTGCTCTGCTCTCCATGCTGATCCCTGATTCTTTCTTTAGCCGGTATATCGGTAATCCATGGTTAGAAATGCTGGTGGTATTAGCTGCATCTGTGCCTTTATATATATGTGCCACCGGGTCCATTCCCCTCGCTGCCGTATTGCTCATGAAAGGAATTTCACCAGGTGCAGCCCTTGTATTTCTGATGGCCGGTCCGGCAACCAACATCGCTACCATGATGGTTATCAGCAATACCATGGGCAAGAAAGCTTTCCTGATATACCTTGCAACAATTGTGGGAGGAGCTCTCGTGTTTGGTACCGTGGTAAATGAACTCCTACCAGCATCCTGGTTCAGTATGAGCCACATGAATCACATGGGCGGACATGATCATTCGATGGGTGGAAACTGGGTTAATACCCTTTCTACCATTCTCTTGCTCGGATTGATGGTTCTGGCAATCTGGAATAAATGGCTGAAAAAAATGTTAATGCCAAATAAAACTCTAAAAATGGAAGAAGCTGCGAATCCTTATTATACAACCATCTCTGTTGATGGAATGACTTGCAACCACTGCAGGGCAACAGTCGAAAATAATATTAATGCGATGGAAGGTATTGAGGAAGTAACGGTTGACCTTCAATCCGGCCAGGTAAAAATCGGCGGAACAGGAATCAATCTGGAAAAAGTTGCCGCTCGGGTAAAGGAACTTGGATATCAGTATAAAGGAACTGTAGGTTAGGGACGCGACGGGGCAGAATTGTAGAAACCACCAGCATGTCCCATTCCGCCCCAAGCCTAATAACCGGCAAACGATTCGTGCATAAGCGTTTAAAGTACCCACCCCCTGGGGGTGGGTACTTTAAGGCAGGTTAAATAAGAGACACGCAATTATGCTTCTCTACAAGGTGCCCATTCATAATCTTCAAATAATTCATAAAAAACCATGCAACAAATCCTCTCCTTCCTAACCCTACTCGATCAAAACAACAACCGCGAATGGTTCAATGCCCATAAGTCTGATTATCAGAGTGCAAAAGTTGCGTTTGAAGAAGTCCTTGAAAAGGTAATTGTAAACCTGGGGCAGATCGATCCCCGGATAAAGGGAATGAAACCAGCTGACGCCGTATTCAGGATCTACCGGGATACCCGCTTTGCAAACAACAAAACTCCTTACAAAAACAATTTCGGGGCCCACCTTTCCCGTGGTGGCAAAAACAGCGGTGAGCCCGGATACTATTTTCATGTTCAGCCCGGTGAAAGCTTTTTGTCCGGTGGAATATACATGCCTGAAAACGATAAGCTTAAGGCTATACGCAAGGAAATTTTTACTTTCCCGGAGGATTTTTCTGCCTTGATTGAAGCACCTGAATTTGTTGAAACCTTTACCTTTTTTCAGGACGATAAACTGAAAAGGCCTCCGCTGGGCTTTCCTGCCGATTTTCCATTGATCGATTATCTGAAGTATAAGCATTATTGCCCGTGGTTTCCTCTGTCCGATGAACTGCTTGGTATGCCTGATCTGGCGGGGAAAATTGTTGAAATTTATGCAAAAATGAAATCATTTAACGATTTCATATATAGGGCATTGGGTGAGTAGGCCTACCCCTTGGTGCTTCAGTGACTTCAGAAAGAGATCAGGATAAAGTATTATATTGGCAAAAATTATTTTCTATTTCTATGGAAACGTTGAGAAAAATCGTGAAGTTTTTATTCTCTATGCCTTTTATGGGCGTGCTTGTAGTGGTTTTGGCTATTAGTATGGGTATGGCCACTTTTATCGAAAATCGAAATGGAACCACTGCAGCTCAGGCAGTTGTGTACCATTCGTGGTGGTTTGAATTAAGTGTTTTACTGGTTTTTATCAATATCCTGGCTAATATTGTCAGGCTTAAGTTATACAACCTGAAACGATTACCAATTTTCCTTTTTCATGCTGCTTTTTTGGTGGTTATTGCCGGCGCAGCGTTAACACGGTTTGTAGGCACTGAAGGTATCATGCATATTCGCGAAGGTGAAACCACCTCGGCCTATATCAGTAACGAAACTTATTTCTATATCAAGGCTCAAAACAGTTCCGGTACGGTCGAAAAATATCAAAAGGTACTGGTATCTCCCTACAGCAAGAATGAGGTGCGTGTTTCATTCCGCCTGGGTGAGGACCGGATTCGTGTAAAAAGTTTGGAGTATGTATCCGGCGAATCCATGCAGATGGGCAGCCAAATGGCAGGTGGAGGGCAGGCCGATGCCATGCAGATTAAAGTTACCGTAAACAGTGGTTCCGAAGAGGTTGTTATTCGCGGAGAACAGCAAACTCCATTTATGGATAATCAGTTTGAAATAAGCGGCATAAAGTTTAATGCTGGTTTCGGATCAAAACCAATGGAATTGCCTTTTGCCCTCAAATTGAATGATTTCCAGCTCGATAAATATCCCGGATCCATGAGCCCGTCCTCATTTGCGAGCGAAGTAACACTGATCGATCCATCGGAAAAATCGAACAAACCCTATCGGATTTTTATGAATAACATTTTGAGCCATAAAGGATATCGGTTTTATCAGTCATCTTACGACCGTGATGAACAAGGTACAGTGCTTTCGGTTAACCATGATGCTTTGGGAACCGGAGTAACCTATTTCGGCTATTTCACGATGTTTGCATTTATCATTCTTTCGTTTTTTGCAAAAGGTGGACGCTTTCAAAGGCTGCTCAGGGAGAGTAAAAAAAGTGCAGCAGTTGCAGGTATCGTTTTGCTAATGTTACTATTACCAGGTTTTCATGCGTCGGCCCAGATTTATCCCAATCCCCCGAATTCAGCGGAAGCCAAAGCATTCGGAAAAATCTGGGTGCAGGGAACAGAAGGTCGAATGAAACCGGTTAACACCCTTTCATCGGAGATGCTGAGGAAAATGTTTGGCGAAAATAAAATTGGCCGCATGACCCCTGAGCAATTTTGGTTGAGTTTGTTAACACATCCGGATGAGTGGGCCCGTTTGAAAATGTTTGAGGTTAAGGAAAGCAAAATCGCCAACATGTTCCAGATTACCGGAGGGATGGGTTCCTACAGCGATTTTTTCAGGCAGGATAAATATATGATGGGTGAAATGGTAAATGCTGCTATGCAAAAGCAGCCTGCCCAGCGCAATGGATTCGATAAATACGTGATCAAGCTGGATGAAACCCTTAACGTTTTTTATATGGGGATGACCGGCCAGCTCCTTAATATTTTCCCCAATCCTATTGATCCAAAAGCGAAATGGTCCGTACCAGGGCAAGTCCCGGGAGGAATTTCCGGTGCCGATTCTCTGATGATAGCCGGTGTTTTTGGCGAGTATCTTTCAGCGGTTGCCAGCGGCGACCTGGCTCAGGCAAAAATCTATCGTGAAGGGATCAGCAAATTCCAAAAGTCTTACGGATCAGCCATCATTCCTTCTGAAAAAAGAGCAAACCTGGAGGTTCTTTATAATAAATTGCTTGTTTTTGAACGATTGGCGATTTTCTACGCTTTTATCGGATTGCTGTTTCTAATTGTACAGATCTGGTCACTGTTTAAACCCGCCAAGTGGCACAAAACTTCGGCATGGGTGTTTGGCGGACTGCTCTTTGCAGCATGGATTGTCCATACTTTCGGGTTGGGTTTACGGTGGTACCTTTCGGGCCATGCTCCTATGAGCAATGGTTATGAATCCATGATTTTTGTTGCCTGGGGTACCCTGCTAGCCGGATTCCTGGTGGTGAGGCGATCACAACTCCCATTGGCACTGACTGGTGTGCTGGCTGCTTTATCTCTTTTGGTTGCCCACCTCAACTGGATGAACCCCGAAATTACCCCACTGGTTCCGGTCCTTAAATCGGTGTGGCTAACCATTCATGTGGCCGTTATTATGACCAGCTACTCCTTCCTGGGCCTGGGTGCGCTGATCGGTTTGATTACCATGGTTCTGTTTCTCTCAAAAACTAAAAAGAACCAACTTAGCCTGAACGGACACATTAAACATCTGACCCGATTAAATAAAATAGTACTGATTGTAGGATTGTATCTCATTACCATTGGCTGTTTCCTCGGTGCCATCTGGGCAAACCAATCGTGGGGACGCTACTGGGGATGGGATCCTAAAGAAACATGGTGCCTGGTTACCATTTTGGTATACAGTTTTGTAGGACACATGCACAATATGAAGGATTTTGATAATGACTTTGTATTTAATTTCGGCTCTGTAATTGCTTTTAGCTCAGTGCTGATGACCTACTTTGGTGTGAACTACTTCCTGGGCGGTATGCATTCCTATGCAGCAGGCGAAGCTTCCACGGTGCCACTCCTTGTTTACGTGGTGATTTTGGCGATCATGATTCTGGTTTATGTCGCTTATTTTAATGAGCTGAGATTTCAACCCAAGAAGTCCGGAACGAAGTAGAGGGCAGAAAGGCAGGAGGGCAGGAAGGAAAGATTAAAAGCATGAATGTTACAAGTTGCTCATAATCAACTTGCTTCTTGAATTTTAAAGTCTTTACTTCTTGCCTTTCTGCGCTCCTGCCCTCCTGCCCTATGTACCCATATCGATTTTGGCCCAGCCCCTTTTTTAATCTTTAACACACCTTACACTGAAATAGTAACCCTGGCCCAGGTTGAGCTTAAAGTAACTAGCCTGATCTTTCTGGAACGAAAAGGCCCAGGCATTCTCACCCGTCGCCTTTGATGACGTCCAAAAGTTTGCTACCGTATTCAGCATTTCCGATCGCCCGTTTATGTTCCGCTGGCCGGCCAAAAACATTCGGAAGTCGCTGTTCCCGGTTACTTCCAGATTCTGTTTCGCAAGATCTGTACCGTATACATCCAGTAATTGCTGCCATTCACTGAGCGCCGGAATGTGCCATCCAGTGGGGCATAAACCCTTGGATCTTTCACTGGTTGATCCGTTCATAAGATTGGTCCAGGTATACAATCCGCCATAAGTTGCACAGTTGGCTGCTTGATTACTGTAGCAGAACTTTCCTGTTGATGCTTCATTCAGGTTCTCAGCCATCCACCATTGCGAACCGATTTTTACGGTTCCATAATAAATGCTTTTTGCTTTATCCAGGATCAGTCCGGTTTCATTGGTCCCTTCCGAAACGGTAACGTACTGGCTGGTGGTATCGGACAAACCTCCAGTATCAATTACCTGCATTTTTATACGGAATTTACCAGATGCTGCATATTTGTGATAAATGGTTTTTTCTTTGGCAAATTCAGTATCCCAGATACCATCACTTTCAAAGTCCCAGCGAATCTTTAGCTGATCAATATAGTCCTCACCATCTTTGGTGGCATCAGCATCAAAATAAAAATTGGTGTTGCGGTTACCATATTCATAACCCACAAAGAAACCTGCGGTTGGCTTAAGATTAGCGTGTGCGATCCATAATTTAACCTTTGTTTGGTTGATTAAGCCCCACTGATCTTTGATTTCAAGAATGATCTCGTTTTCACCTTCTGTTTTAAACTGATATCCAACAATCGGGTTGGTTGAATACTCAGTATCAAATTCAGTGTCCTTAGTAAAGTTCCACCGATAGGTAAATACGTTTCCGGGATTCTCAGGATCATAGCTGGTGGAACCATTAAACTGAACGGTATCAGCAGTTGAGGGAGTTTGTGGTGTCCAGGTGAATTTTGGAACCAGGTTAGGGTTGCTTGTCGAGACGCTCACTGACTTGTGAAGAGTAGCAGTTAATCCCTGAGGATCAACAACTTCAACAGTAGCGTCATAAATACTTGATGCACTAAAGAAATGGGTATAAACTGTTTGGGTAGATAATCCGGTATCGTAAACCCCATCGCCTTCCCAATCCCATCGGAATTTTAGTGTGTTAAGGCTATCTTCATCGTCTCGGGTTAAACCGGCATCAAATAAAAATTCAGTCCGGAGGTTTCCACTCAATGGTGAAACAGTAAAACCTGGCTTAGGGGCACTATAGCCGCGAGCCACCTGAACATCTGATTGTATGGTATCGCTCAGTCCGGCTTCATTACGTAACTCCATACGGGGGCTGTAACTGCCTGGCTTGTAATAGCGGTGGGTGAATTCTTTGGATCGGGAAAAGCCTGTATCCCAAATATTGTCATTATCCCAGTCCCAACGAATGAAAAGCATTGTATCGGCTGCATTAGTAGATTTTGAGCCGGTTGCATCAAAATGGAACAGGGTGGTAGTCAAGCCGCTGGCCGGAGCAAGTTTATATGCCGCTACCGGTGGGGTCTGCGGGATTTCTTTCTCACCGCATTGCGATAAAAATGTGGCAGTCAGGGTAAGTACAAGAAAAAATCTGAACCTTTCTATCTTCATGATTTATCGGGTAAATTGAGGAACAACGTGTGTGATCTTGGATTCTTTAACTTCAGCCGTACCAATAGCCCATTTCATACCGAATTTGCCACCGGGGAAACTGGCTGCTGAGCAGGAATCCCCCTCGGCAACGCAGATGATGCCTGCCTGGTAATAATATACACCAGGAGCCAAATCAAACTGGTAGGTTAGTTGGCTGTTATAAACATTGGCCATCTGCAGATACTGCCCTTTGTAAAGAGACTGAGCATCTTTGGCAATACTGAGGTCAGCTCTTAACACCCTGCTTGGAGGAAGGTAGGAGCCAGGTACGCGGAATTCTATCTCCAAAGTCCCGAAAATCCGGGGCTTGCTATTGTCTGTCGGGTCAACCGGAACAACCGGAGTTTTGTCGCAGGAAATCAAAAACAATAATCCTGCAAGAATCCAGAAGGCAGATTTTTTTATCATGATAGTCATTGTTTTATAGGTTATTGGTGCTGTCGCGGTCATTGGTGTGGTCCAGGAATCCCAGAGTCCGGGTATACTTACCGTAAGCTATGCTGTCGATGGTAACAGGTGAAAGAATCAAATCATTGATGTCGATTCGCGAAACGGAACAGAAAAGCCCGATACCATTAGTAATATTGCTATATACCGGTTTTTCCATCAGGGCACCCTCTGATGGAGTAGTTGACTCAATGTAATATTTCATTTCCATGCTGCCACTAACAATCTGAAAATCAATGCTTGTAGCCTTTCTAACTACCCCTCCGCCAGGTGCCAGGTTCTCTTCTAATATGTGCATGAACCGAGCTCCGCTGATGTCCTTGCTTAAATAGGCTTCTGCGGTACCGGGACTGGCAAAAATCTGTGGCCAGTCGAGATGCTTCAGTTTTGTTTCACCCCCAACGGTTTCCGAGTAGTTGAACCGGATAACAACCTGATAAACCCCCGCATTGGAAACTGGCTCCCACTGGCAGCTGTAATTGGTGCCTTCATACAAGCTGATCTTTCTTTGTGTCAATGGCAGCGGATCAATCACGATCAGGCTTCCCAGTGATGCTGCCTCGGCAAAGAGAACTTTTTCCTTGCTGCCGAGATAAATGTATAGCCGGTATATCTGCTTTGGAACAATCTTAGCCTTTGCCTTGTATAGGATGTTTTTTTGATAGGGGAAAAATCCGGAATCTTTGGGAACTTCATTGGTTGGAGCAAAGCGTATGGTTTCCATCACTTTACCTCCAGACCAGCGTTCCATGGTAACCACAATTTCACCGGTAAATAACATGCTGTCTTGCTGTGGTGGATTTTCCAAAGCTGCCTGATCGATCAGATAAGTTTTCTGAATCCTTACATATTGGAAGGAATCGGCGGAGTTCAGAACACAATAAACGATTGGAACATCCTGATTACCAGTGTTTATGTCAATGGCAGTTTCACACGATGCCATAAATCCGGATGCCAATACGGCAAGGATTAAACGAAACCACGTTTTTTTCTTTTTACTGTACATGTTTAATACGTAATGTTAACAACCCTGGTAATAAACCCTGATAATTTATCCTGGTAATAACTACAACCTCATTGGCCTGGGGGATATAAGGCCGGGCAAAAGTACGATTCATACACACATAAACAAATGTTGGCACCGAAAACTGATACCTTTTTTACATTTTTTAAGACTTTAAAACCTGATAATGGTTTAATGGCTGATTAAAGTCAGAGATGTTTATGTGTTTTCCGGCTGGCATAAAAAATCGTTTTACCAGCTGATGCGAGCAAATACAACAAAACCAGCGAGAAGATTATTGATGCTCCCGAGGGGATATTCCCTATATAGGAGATGATCAACCCAAGCAGTGATCCCAGAAAACCTACTCCAATAGATAACAGCATGATCTTCTTTAAATTGTTGGAAAAAAGTAAGGCCGTATTCTGGGGGATCGTTAGCAGCGAAAGTACCAGGATAATACCGGCAACGCGAATGTAAACCACTGCTGTGAGGGCTACTAAACCGGCCAGCAAATATTTAAATAAACTTACTGGCACCCTGCTCGTGCGGGCAAACTCCTCATCAAAAGTTAAATATTGAATCAGGCGGAAAAAGGGAACAAATAATGCCAGAACCAGGATCATCAGAATGGCCATGATCCAGATATCAGAAATCGAAACACTTAGAATGTTCCCGAATAGATAGCTCATCAGATTGGGCGCATATCCGGGTGCGAGTGAAATAAAAATGATTCCCACTGCCATCCCGAATGACCACATCATAGCAATCACTGAATCCTCGCGGATCTTGTGAAATTTCGATAGGTATTCAACTGCAACACCGGATGCTACGCCAAAAACTGCTGCTCCGATCAGCGGATTGATCCCTAAAAAAAAGCCCAGCCCGAGTCCGCCAAATGACGCGTGTGTGATTCCCCCGGTGATAAATACCATTCTCCTCGTAACTACATAAGTACCAATGATTCCAGCGGTAATACTTCCCAGCAGCGAAGCCGCCAGTGCATACAGAATAAAATCGTATTTGAAAAAATCAGGAATCATGGTAAATGTGTATGTAAAACACGGTGAGGAACATGCCCGTGCGTGATGAGATCGATCGGACAATTGTAGGATTCAAGTATCTCCTCGGTAATCTGATTGCTGGGATGATAATGAAGGTGCCGGTTTACACAGGCAATGGTCCGGACAGATGAAACGATCTGCCCAACATCGTGGCTCACCAGCAATATGGCTGTTTCACGGCTGATGAGCTCCAGCAGATGGTACAATTCCTGTTCAAACCGGTTGTCAACATAAGTAACAGGCTCGTCCAGAATCAGCAGATGAGGACTAGAGATCAATGCGCGTCCTATAAATACCCGCTGCATTTGCCCACCCGAAAGTTCACCAATGCTGCGTTTTGCCA
This sequence comes from uncultured Bacteroidota bacterium, assembly GCA_903919925.1. GTDB lineage: Bacteria > Bacteroidota > Bacteroidia > Bacteroidales > UBA12481 > UBA12481. The sequence continues at coordinate 3,322 of CAIXKO010000444.1, read as the reverse complement.
AATCTGCCATGCCCACTTTCGCTAATACTCCTCTGGCTACCTCTTTATCCTTTTTGGTTACCCGCGTGGAAATACCCTTGATCTTCAGCAACCCGCTTAAAACCACTTCCAAAACAGAGATCGGGTAACGATTGTCGAAACGGTGGGTTTGAGGAAGATACCCAATGTTAACACCTTTATTGATAATCACTTCGCCATTCCATGGTTGTATTAACCCCATGATGATGCGGATGATTGTTGACTTGCCCCCTCCATTGGGGCCAATCATGCCAATAAAATCCCCATCGCGGATAACGAGGTTAACCTGATCCACTACCGGTTCATCGAGGTAGCCGTAGGAGACGGAATTTAGGGTTACGAGGTCCAAAGTTTAAATAACAAATAACAAATTACAAAAGACAAAAGCCAAAAGACAAATAGGATCAAGAGGACGAATGTGGTTTAGCGGGAGTCCATGGCAACGATTTTGGCGGCGAGTGATTCCATTTCCTTAAACCACTCGGGCGACATGGGATCGATCGTAATGATTTGAGCTCCGGTTTCGCGGGCGAGAGTTTGCGCATTTTCCTGATCATATTCCTTTTGCACAAAGATAGTGTTGATTTTCTCCACACGGGCCAGATCAACCAAATCTTTGAAATGCGATGCAGTTGGTTCTTTGCCCGCAAGCTCCATGGAATGTTGGAAGAACTGGTAATCGCGGGCAAAGTAGGCCAGGGCAGGGTGGAAAATCATAAAGCTCCGGTGAGAAAGGCTGCTGAACTTTTGGTTCATGGATGAAGCCAGGCTATCGAGCTTCCTGTTGAGAAGTGCAAGATTATTGCTAACCATTTGATCACAAGCCGGATCAGCCTTTATTAACCCGGCTGCCATAGTGACTGCCAGTTTTTTTGCCTCTGATACCGACATCCAGTAGTGCGGGTCAACTCCTTCATGGTCATGCTGACCGGCAGTGCCAGCCACAGGTTCTTCGCCAGCATGGCCCCCTTCGCCACCTTCCTCAGAAATCAGGAGGATGCCTTTTGATAAATCAATGACGGATAAGGCGGGGTAATTGGATTTCATTTTTGGAACCCAGGCTTTCTCAAAACCCAGATGACCAATGATGAAGAGCGCGCGCGATTTCTCAAATTCCTGAAGCTGGCGAGGGGTGGGATCATAATTGTGATGACTCACCCCTGGCGGTACCAACACATTGATAGTGAAATGATCGCCGGCAAGCTGCTCAGCAAAATACCGGAGCGGTAAAATGGTAACAGTAATAACCGGTTTCCCACTATCGGCAGATTTAGTTTTACATCCGGCAAGCATAGCAACCGGAAGAATGAGTGCAATTAATAGTTTCCTGATCATTGGTTAAAAGGAAGATATTTCTTGATGGTTTGACGGTTGATATCGTTTACTGAATTGCTGCCTTCCGGGGTGTACATCACTTCGATCTTGTCCTGGTAAACTTCCTGAATTTTGAACCTTACCATCTTCATGGTGGAGTTAATCATGTGGTTTTGCTCGGTAAATGGCTCTGATACAATCTGAAAGGTGGAAGGTATCCACTTCTCGGGGAACTGGTTCCGATATTCTGCTGTTTCCTTGAACTTGTAAAAATCCTGCTTTATCGCTTTGAGCAACACCTCGCTATCGGCTATCTTGTTCTTCTCAACGTATTTGGTAACCTTTGCACTATCGAGCGTAATAATTGCGGAGGTGTATTTTTTCATATCGTTGTACACCATGGCTTGGAAAATCAGGTCCGAAGAATTCTGAATAGCTTCTTCAATACCTTCAGGCGAATACTTTTCACCATCGCTGGCAATGAGCAGTGCTTTTCCACGGCCTACCACCATCAGGAAGTTATCCTGATCATAAAACCCAAGATCTCCGGTGTAAAGCCATTCACCCTGAACGGTTTTTGCGGTGGAACTGGGGTTTTTATAATATCCTTTCATTACGTTATTTCCCCGGATCACAATCTCGCCTCTCTCTCCCTGATCAGCAATCGAACCGTCGGTTCTGAGAATCCGGCATTCCACGTTAGGGATTACCTTACCCGATGATCCCAATTTGTGTACCTGCGGGGTATTGGCCGAGATAATCGGGGTGGCTTCACTCAAACCGTATCCCTGAAAAACGGGTACACCAATGGAATAAAAGAACACCTGCTGACGGATATCAAGGAGAGCCCCGCCACCCACGCAAAACCGGATGCTGTTGCCAAATATTTTCCTAACCTTTTTAAACACCAGCATTTCAGCCAGTTTGTATGGAACGATATTGACCAGCTTCACAAAAAAACCTGCCTTTTTGTAACCGTCGCGATTCATCCGGATACCTGCATTTAAACCCGCAGTAAAAATCCCGTTTACAAATTTCCCTTTGGCTGCCACTCCGTCTTTGATTTTGGACATAAAGTTTCCGGTTAACGCAGGAACGGTCAGGATAAAATGAGGATTGCACTCAACCAGGTTGATCGGGATGTTTTTCACTGTTTGTAAACCGCCCCCTCGGGCATCCACAAAATACAGGCTTAAGCCGCGTACCAGCGCGGAATAGATACCAACTGTGTGAGCGAATGAATGATCGAGCGGAAGGATGATATAAAGCCGGTCGCCTTCGTTGATTTTGAAATAACCCATTGCATCGGTGCAATTCGAAAAATAGTTGAGCTGCGATAGCATAATTCCTTTGGGATCGCCTGTAGTGCCTGAAGTGTAAGATATTGTAACAATATCATCTTCAGATATTTCTGATTCAAGTTTGTCAAGATAAGGCTCCTCTTCCTCAAACTGATGCTTTCCGCCTTGAAAAACATCAGCATAACGTACGATATCTTTTAATATATTGATTCCAAACTCTTTGCAATCTTTCTCAATCGATTTAATATCATCCTCGAGGAAGATAATCTTGTGAGTAAATTCCAATTGGGTCCAAATGGACGCTACCTTTTCAAATGTATTTTTTGTTACGATAACTGCTTTTGATTCAGAATGATTAAGCCGGAAAAGAACTTCGTCAGGCAGCAATTTTATCGAAAGGGGAACGGCGGTGCCCCCGGCAAACAGAATGCCTAATTCACCTGTGATCCACCGGTTACGGCCTTCGGCCAGGATGGCGATTTTGTCGCCTTTTTCGATACCCAACTGATGAAGCCCGGAGGCTAAAAATCTGGATTCATGCAAAACTTCCGGATAGGTCATTCCTACCCAGCCACTATCTCCTTTTTGATTGGTGTACGCCGTTGCCGGATATTTTTCGGCGCTCGTGCGAAGCATTTGGAGTACTGTTCGTTTCATAGTTTACAGGTATTTAGGTGTTAGGAAGAACG
>CAIXKO010000443.1 GCA_903919925.1 uncultured Bacteroidota bacterium | reverse complement strand
TGTTATCAGCAGTCCGGAGATCGATTCAGTAAACAAAGCGGCCGGTTTGATCAGGCAGATTGTAATGAATACCCCTGGCACCGATTACGTAAGATTAAGCACCAAAACACCTAAAAAACAAGTAAGGTTTTCACCGAATCGCCAGAAAACAGCAGTGGCCGGGTTTACCATCAAAGAGGTTGCCTGTGCCGTAAACCTGGCATTCAGCGGCAATGATAAGCTTAACCTGAAGGAGGGCGGAGAGGATTACAGTATCAACATTGTTCTCGGTAACAGCGACAAACAGAAATTGGCCGATGTAAATAACCTTACGCTGATCAACCGCTTGGGAAAACCTGTTCAACTGTCGCAGGTTGCCAGGGTTGAAGAGGTTTTAGTTCCATCGGTATTGGAACGGAACAATCGTTTAAGTTCCATTACTATCACCTCATCGGCAGTAGGACGCCCATCCGGAACCATTGTGGAAGACATAAAAAAGAGACTTTCAGAAACCAAATTACCTGCTTCCACAAACGTTGAATATCGTGGCGATTCGAAGAATCAGAAGGAGGCTTTTTCAAGCCTGGCTTTTGCCCTGATTATCGCGATTATCCTGGTGTATCTGATCATGGTAGCCTTGTATGAGAGTTTAATCTATCCGTTTGTGGTTATCTTTTCGGTGCCGGTTGCTACCATTGGAGCTTTGTTAGCCATTGCATTAACGATGAACCAGCTCACTATTTTTACGATCGTGGGGATCATCATGCTTCTCGGGCTGGTTACCAAAAATGGGATACTTATTGTGGATTTTGCCAACCATCTGAAGGAGAAAGGAGTCCCGGTTGTGGAGGCTTTAATGGAAGCCGGCAAGGAAAGGTTACGTCCGATTATGATGACTACTTTTGCCATGATCCTGGGGATGCTTCCTCTTGCGTTGTCGAAAAGCCCCGGTTCCGAATTCAAAAACGGGATGGCCTGGGTGCTGATCGGTGGCTTAACCAGCTCATTCCTGTTTACGCTGATCCTGGTTCCCAGCGTTTATTTGATCGTTGAACAAATCAAGGTTTGGGTTACTTTGCGGGGCACACGGCACCAAAAGGGATGACCTATGGTCCATAGCCGTCAACCTAAGCTGATGGCTAAGTGGACGCAATTATGCGTCCCTACCGAGCACACATAATGATTAATACCGGACGCAAATATGCGTCCGAACGGTGCGTTGAATAAAGGATACTGTCGGTTTTTGCACTCCATTTTACTTGTGCAGGCTGATTCGGAGGCGGAATTATTTCCTATTCATGCAGGGTGCAGAATGCCAGACTTATAAGTGCTAAAAGGAGAGTTTGTTTTTTCATATCTTCCAACAATCAATTAAATAGGTCAATTGTCCCTTGTCACTGAATATCTCTCTTGTCACTGAATAAAAGACACGCAATTATGCGTCTCTACCCATCTCCGTTTCACTCGTCACTCGTTACTTCAAAATCAAACTAAATGCCCAAAGTCTCATATTTGGGATTTTATCAAAATTCACTGATTTCAATATGATTTCATTTTCTCCCTTTTTCAGATTGACAGGAATTTCGGTTGATTTGAACTCTTCTTCATTGTAAAAGCTCCCAATTTTCACTCCGTTGATCCAAACTGCCATCCAATCATCAAAGGCAATCCTCA
>CAIXKO010000442.1 GCA_903919925.1 uncultured Bacteroidota bacterium | reverse complement strand
GGATACGGTAGCAGCCTTGAAATCCTGCCACTCCGTTTTAATCGGTTAGTAATAAAAACCGCTGAAATGTTGTCTGTTGATCCTTCCTGAAAAGCAAACGAAATCATTTGCTCACAGGCAGTCCGGGGATGATCGGGAAAGTTCAGTGTTGTTTTAAGCAGATGTTCATCAATATGTGATGATTTCATGGGCAGTAAACCATCGGAGCAAAGTATAAAACCCTCGTTTGGCTGAAGCAGTTGGAAATCAGCACTTATCGGAAAAATGTCGGGCCGGTCAGTGCCACCGTCAATGCTTCGGGTAATAATGTTGCCATACATGCGGATCAACTCTTCGGTAACAGCCTCCCCCGATTTCTTTGCAAAATCATTGATTGCCGAATGGTCCTCCGTGATAGCGGCTATCGCGCCATTTGAGATCTTATAAATCCGGCTATCGCCAACATTGCCCCAAACATAACGATTTTGGTGAATCAGCAGGCAGGTTAGTGTTGATCCCATGCCGGTTAGCTCCGGATTTTGGGCTGCTCCTTCCCTCACTGCCTGTTGTGCTTTTTCAAAAATTTCAGATAAAACAGATTGGAGGGCTACAGCTTTTTTTTGCTGATCAAAAGCATTTCTCACCACTTGTTCGATGGCCTCAACAATCAATCGGCTGGCTAAACTGCCACCTTTGTACCCTCCCATACCATCGGCAACGGCAAAAAAGTAAACTTCCCTGTCCGGCAATTCAACACTCAAAACGCTGTCCTGATTTTCTTTTCGTCGTCCAACAAAGGTCAGCGCGTGATACAGTAGCGGGTTAGCTGGCATAATATTCAATCGGATCGGAAAATGAGTGGTAACTAACCTATTCAAATAGAATACTGGAACTCCAGTTCACCGGCGCCAATGATATCTCCGCTTTTAATTTTGCGTGTTTCCCCTTCGGTTAACTCGGCGCCATTGAGCCGGGCAGGATTGGTCCCACTGAGGTTTTGCACCAGCAGATCGGGCCTACGGAAAATGAGTTTAAAATGCTGCCTCGATACGGTTCGGAATTGTGCATCAATCTGGATATGCGCAAAACTCCGGTCCCCGGTAACTTTATCGCGCCCAACGGTAACAATATCACCTTCCGGGGTAGGATATCCGGCAATTTTAAAGGATTTACCTTTATCGGCACCGCTCACGATATCAAGTTTTCCCGGAATAAATTTCATGGTTCTAGGTCCGCCATCGGTAAATAGTTTGATGGTGGCAAAATCGGGAGTTTCTTTTTGCGGTGAAAAATTTGCCTGCGGAAAATCCTGATTCAATGAATTGGGCTGCCTGCTCTGATCGGGCCTGTTGCCGTCAAAATCCTTGTAAGAGTTCCGCTGTTTGCGGTTTTTCCGGCTCTGGATCACCAGAAAAATGGAAACTCCGATAATAATCAACACGCAAGCAGCTAAAACTCCGATCAAAAGATTCTGCCTTGAATCGGCCACCACCTGCCGCGATTGCTCCACAATAAAGGCATCATTGCGGGTACTGGCTGATAGCTGCACAATCCCCCGCACTTTGTATGATTTGCGATTAGCCGGCTGGCTCAGCGAATTTACGTTTATGGAATTGCCAAAATCACTTTCAAAAACATAATAGGCCGTATTTGATCCGGTTGCCGTGGGATAATACTGTATGACGGTACCTTGTATTTCCACAAATTTTCCCGCCCAATTCCCCGGATTCCCGGTGATATCCTCAATAGTCACTTTTAATGGGTTGGGAGTTCCGCCACCCTGCTGCGCCAATGAAAACGCCGGTACCAGGGTAAAAACCGCCAGTGCGAAAAAAACAGATCCAATGTACTTTTTCATAAAG
>CAIXKO010000441.1 GCA_903919925.1 uncultured Bacteroidota bacterium | reverse complement strand
TCTGAAATTAAGATAAATGCGCTATCTTTGATTTTGAAGATTAGTAGAAGTGGTTGATTAACAACTAAGTAAAAAGCAATGGAAAATTATTCGCAAATAATAATTTACACTTCCGAAAAAGGCGAAACCAAGTTACAGGTTCGTTTAGAAAACGAAACTGTTTGGCTTACCCAAAAACTGATGGCAGAATTGTTTCAAACTACCGTTCCAAATATAAATATACATCTGAAAAATATTTTTGAAGAAGGTGAATTAGACCCAAAGGCAACTATTAAGGATTTCTTAATAGTTCGAACAGAAGGGAACAGGGAAGTAAATCGTAGTATTGAATTTTATAATCTAGATGCAATAATTTCAGTAGGTTATCGCATCAAATCATCTGTAGCTACCCGTTTCAGGCAGTGGGCTACAAAACATATAAGGGAATACATAGTAAAAGGTTTTGTACTTGACGATGAGAGACTTAAAAACCCCGATTTACCTTATGACTATTTTGAAGAATTACTAAATCGCATTCAGGATATTCGTACATCCGAAAGGCGTTTCTACCAAAAGATTACTGACATTTATGCCACAAGTGTAGATTACGATCCAACAAACGAAAACAGTATTTTATTTTTTCAAACTGTTCAAAATAAAATGCACTGGGCAATTACCGGCAAAACCGCAGCAGAAATAATTGCCGAAAGAGTAGATAGTAAAAAAGTCAATATGGGATTAACCAACTGGAGAGGAACAAAACCAAGAAAACAAGATGTAAGTATTGCAAAAAACTATTTAAATGAACCTGAACTTTTAGCACTTAATAATTTAGTGGAGCAATATCTTGTATTTGCAACAGGTCAAGCGATGCGCAGGATACCTATGTACATGAAAGACTGGATTGAAAAGTTGCATGGTTTTCTTAAATTAAATGACCGGGATATTTTAACTCATGCTGGAATAATTTCGCATCAATTAGCTGTCGAAAAAGCTGAAAAAGAATACGACAAATACAACTTAATAATAAGCAATAACATTGAAAGCGATTTTGACAAAGCTTTAAAAAATCTGGAAGCTTTAAAAAAGAAAAAAAAGGAATGATAGCCACATCACACGATAATATCGAACTTTTAAATCTGCCAAAAAAATTCCAACAAGGAGATTTGGTTAAATCAACTTCGAAAGTCATAGGCCATATTAGGAATATGAAGGACAAATTTCGGTTCTTCGTCACATTTGGGGAGGCTTACCCGGTTTTGGATAAGATCACCTTTCGCTGGAGTAGTCCAAAACCAGCTCGCCCATACATCTGCCGCTTTTTCGTTTTAATCCTGTTAACATGTCCTTCAACTCCACCGGCGCACCCAGAGCATCGCCAACCGCACCGCCCAAAAGGCATCCTGCGAAATGAATTTCTGCTAATCTGGTATTCATTGTTTAATATCTTGATAACCCACGTTATGTAAAGGTCTCCTGATCGCGGGTGCCTTCGATTTCGAATTTGGGCAGAATTATCAGGTTGCCGACCTCCAGATAGTTGATGTAAATACCTATTGCTGAGAGTGAATCCTTCTTGTAACGGGGTTTAAACCAGGGAACTTCGATGAATGTAAACCCGTAATCCTCCCTGATTTTCTCGATCCCATCTTTCCAGTACTTATATTCCAGTTTCAGTTCATTGATCAGCACGGTGTCGTGATCCAAAAACCTGACATTCCCGACGGCATGGTCGATCTCATCACTGGGATGCTCGGGAACCATGATCACATGGGCCATCAGATCATGGCTGAGCTGCTCCCGAAGTTCCTCCCGGGTCAGCTCCAGGTTTTGATTCTCACGGAAAACCCTTGCCGTGATCATCACCTTTTCCTTGTCCCGCACCACATTACCGCCATCCAGGTTGATAGCGGAATATCCTGGATTGAAACTGTTGTCCGGATTAACCAGTTTGGGATCCGATCGGGTCAGGATATCTTCGACCGATTTGAGATAGGAAGGTTCATACCGGAACTGTACAAAGTTCTCTTCTGATATCTGCACCGGCATATAATCGCGGCATCAAATATCACAGGTACCCTTCAGGAGCCGGTATTCAATGCCATGCCGGTCGAGAATGTTGCGGATACGGTCAAATTCATCGGGGAATTTTTCCGGTAGCAATGCCGAAAAACAGACCAGATTGGTGGTTTCCGGACTGACGAATGATCGTTGCTGAAATTCCCTCTTAGTGCGGAAGGTGTAGGGCCAGATCTGCCGGAAAGGACTACCGGCATTCCATAATCCCGAGTGAGGCAGGCTCCAGCGTTCAACCACAATCTTCGACCAGTCAGCATTGGCAAGAAAATAGAGACAACCCTGGGTACAAAGCCCGGTCGTTTGCTCCGCGATATATCCCCACGAATGATTATCGAGCTTTTCCTGCTCGTGTTGAGTGAGGAGAGGATAAATCAGCTCCGCAAATTCTTCCTGATCCGATTCGATCCAGTATACATCCTCGCGTTGAAATCCGAAGTGCGTTGCGTTCGGTATAAAGGAAAGCACCTTCATGGTATTATTGGTTTGATGTTATACCACAAATATAGGGGAGGGGTACGCCAGAACATGTCGCCGGAAAACAAAAACGCCGGTGGAGGCCGGCGTTTATTTGAGCTAAAGGGTAAATTAATCTAAAAATTTCCTCAAATGAAGGTAACAGAATAACTGGAATTGTGGATTAATTCACACTACATTCCTAGAGAATCGAGTATTGGCTGAAAATTATTTTTACAATGTCCTAATCGATTCATGATGGAAGGACCCATCACCCTGGCTTCAAGGTTCATTTCCTTTTGCTTGCTATTCATGTTCTCATCATAAACAAATATATTATCAGGTCGTGTGGAATATTGTTGTTCGTTTAAGGAAATAAGGTCAAAGACTTGATCTTGATTTAGCACCCACATTTCATTCATGTTAACTGCATCAAGAATGAAAAAATCTACCATCTTAACTTTCTTTCTCCATGTTTGATTTGCTGGAATACCTTCTTGTCTAGCTCTTTCAAATTCTCTTTTTGGAACCCTAATTTGAAACCATCGGTGAGTATCTATTTGTTTAGGACTTCTTCCTTTTACCTGAATTCTAATACATTTTTTCAAATCGGATGGGTTATACACCTCTAAATCAATACCACGATCTGGGACAGGTTTAATGGCAATAAGCCCTAAGGATTCCATTTTTTCTTTAACTCGCTGCTCAGTTAGCAAGCCAGTACTTGACTGAGTGTAGTGGCCCCCTAACACTTCGGACATGATTACTAATTAAAATGTGTAATTATGTCAATGCAAAAAAGGAAATTTACAAAGGAACAGAAGCTTGAAATCCTCGAAGAAGCTTCTTCGCAGGGAGTTCAGGCTACCTTGGA
>CAIXKO010000440.1 GCA_903919925.1 uncultured Bacteroidota bacterium | reverse complement strand
ATTCTTTCGCGGTCGCCATCAATATAGAGCCCACTAAAACTGGTGGCCTTGATTGTGTATTTGCAAAGATCCCAAACCTGATTAAGAACCTGATCAGAGCTGATAAATTCACTGGCCTCATCCTTGAACCGGAAATGATAAATTTTCTGGCTCACGGACCAATTGGAGAGCGGAATCTTCATATTCTCAATCTCACAATAACGGAAGGGCATAATTACACCCATTGTATCGGGTAGAGCCACCGCATTAGGACCCGTATTTCTCTTATCTGGCGGGAGTTGTATTTCGTAATTCTTTTTTGTCGGATTCAGAATCAAGAATACTTTCTGATACCGGATGGTGCCACCCGGTTGCCTGTCCACCCGGTTATCCGTTGTTGACTTTTCTCCGAGATGGATAATCAGGGTATCGGGATGACCGGTCCGGAATTTCAGGACCAGCGTGCCAAATGCATCCTTCCCAAAATCAAAGAAATAGTGGTTCTTAGCTATTTCTGCCATGTATTGAGGCTCTACGCGTGAGGCCCTAAATCCATGATCAGGCGGAATGCGTTGTACGGGTTGCGCCAGTGCCAATTTAAAATCGGTAAAAAGCAAGAATAGCAGCAGAAGTAGGACCTGATGTCGGTGGTTGCCTGGCATTTGTTTGAATATTTAAATGTAAATATACTGAACAGTTGCCTTTTCCAGCTCTACAGTGCCATGATTTTTCCCCGGTTCAGGTCCGCCTCAAATCCCCTGCATGACAAGGGTATCTGAGGGTATCCTGAGGTAAATAACTCATATTTCCTGGGATTAAATGACCCCGGATTGTATTTTATTTCGATGGCTTCTCCCTGATCAACTCCTTGCCGGCACACAAAATCGACTTCATGTCCTTCCGTTGTCCGCCAGAAGAAAAGTGAATCCATTCCGGTTTTTTCGCGCAAACGGGTAAAGGCATAGTTTTCAATGAGCTCACCCTTATCGATGCGCTGATAAACCGGGTTGAACTGGTTCATCAAAATATTCCGTAATCCCAGATCATGGAAATAGCATTTTGGCATTTTCACCAACTCCTTGCGAATATTACTAAAAAATGGATTAACCAATTGGATATGAAAACATTTACGTAATACATACAAATAGTTTTCTACTGATGTTGCCGATAATTTCAAGGTTCTGGCAAGTTCATTGCTGTTGATCAAACTGCCGGTTTGGTGTGCGAGAAGAAGCATCATGCGGTAGAATTTTTCCGGGTCACCGATTTTCGATTCTGCAATGTCGCGTTTCACAAATGAATAGAGCAATTCTTTCAGAATCATGATTTTTTCTTGATGATCCTGCGCTAAAACAACTGCCGGATATCCACCATAAGTGAGATATTCGTTAAAGAATGCTTCGATTTCCTGAAGTCTGGCGGGGCGATAAAGGTCGTTTTCACGCATGCTTTGCAGTTCAATACTCAATTCCGGGTTTCCGGTCCTGAAGTCCAGCATCTCATCAAAGCTCAGGGTGTACAAATCAAAAAGACGTTTGCGCCCCGCGAGTGAATCCTTAAACTTTCGGTCGATATAAAATGCACTGCTACCCGTGGCAATTATTTTAATCAGACTGGAATGTTTATCGTAAAGTAATTTGAGAAAGTTTGATGGATCCGCCAGGTATTGGATCTCATCCAGGAGAATGAATATCCTCTGCTGATCCTTTCTGATAATCAGATTAAAAATATTTTCAGGGTGACTATTTAAAGTAGATAAAATGGACGGATCTTCTAAGGTGAAAGAATAAACCTGCTCATTTCTTCCCTGGAGATACTCCGATAGCTGATTTAGCAAAGTTGTTTTACCAGATTGCCTGGGCCCAACAATTATGGTAAATTCTTTGGCATCCAGGTGCCTGATCAATTGGGCAAGAAGTTTTCTGGTATGTATCATAATAGTAGATAAAACACAAATATCCGATAATTTTCATTTATGAAATGAAAATTATCGGATATTTTTAACTTGCTGCGGCTTTCTAGAGGCTAACACCCATCTCCGTAAACCGTGCCGCAGCATTCAGGAAGTGCGCGGTGATCCAGAAAACCGTCCAGTGCTCAGCATATCCGCCGCGCAGCCGGTACACGTCCGACATATCGCCGGCCTGTGCAAAATTGGTTTCCTGCATTTGCTCACCCTGACTACCGAAAGGATCGGTAAGCTGGCCGCACGAACGGAACATCACTTTGGATAGGCGCTTAAGATCCTCGTTTTGGGTGAGTTCGCCTAATCGATAAATATCGGGGGTAAAGAAAACTCCAAAAACATCAATGTGCTGATTCTGGGGAGATACCACCGTCCATCCGCGGGTTTTGAACTGGTGGTCAGCCATACGACCCGGCGGAAGCGTAATATCCCAAACCACCGTGTAGCTCAGGCAAACATCGCATGCATGCTTTGCCCAATCCAGATATTGCTGCTCTTTGGTCATTTCATATACGCTCAAAAATCCCTGGAAAGCTGCCCAGGCACCTTCCTTGTCTTCACCCGACGCATCGAGGGTTCCACCCCAGTAAGGCTCCTTCATATCCAGATGATGAACAGCATAATATTTTGCCGCTTTGATGGCTGCCTCCCGATATTGGCTGTTGTTGAACAGTTTAGATGCTATACAGAGCGGTGCAATATAGAATCCTTCTGCCGTGGAACGCGGAGTCCATTGGACATCGAGGATCCTGCTTGCTGCAAAATCACACGACTTTTTCAGGAAAGTTTCCCATTTCGATGTGTTATATCGCTTATTTATTCTGGCGGTTTCAATGGCTTTGGCGATACTGTACATGCCTTGTCCCATGGATACCGGATCCTTGTTGCCATAAGTCTTTTTTGTTACATCGTATACCACCGGGAAGCCGTCGGATTCAACCGGGTAAGTGCTCAGGAAATCCAGCGATTTCTGTACCATCGGATCGAGGGCTGCATCGTTCCCGAGCTGCTCTTTCAGCACCTGTAGGGCATAACCGGAGGATTCCGCCTGCCCGCACCATCCCATTACAATCTGAGGTTTATCCATCCACGGATACATATTGAATCCCGCATGATCATTGCTTTCTGTCCACCTTGCCTTGGCTAAACGGTATTTTCCTTCGATAATCTCTTTGGCTGAAGGCAGATCTTCCGTATAAAATGGTTTGTACATCGATATGGCATCATGAACGGGTTTCTGGAATGCAGTTCCTTGCCTGGCAATAGGATATAAATCGAGATAAAAAGTTTTCTCAATAACTGCACCGGGTTTAACACTGATATAGGTATTGCCGTATTTCATAGCACCACATTGATGCGCTTTGGCAATGCTCCGCTGATCATTGTAGGTGATAGGTCCCGATAGCAGCGTGAGTTCCGAGTAGCCCTCATGAGCAGTTACTCCCATCGACCACCAATGATCAAAGAGCTTGGGATCACGAACGGAACTTGGAACGGTGTGAATAACAGCTCCATACTTAAGTGTACCTGCCGATTCCAGACAGGTAAAAGGCATCGGGAAGCGGTGATCTTCGAAAATCGCCATCTCGCCCGGGTTGCCAAAATAGTGAGGAACGCAATCAGGTGTATTCTTATATCCTGATGGATTGCCGTAATAAAGGATGCCAGGCAGAAAGGCCTGAAGCTGTTTGCCTTCCACCCTAAAACGGACTGAGAGGGTGATGGAATCCAGCGCAGTTTTGCCGGTCCACTCAAATCGTCGGATACATTTAACCAATCCTTTATCCATACGATAAGCATCTCGAATTTTCCAAATTCCCTGGGGCAAAGCCAATTCGCCGCTGATGATCTGCCAATCACCCGATTGTTCCTCTTTCGATGGCGAAGCGTGTTTCCAGCCTGCCGGCCAGTCGTTTTCCCAGGCAGTTGCTATCGACCATAACCCTTCTGAAGGGCTGGTAACAATGGGTTTTCCGGAAATGGAGAGTTCGGGAACGTGCTTTCCACCAGCCTCATCAACCGAGAATTTGAATGATTGGGCATTCACGGAAACATTCAGCAGATAAAATGATATAATTAATAAGTATATCCTCATAATATTATGATAATGAATGAAATATGTTAATTAATTCGGATGATTTTCCTATTTGATAACCGGAAAAGCACTAATTCGCAGTCTTGCCGCACCCATCGGGATCAGTTCAACCTTAACATCCGGATTCCCTGAAGTGACAGGGCTATCCATCAGCACCCCGCAAAGCTTGTACTGATCCAGAGTCCACTCAGGAATCTGCCTGGCTTTAACTTCCATACTAATCGGCACATCCTCCTGGGTAAAAGGAAAATCAGACTTAGGCCAGGGCAGATGCGTAATTTTCAAAGATTTCAGCGGTTTTTTCGAATCCAAAACCAATCCATAATTCCAATCCGAACCCGGATGAATTTCCCACGATGGCCATTTCTCCTGATCAACACCTTCCTGCCATTTAGAGTCCCTGATTGCGGTTTTTATGCTCCCGGTTCGTACATAATTCTCCTTGATTTTCAATGAAAAAGTAAGCGGTCCATAGTTTATGCTCACGGCATTATGGTTTTTTGTCCAGGTGGTCAGGCTTGTTTGCATCGGTAAAAAAAGTTCTACCTGATCGCCTGATTGCCATATCCGACTGATAATAATGTTTTTACCGGCAACTGCCTTATAATCAAAAGATTTTCCATTCAGTTTTACTTTTGCACCCTTGCACCATTGTGGAATCCGCAGATAAAGTGGAAAATCGGTTGGCCGATCCATTTTCAAACTGAACCGAATAATGGAATCGAAGGGGTAATGGGTATTTTCGGTGATTTCCACTATGGTTCCTGTGCCCACTTTTACCTTGACGGTACTCTCGCAGTAGAGAGCAGCAAAAACACCATTATCCGGAGTTGCCAGCCATAAATTTTCTGCAAAATAGGGCCATCCCTGGGCGTGGTTATGCTGACAGCAGCGGCTGCTGAAAGGATTCATCATTAAAAAAGGGCCTGCGTTTCCAATTCCGGGAGCATGATTCTGATCATCGCAAAGCACCATATTCGGTGAGGTAAGATAGCGAAGCGATTTAAAATCCGGCATAGTGGCGGTGGGATAGGTATTAAATGCAACGTTTTCAGTATGATCGGCCCACATATTGTCACCGGTAATACACAGCATGTTTTCATTGGAATTCATTTGCTCCACGATCCCGCAAGTTTCAATGCCCTGCCGGGGATCATCATAGCCAGGCCGTGCGTTTTCATCGGCTCCATACATACCGCCCGGAACCTGCCCAAAGTGTTCCCGGATGATATCGAATACTTCGTAGGAGGCTTGCACGTCATCCGGATTGTGGCTCAACTGGAAGTATATGGCGGGTTCCCTGAAACCCTGCGCAATATTTACATTGTGCCAGTCGGGCAGCAACGACCACCATACCGGATACTTTTTCCGCTCTTCGCCGGTTACAACAAGTTCGGTTGACCTTGTTTTCCAGCTGTTTCCGCAGCGATGGATCTTTTCGCCCAGATCCAGCAAGCTGCGCTCACCTGTCCGGTTATAGAGCCAAATAACACTATAAAGATTATCGCCCGATCGGAGTCCCTGCCAGTATCCTTTCAGAAAATCCTCATCGGGAACGCTGAGCTGGTATTTAAAATACCGGCCCATAAAACTGATGATCCGCTTATCACCGGAAAATTCGTAATACGATTGAAGGCAATAGAGCATGATCATGTTGGGCCAAAAATCCTGTTTCGTTTGATCC
Source organism: uncultured Bacteroidota bacterium (assembly GCA_903919925.1). Lineage (GTDB taxonomy): Bacteria > Bacteroidota > Bacteroidia > Bacteroidales > UBA12481 > UBA12481. The sequence goes on along the minus strand of CAIXKO010000440.1, from coordinate 19,095 downwards.
AGGCTGTGAGGTCCAAAATCGCCATTCTCCCGCTGACTGCTGAGTACAGCCTCTATCCAAACTCTAGCTTCAGCAATCATTTTTTCATCTCTAAGTATATACGCCAGATCACCGAAACCCTTGAGCCAGTAGGGTACTTCTTCCCAGCCCCATTTGCCTGAACCCTCTTTGGACAGCCAGGCATTATCTGTTTTCTGAAGCCATGCACTGATATTTCCCAATTGCCCGGTAAGCCCGTCGCGCTGCTTTTCGAGATAAACCTTTAGCCACCCGCCAGGTTCAATACTGCCCACCGGAAGCTTGATATACTTGCTGGATTCCAATGGTGTCCGGTTTCCTGCATAATAGGAATTTTCGGCTCTTATCTCTCTGCTTTGATCCGTTTGTGCATTTGAAACGGCAAAAGAACCTGTTAGAAGAAGGCAGATGAGAACTAAAAAAAAGTTTTTCATTGTTCAGTAAAAGTTATAACAGCATCATGTATTATTCAAAATTCAAAGGAATATCAGGTACCGGATCAATGGAATGGTAAATACAGATATTACGGTGGTAACCAAAATTGCCTGAGCCAGCATTTCGGTATCCAGGTTAAATTCATCTGCTACAACCAAAGTAAGCACCTGCGTTGGCATGGAGGCCTCGATAACCGTTGCTTCGAAATACGGTTGCTCTATATTCAGGAATTTGCCGATAAAATAAACGACAAAGGGTATGAAAAACAATTGAATAGCCACAACCAGCAATAATGGTTTAGGGTGTCGGATCTTTTTAAATCGTAGCGCCATACCCAAAGATAAAATCATCAGGCCAACCGCTATTACACTAAGGGTTTTGGTTGCCTGGAGCAGAAAAGCCGGCACCGGCAGGTTAATGAGCTTCACCAACAAAACTACAGCAAGTGCCCACAATGGAGGCAACCGAACTATTCTTTTAAGTATTCCTTTTAACCCGATGCCTGTTTTCGCCCCAAAATAAATCGCGATCAGAACACCCAGCGAAAGCAGAACCGGTGTAGTTGTAACCTCGAATAACACCGATACCACTGAGATTTTTTCCGGAATAGTCGAAAAGATTCCCACCAGTACCGGTAACCCTAAATAAGTTACATTGCTAAAAGCACTCGCCAGTATAAGGGCCCCTTTTGTATTGGGAGGTAATTTTATGAAATAGAAAGCGATCATTGCAACTGCAAGTGCCGAAAGTATTCCTCCGAGGGCAGCAATTGGGATATGGAAAAACTCTTTTCCAACGGGCGCTTTGTATATCACATTGAATATTAATGCAGGAAGAACCACATAAAGCACAATTTTATTGATCGATTTCCGCACATATTCAATATCCATGTCCGGGAAAATATACCGGAGTGAAGCACCAAGGCCAGCTATAATAGCCAGCGAAAGGAATACATTGATCATAAACCTACCGGTGGAATTAATGCACCGCTGAGATTTTTATAACCACGCATTCCTGTTGAGCCAAAGCTGCCCGCAGCGATTGTGGAATGTTGACAACCAAGCCGTTTGGGGTTGCTTTACTTTTCAAAGTTTTCTTCTCTGAAAGCAGGCTGACTAGCAGCTTTCCTTTGAGATTGGTTTTTATGGTAAGCGTTTCAGGCAAAGCGGTTTCATTTTTCTCAGGCATATAAATAGCGAAAATGGTACCTTCACCTTTAGCGGTGTAGGCTATTTTGCCTTCCTGAAAGGGTTCAACAGGGACGGTTCCGTAAATTGATTCCCCGTTTACGGTCAACCATTTACCCATTCCCTCGAGCCGGTCATAAACTGCAGTTTCAAACTCACCAGTGCCTTTTGGGCCCACTCCAAGCAGTAGGTTTCCGCCTTTTGCAACAATTTTAACCAGCAACTGGATAAGCTCACGGGTGGATTTATATTGGTCACCTGGCACCCAACCCCAGGCATTTCCCATGGTGATGCAGCTTTCCCAGGGTACAGTAAGTGCCTTGGCAGGGGTATTTTGCTCGGGGGTAAGGTAGTTTTCGTACTCACCTTCCACCCATCGGTCAACTACCAGCATGCCAGGCTGTTTAGCCCGTGCTTTTTCAGCAATCAGTTTCATGTTGATATCCATGTCGTAAGGATACTTGCAAAACTCTGCCACCCGTTTGGTGATTGCCGACTTGGGCATTACCCAGCACCCATCGAGCCACAGAATATCAACTTTTCCATATTCAGTGGTGATCTCATTAATCTGATTCTGTGTGTATTCCACAAACTTTTTCCACCGGTCGGGATGTTTGGTGATGTCATAGGTAGGGTTACGGTCCTTGGGCGGATAATAGGGCCACCAAAAGTAAGGGGTTGTCCAGTCGGGTTTCGAAAAATAGGCTCCAACGGCAAGGCCTTCTTTACGAGTTGCATTCATTATCTCCTTGTACACATTTGATTTTGGGTTCACTGAAAAAGGACAACCGGGATCAGTCACCTTAAAATCAGTGAATTTAGTATCGTATAAGCAAAACCCATCATGGTGCTTAGTGCTGTATATCATATATTTTGCACCGGATCCGCTAAATGCCTTCGCCCATTTTTGTGGGTCAAACTGAACCGGATTGAATTTCGATTTATTATTCCGGTAATCGGTAGCATATTTGTAATAGTCATCATATCCGGGCCGCCCCACCCAGTCCTCGGGGCACAAGCCCCAGGATTCCACTGTTCCCTGCACGGAATACAGACCCATGTGGATCAGCAAACCGAATTTGTACCCCTGCCAGGTTTTGAGGTTTTCCAATACTTTTTGATCCTTTGGCCATACATACGAGCCTTCGTCTGTCTGGGCTTTGGCGCCCTGTATGAGCATCCCACCAATCAGGGTGGACAGGAGAAGGAATGATTTAAAGATGTGCTTCATAGTTTAATAAATTATTCCCACGAAAATAGTTAATAGTTGGATAAAGTCGGATAGAATCGGATAGACTCGGATAGAGTTGGATAAAGTTGGCAACTCTATAAGGTGCCAGCTGCCTGATGTTAACTGTATGTCGCTTAGAATGTGCGATTTAATACTAAAGATTATTCAAATTCCAGCTAATTGTCTATTAATCTGTTGATATTATAGTGTTTGACAAAAAAGTTGGCAACTCCCTTTGCCTGAAGTTGCCAACTTTAAAGAAAAGTTGGCAACTTTATAGAGTTGCCAACTCTACTTTCAACTCTACTCTTATGACCCGACGCCAACGCCTTCTAGCTACCCTCCAGGGCAAACCTGTTGACCGCCCCGCCGTATGTTTCTACGAAATTAATGGATACGATGAGCATCCCTTGGATACTGATCCATTCAATATATTTTCACATCCTTCATGGAAACCATTGATCGATCTGGCCCGGGAGGAATCCGACCGTATTGTAATGAGAGGTGTCGCCTTCCGGGAAATTGCCCCGGATCCAATCGGTCATATTGCTATTGATCAAACTACCATCCGCAACGGTAGCCGGTTCATCAACCGTACGGTAAAAACCCGAAACCGAACCCTTACGATGGAAACACGACAGGATCAGGATATTAATACTGTTTGGACCACGGAGCCCCTGCTGAAAAATATGCACGATCTCGATACCTTTCTGGACCTTCCGGTTTTTGGTGCGGGCGAAACAATCAACTCAGCTGCCTTTCTTCAAGCGGAATCGGATATTGGTGAAACGGGCCTCGTAATGATCGATACCCCTGATCCTCTATGTCTTGCGGCTCTTCTTTTTGATATGAGCAATTATACTGTGATAGCCCTCACCGAACAGGAAAAGTTTCATCAGCTCCTCAGTCGCTTTTCTGAAGTACTTTTGTCAAAAACGGAACAAGTGGCCAACCTGCTTCCTAACCGACTATGGCGAATTTATGGGCCTGAATTCGCTTCTTCCCCCTATCTGCCGCCCAGCCTTTTTCGTGAATATGTTGTCCGCTATGTGAAACCAATGATCGACCTTATCCATCAATCAGGCGGTTATGCCCGGGTTCATTGCCATGGCAACATTCGTGATATTCTGGATGATATCGTTGATATGGGCGCCGATGCCATCGACCCCATTGAGCCACCACCTCAGGGCGATGTTGAACTGGATTACGTCAGGAAAAGGTATGGAAATCAACTGGCCTTGTTCGGCAATATCGAATGCGCAGATATCGAGAACCTTCCAACACCTCAATTTGAAAAGATAATCCGCAGGACCCTCGAAGACGGCACATCCGGCACGGGCCGTGGTTTCGTTCTTATGCCTTCTGCCTCACCATATGGCAGGGTTCTTGGTCAGCTTGCCCTGGAGAATTACCGTGCCATGGTGAGGTTGACCACTAATTTTACTTAGGTCTGATCGTTGATTGCCGCTGAATTCCAATGCAGCGGAGGCAAGGGCCCGGATCAAAAGGAATCTCCTGATTTGCCCATCCGGCCTAAAATTCGTTCCTTTGCCATCAATCTATCTGAACAAATTGAATCACGAAGAAATAAGCCGACGGCGAACATTTGGGATCATCAGCCACCCCGATGCCGGAAAAACAACCCTCACGGAAAAAATCCTACTATTTGGAGGGGCCATCAAAACTGCTGGTGCGGTTAAAATGAATAAGATCAGCAAAACCGCGACTTCCGATTTTATGGAAATCGAGAAACAACGTGGTATCTCTGTGGCAACATCGGTAATGGGTTTTGAATACGATGGGTTCAAGATTAATATACTCGATACTCCTGGTCATAAGGATTTTGCGGAGGATACCTATCGTACCCTTACCGCTGTTGATAGTGTAATCCTGGTGGTCGATTGTGTTAAGGGTGTTGAGGAGCAAACCCGCAAACTGATGGAGGTGTGTAGAATGCGGCATACTCCGGTGATCATTTTTATAAATAAACTCGATCGCGAAGGAATCGATCCATACGATTTGCTGCATATAATTGAAAAAGAGCTGAATATTCATACACGGCCTCTTACCTGGCCTATTGGTATGGGAGCTGGTTTTAAAGGTGTTTATAACCTGTTTACCAAACACTTGCTGCTTTTTACTCCTCACATTACCCGCCTGTCTGATGATAATTTTGCCATTGACGATCTGGCCAGCCCTGAGCTTGATAAACGTGTAGGAACCGATTCAGCTAACCATCTTAGAAAAGATATCGAATTGATTGATAGTGCTTATGAACCTTTCGATAAAGATTTATACAGCGAGGGTTATCTCGCTCCCGTTTTTTTTGGAAGTGCTATTAATAACTTTGGAGTAAAGGAATTGCTGGATACGTTTATTTCTATAGCTCCTTCTCCGCTTCCACGGCTTACTGACTTACGCGAGGTAAAGCCGGAAGAAAATGAATTCACTGGATTCGTATTTAAAATCCATGCCAATATCGATCCAAAACACCGGGATCGTATCGCTTTTTGTCGAATAGTCTCGGGCCGGTTTGAACGGAATAAGTTCTTTTATCATACCCGGTTGGATAAAAAATTGCGATTTTCAAGCCCAACCGCTTTTATGGCAAACGAAAAAAGTATTGTTGAGGAGGCCTTTCCCGGAGATGTAGTTGGATTATATGATACCGGAAATTTCAAAATCGGCGATACGCTTACCGAAGGTGAAAAGCTTTCTTTTCAAGGGATTCCAAGCTTTTCCCCTGAAATATTTAAGGAATTAATCAATAAAGATCCTTTCAAAACAAAACAGCTGGAAAAGGGTGTGAGGCAGTTATCCGACGAAGGCGTCGCTCAATTGTTTATCCGTCAACCGGGAAATGTCAAAATTATTGGGACTGTGGGTGAATTACAGTTTGAAGTGATCCAGTTCCGACTGCTTCACGAATATAGCGCATCGTGTACCTTTCAACCCCTCCGGTATTTTAAAGCTTTTTGGTTTACCTCTAAAGATAAGGCACAGATAAACAAGTTCCTTTCAATAAATGCCCAGCATATAACTTTTGATAAAGATGACCGCCCGGTTTTTATGGCCGAAAGCGAATGGCACTACAAAGTTACGAGGGAGGTTTACCCGCTGCTCGTTTTTCACAACACATCAGAATATAAAGGATAGAACGTGGTGGTTATTGGATAATGATGGGTTTGTGGAATAAGCGTTGTTTTGTGTAAAGGGTAACGTTGTAAGAACCCTTGATCCAATTTGAAACATTTATTGTTTTGGAGAATGCCTGATTCTTCAGCGGGTAGTCAGAATAAACAATTTGTCCAAGAATATCCGTAATAACTAATTGTTCAACCTGATTTCCAGTGTTCTCGAATTGAAGATTCAATAGATTGTCTGCCGGAACCGGGAAAACAGAAAACTGCATATTCTCCGCAAATGTTTGGATACCGCTGAGTAACTTGATCTCGCAAATTCCTATCTGGTTGGAATTACCTGTCTCGCTGTTCAGGTCGGGACCATCCAGAAATGCAATGAAATAGTAATCTCCCGGATTGAGGTTGTCGCTAAAAAACTTAACCTCTGTTTCCCATACGGAGCCATTTATGATGGGTTCACATGGGGTTTTACCGAGGTCACTTTTTATTGAATCAATGGAAGGAGCAGTTGCCAAAAAGAAGTGGATGGTGTCCTGCATCGAAGGGGAGCCTCCGATATTTTCTATAGCGAGCGATATAATGAATTCTTCAGGTTGAGTAATTACACTAAGTTTTGCACTGACATGATTAATTTTCAGATCGGCTAGTTGAGCTGGCTTGCCGGCCTGTGCAATTGTTACCGTTTTCGGGCTCCACACTGCACCTGATGAGGTTATTGTAATGGTGGCAATTCGCAAAATGGTTTCGGTGTTATCATCCAATGCTATCTCAAATGTACCTGCATTACTTCCTTTTTTGCCGCTTATAACATGAGCCCAGGAAGCGCCGTTGGTAACATCAGCGGACCAGAGCATAGTACCCGTACCGGAATTGGAAACCGAAAAAGATACCGTATCACTGGTAAACGGAACAGTTTGTGTATCCGGGCTAACAATAAGGACAGGTGGATTTGGCGACTGTTCAATTTTTACGGTTTTCGGACTGCCTCCAGCTCCTGCCGCGGAAATGGTGATCAGGCAAGAACGGTTGGAATTTATTGCGTTTTCATCAATTGCAACAGTGATTGTGCCGGCATTGGTTCCGCTGACTCCGGACAGGATGTGCGCCCACGAAGATCCGGTGCTCATTTCTGTTTTCCACGGCATGTTACCTCCGCCAATATTTGCTACCTCAAAAGTAGCGGTGCTTGCCCCATACCCCACCGATCGTGAAACGGGTAGTACATTTAATACGGGAGACTGTGCCCGCTGTTCAATAAAAACAGTCTTTGGACTATTGTTGGCCCCTGTGGCAGTCACGGTTATTGAGCCCGTCCTGGTATTGCTTTCATTACTGGCATCAACAGTTACCCAGATCAGTCCTTCATCCTTCCCGCTAAACCCATCGGTTATGTGAATCCACGCTGAACCCACCGATACTTGTGCGGTCCAAAGCAAAGAACCTACATTGGTGTTGGAAACTGCAAAGGAAGTTCTACCTCCGGTGTATGAGATATACTGCGTTTCAGGACCAACATTCAGAATTGGCGGATTATCGGATTGGATTACTGTTACTGTTTTGGTGCTGGGATTAACCCCTGAGGTGGTAACCGTTAGGGTCCCCTGCCGGTAAGAATTATCGGTGTTGGCATCAGCAGTTACTTTAATAACTCCAAGGTTGCTGCCGCTGGAACCTGATGTAATGTGAATCCAGGATGAACCGCTTGTAACGGTAGCTGTCCATGACATAGTACCTCCACCAATATTGGAAACTGTAAACGTGGTATTGCCTCCGGCAAAGGGAATGCTTTGGAAATCAGGAGAAACAGCTAAAATTGGATCAGAACTGGAAAAATTGACAGTAAAGGATATGATCGACCCTGCATTACCAACATTGGTGATCTCGATACCTCCCGATGATCCATCGCTTAAAAGACAGGCCGGATTGGTATTGGAATTGAAACTTGTTCTACCGGTTTGCTGCGAAAAGCAAGCCGCATTGATATCCCCGTTTACCGTATTGCTGCCATTCAACCTGAATACGTAAACCTCATCAGGTGGACCATTCATGTTTCCCCCACGAACAGTAGTATTTATCCTCGAAATAACCAGCCCGGACCCATTAAGTGCGGATTCAAATAAACCTTCACATTTTCTGTACTCGACAATAAAGTACTCACTTGAACTATATGGCGACTTAATTTTATACCCGGCAAGGGGATTAGTGGAAAGTGGTTCTAATGTATAAGTTCCGCTGGTTTGGATTTCTGGAATATCCGGTATCCAATTCCCATACTTTTGCTTTAGGTAAATGCTGGGATGCTGTCCGGGATAAGAATTAAGTGCCATTATATCCCACGGTCCTACAGGAGCTACCGTGGTAGTGTTATACCGGTATAAATCAGGAAAATTAAGCGAATGCAACATCTCATGGCAAAAAACGCTGACGTCTTTTACTTGTGAAAGTTGGAAATTGTAAATCCAAACCCGTGCGCCAGATATCGTTTCCTGATAGGAAGTTAACGCCGTCATATGCGGCCACATTATCTGATTCCATCCTTCGGTTCTCCCTTGCATGATAAAACAAATATTGTCGACTTTCCCATCATTGTCCATGTCGAAATCCAACCCCGATGCCTCAAGCTGACTCTTTACTGATCCAATAGCGTTTTTTAGCAGGGTGGCTTCCCTTATACCTCTTTCCGTTTCATTCTGATATCCGATTGGATTTGACACGGCATTATAAACGCAGTAATAATTGCGCAGCGCAGCATCCTGATAAGATACCACGGTGTTTGTTGAGGCAGGATAAAATGAGGTATTTATGGTTAACTGATAATTGGATATTTGTTGAAAATACTCCACCATAGATACGGTTCCTGAACTGTTAAATGCTGAATTATAGAACGATATGGGTTCAGTGTATTCAGGTTGATCGCGGCACCGTAAAAAGATCACGATATTATTTATTGTTCCGGTGGTTTGAACAGATGATGAACCTTTCAAAGCAGGCATCTGGAACCGCTTCCTGCTTAACATTTGAACCTCCTCGGTATCAAGGTTTAACCCGGAAGGAATCCCTGCCTTGGCAGGATCCGACTGTCCGGCAACCAAAGTGGTGGGCAACAGTTTGCCACCCACTTTTTGTGCATATACATAATAACCTGTTACCGGATCCTGGATAATTGTAAAATTTCTGCTGTCGTGAAGCCAATTATGGTACTCCACTCCGGATGCAAAACAATTGAGTAAAGTCCCATCCGGTTGAATAAGTTTTTGCGGTGAATTTTTTAGAAAGGAGGCTTGGGCGTAATAAAGATTACAAGCAGATAATAAAAATGCAAGCAGAAACCTGATCAATTTCATGTCAAAAACTTTCATAGGTTAAGTTTGAACAGAACCGGCTAGTCACTCCCTCAATTTCCCCTTCCTTTGAGCAATTAGTCTGGGACCTCTGTTCAAGTGGGGCGAATGTACGATAGAAATTTTATAAAACAACCGAAAACAATTTTTTTTTTAAAACTTATCAGATTATTTTCAACACCCCAAACTGGGTGTCCGTTACAGCCATTTCTCATTCTTTTCCGCGCAGGGCCTGCTCCAGATGATGCCTTTCTATACCAAAAATCTTCTTTATGGTGGCAACGTCTTCCATTATTTTTCCAAAAATAGGACTCATTGAAGAAATTTTCCGACCAACAATCATAACATTTTTAGGAGTATGTTCAGTCGAAATGAATTCAAAAACTTTCGTTTTATAACCATGAGCTTCCAAAAGAAGTGCCCTGATGGTATCCGTAATGATCTCAGCCTGACGCTCTTTTAATATACCGAATTTTGTAATATTGCTGAGCTCATTGGTCACATTCAGCTCTTTTCTGATTTGTTTATGGCAACAAGGCGCACAAACAATTAATGAAGCATTGGATTTAATTCCCCGGTAAATCGCGTCATCAGTGGCGGTATCACAGGCATGCAGGGCAATGAGTATGTCAATTTTCTGCAATTCAACTTCTTGAATGGTGCCAGTTTTGAAAAATAATTGATTAAAACCCGATTTTTTTGCAATAATATTACATGATTTTACCAGGTCTTCACGCAATTCCACCCCGGTCATCATCGGAATCACCCCTAGCGTGTTTGCGAGATAATCATATAAAGCAAAAGTCAGATAACCTTTTCCCGATCCCATGTCTGCTATGTGATATTCCTGAGGTATGGTGAAATCTTTAGTTAATTCCTTGATCTCCGGTTCGATCAACTCAATATATCGGTTGATTTGCCTGAACTTATCGCTCATCTCTCTTCGAACTTCCCAGTTAGCATTGGTGATTTCGAGTTCTCTCAGGTAAATATTGCCGGCAGTATTGATGAGACGGTCTTTTACCTTGTCGTGCCGGAATGCGGAAACGGGCTGCAAGGTGGGTTCATGTGTGTTGATTTTAATTTTTCCGGATGGTGTGGTCACCAGGGAAATGTTTTCCTTAATACAAAAAAGATCGCCATTACTAAAATCTTCCACAAGAGCCTTTTTGATCAAAGCTACCCCTTCTACAAATTCATAGTTTTTAGTGATGTCTTTGGTGGAATATCGATATACAAAACTCAGCCGATATCCCCGTTTTAGCTGCGCAATGGTGATAATGATACTGTTAATACCGGATGATTTGATTTTCGGATTGCTGATAACCAGTTTTATCAGCTCCTTATTATTAATAACCGCGGTTAGCTTATCAAAGAAACGGTCAGATAGGTTGTTTTCCATAAGGCAAAGATAGCGGTATTAAGGGTAAATGGTTAAGGGTAAAGGGTAAAGTAAGGGTAAAGGGTTAAGGGTAAAGGGTAAAGTAAGGGTAAAGGGTTAAGGAAGGGTAAAGGGTAAAGGGTAAAGGAAGGAATAAGGAGGTGTAATTTTTTTCTTGATGATGCTGTTGGCCGTTTGGTGAAGGCAAGAGGGAAGATGGGCAGGTGGGTAGGAGGGCAGGAGGGTAGGAGGGCAAGGGGGTAGGAGGGTAAGAAGGTAAGAAGGAAAGAAAGAAGGAAAGAAAAGAAGGCAAAAGGAAGGATGAAAGGTGGTGGACCTAAAATGGGCTTCTGGAGCACTTGTCCTCACGCGATACCCGCCCCAGTACCTGGTGATCGCACTATTAGCTGGATAAATTCACGGGTTAACCAATAATTTGTTCTTCGGAACTATTTGCCCAGTGCGGATAAAATGCCGGAGGCATGGCCGATATTGTAACCCGCGGCTTTAGCCACGGGCAAGGCCATGCTCTGAGGTATGGTGCTGGCTCCGTGGGTATGCTCTGAGGCAGGGGGCATGCTCGGCGTCCGGGATCTGGCTGGTGTGGGAAGGAGGGCAAGAGGGAAAAAGGGCGAAAGGGCAAAAGGGCAGGAGGGCAAAAGGGGAAAAGGGGCGAAAGTAAAAGGTTGTATAGCGGGGGTTGAAAATCTTCAACCCCTACAACTTGCTTTTATTGTTTTTCCTCTTGCCTTCCTGCCCTCTTCCCCTCTTGCCCTCTTCCCCTACTTCCCCTTTAGTTAAAGGGCAGCCAGAGCAGCTTCGTAATCAGGTTCATCAACAATCTCAGGAACTTGCTGAGAGTAGGTGACCTTGCCATCAGCTCCCGCAACTATTACCGCCCGCGATAGCAAACTGGCCAATGGTCCAGAGGTGATCTCCACCTGGTAATCCTTGCCAAAGGTATGTGTGGCAAAATCCGATAAAGTAATGGCGTTGGCAATACCTTCGGTGCCACAAAACCGGGCCTGAGCAAATGGAAGATCTCGGGAAATGCACAAAACTTTAGTGTTTTCCAAACTTGCAGCGGCTTTGTTAAAAGCTCTTACTGATGCTGCACAAGTTCCGGTATCAAGACTTGGGAAAATGTTTAATACCAGCTTGCTTCCGGCAAAATCCTTGAGGGATACATGCGATAACCCATTGGTAATCAAATCAAAATCCAATAATTGTTCTCCTACCTGGGGAATGGTGCCAAGGGTGCTTACCGCATTGCCTTTTAATGTGATCGATGCCATAATTTTTAGTTTGATGTTTTTAATTTGAATGAATTCAGGTTTTAAAATGTTGAACTTAATATTTGCGTAAACGATCCAATCCGGAAATTGTTTAGCAAAAATAAACCAAACAGGATATAAATAAAACAGGGTGAATAAACAGAGAACTATCTGCCTACTCACCCTGCCTGATCATTTAATCGTTTACTGTAAAACCACCGGTTTCGAGAGCACCTGCCCGTCTGAGATCAGCCGGACAAAGTAATTCCCTTTGGGCACGCTGGTTGCATCCATGTTAATAGTATGTATGCCAGGTAATTCGGAATCCTTGAAAGTAGTGTGAAGTACCTTGCCATTAGCATCGATCAATTGAATTTCAACATTTCGTTTGCTTCCAACTGCATAGCTCAGGGTAAACTTTCCATCGCTTGGATTTGGAAATGCATTAAGGAATTCAAACATCCCTGCACGCATTCCGGCTCCCCCTTCAATCACTACAGCAGTGGTTACTCCGGTTGATCCGCTAACATCAATGGCACCGGTGAACAGGATGTTGCCATCTTTATCAAAAAGAGTACAACCCAGGCTTGGTACTTTTCTGGTGAATACCATGTGGAAAGCTCCCAGAGGTTCGTTGGCACTGACTGCCTGTCGCAATTCAAAAAATGCATTGTATGATCCCATATACGTGTTGTCGCATGCTGCCAATCCCTCCGGGGAGTCATCCCCGGCTTGACCGGAGCCTGAAATCGCGAAGAAATGGGGTCCGTCGGTTGCAATCTCTTTCTCATCATTTAATCCAAATGATACAAATTTGATGCTGTCGCGTAAATCTGTTTTCAATATCGGGCTTACACTCACCGCAATCAGATTATCACTTATGGGTAGCTCGGTTAAACTGATACCCGTGGCATCGAGCGGTTTTGTGTTCCACTTGAAATCGAAACAGCATTTGGTTCCATCGCATTTTACGATACATATTTTTATAATGCCACTGTAGTTTGTGGCTACCAGGTTGAACTTGATTGAATTAACAGCAGCGGGGGATAAGTTTCCAACAGTTGGTATACGAGAGGAAGTCCAGGGCTGTAACGAGGTTAATCCGTCAATAATCAGTGACCCGGTGGTGAAAGTCCCTGCGGAAGTTGGAATGATATCCACTGAGCAGATCGGGCTGGTTGGATCGAGGTTGGTAACACTGAAAGTTCCTACCAGTGTTTTCCAGAATGGCCATTTCGATTTCAATTTAAAATCGACCAGTGCGCAGCAATCTTCTTTTACCTTACACTCCATTTTAACGGTCTTAGTGCACTCTTGCCCGTTGGCAAAATAAAGTACATAATCAATGGAAACACCTGGTTGTGTAGCGTTTACACAAACAATCATATCCAGCGCACAGCCGGTGGTTGGGAAAAGGAATGAACTCTGACCAACATATCCGCTTGGTAATGCACCGCAATTCCAACTGGCCGATCCTATGGTTCCATTGTTTACAGTAACCTTAACAGCTTTAACCTCACATTTCGAGACAATCCTCGCGCAGCAGTCCAGCCCTTGAACCTGACCAACTTTTACGCTATCGCAACAATTGGCAGCTACACAATCCAACTGATAACCTTTATCACAAACCTGACCGTTGGCAAAGTTTATGATAAACATGAGTGACACACCGGGAGCAGTTGCCCCAATGCATATATTCATGTCCAGCACGCAATTATTTGCCGGGAAGTCAAAACTGGTTTGTCCGGCATACCCGGCCGGCAATGGTCCGCAATTCCAGTTTACGGTACCTATGGTGCCATTGCTTACCTGAACCGTTACGGATTTAACCTCGCAGGTAGTGGTCAATTTTACACAGCAATCGGCACCTTGAACTTTAGTGACTATAACACTATCGCAGCAATTTACCACTGGTTTCACCGTGAGGCAAACCGGTGCTGCAGCAATCGGGGTTAAGGCTACCGTTGTAGGTGTGGTGCTGTTTAAAAGGAAGGTGGCCGTTGACACCGCTGCAAAATCGTTGCAAACCTTCAATTGTGGGGTAGCATTTGCCGGGATCCCAACATTGAAGTTTTCGAGAACAGCCTTGGTCGGAGGAAGAAGGAATGATCCGTATCGTACCCTGATATTCCGGGCAGGCGTAGCATTCCAGGTAATTGGATTACATCCGGTGTTAATTCCCCAGGCGGGCAGACAAATATTCAACCCGGTAGCATAATCGATCAACGGAGTTGGCGGAACACCAACATATGATAAAGTTGTGGCATGAACACCTATATAAGATAGATCGAACTGGCTACCTCGCGGTGCTGTCCTGTTCAATACCAGCCAGTCGTTTGTACCATCATCGCGACCAAGCAAGTCGGCAAGGGATACGTTTGTAACTGGCACGTTCGACATGTTTTTGTAATTCAGCTGGTAACGTGCTGTACCTCCAGGGGCAATGGTGCCCGAAGTACCAAAAGTTACTCCATTATCGGTGCTAACGAGTTTCTCAGCTTCCTGGCCAAATGAGGCTACAACCAATACGTTTACGGTGTTGGAATTGAAAGTTCCCGGCAGGTTGCCACCCGATACACTATAACTATTGGTAGTTACTCCAGGCATTGCGCTGCTGCTGATAACAACGTCAAATTCGATAAAGTAGTAAGGCAAAGCCCAGGTTCCGTAATAGCCGCAATAAGCAGTATAAAACAATTGACAATCTGCCGGAACGGTTGGCAGGCTCCATGAAAGGTTGTTTCCGCTGTGACCAGGAGCTACACCCGACCAGGCCGTTGTGAACGGAGGGATTGCGCTGCCTGTTGTACACGGCGGGCTATAAGTATTGGCAATGAAGTAGCTCTCGTTTCCGAGGTAAGTAAAGTTGCTGTTCAGTACATCGGTCAGGCTGGCACCAGTCATATTTGCACTCCCGATATTTTGAACGCGCACCCGGAAGCGAACTGTATCGCCCGGAGAATAATTCGATTTTGGCGCACAAATATCCTTCAGCAGACAAGGATTTGGCTGCCCCTGCTGAACAGTGAAGCTTGCGCATACCGGTTGTAAGTTTAAACCAGTGGATAATGGTACCAGCGAAGCGCAATTAGTTACTACCGTTCCAGTGGGGTTAGGGCTAACGGTGAAATAAACCATCAGATAAATGCAAGATCCCACCGGTAAGGTGCCAGTCATTTGCATCGAGATGTTATTCACCGTAAAGCCAATTGGATTTGAGCTGGTGTAAGTAGTCGTCATATTGGTCCCCAAAACGTTGGCACCGCTGTTGGCACTGAGTGAAATCGTAGTTCCGGCGCTTGCTCCATAAACCTGAAGGTAATCAACCGATATACCTGACGGAATAACATCGTTTATGTTGAAGGCGGAAAGCGGAACGTTTCCATTATTGCAGAAAACAATTTGGTAATATCCCTGGCAACCTGGAACCCGGTTGGTTAAGGCCAGGTATTTTGCAAAGTAGGCCTGAGGATTAGGAATGATCTGGCCCACCTGAACACAGGTTTGATTGCTGTTATGGGTGACGGCTTGCTGCGATCCCTGCAGGCAGACACCTCCCGTAAGCGAAGCCTGGTTTTGCATCGTAGAGTTGTTAGGGAACGATGCCGCAGGGTACTTAATCTGAATATCACAATAGTAATAGGCCCACGGAATTGCCGCATTCAGTGCTCCCACGTTCCAGGTGATCGTGGACCCGGTAACTATGGCGCCACAGGTGCTTCCTACAAAAATGGCTCCTGCAGGAAGAACATCGGTTACTACTCCTCCGCTCATGTTTAGCTGTCCTGCAACATTACCCCAGTATCCGTTGTCCTTCATCACTGATAAGCGATAAGTGACCGTACCATCCAGCGGCATCAGATAACCACAGTTGCCACCATTTGGGTTGACCACAGCACCCGATACAATGGATTTTCCAATTACCCATGGATCCACCGCTGTAGCAGTTGTGGTAACAAATCCCGTATACTCGTATTTCCCGTTTACCATGATTCCTGCCTGGTTCCGCGCAGGTGTTCCATTGCAGGTAACCCCTTCAGGAAACTTTACCACAATGGTAAATGAACCCGATGGTGTACAGGATCCGGATAGTCCGCTCAGCGTATACGTCACCGTATTGCCGGAAATAGTGACCGTGGGCATTACCCCGCATACCATACTCAACGGCGCAATCGATACAACCGCTAATGAGGTGGGTACAATATCCTGAATGTTAATAGCAGGAGTGCCCGCAGGAGCTGAAAAAATGATGGTGTAGCTAAAATTTACACCACTGGGAATAGTAGTGTTGCTCACTACTTTTTTAATGAAGAACCCACCCGAGCCACCGGAAGATTCATTCGGATTGTTCTGGGCATAAGCTGCTATCGAAATTATTCCGATAGTCAGCATTAGCACCAATCGTTTACAGAAGGATAGAAATCTCTTCATTTTATTATAAATTTAAATTGTTAACACGCTTTTAGCGCATCGGTAGGTAGTTATCCTATCGGTAAGTATTCTCAAGTAGATTATGAACACCTCTGCTAGCAAAAAGTTTTCTTTTTAGTTTTAAATTTGGGAAAAACAATTGCTGATGACTTAACAATCGATAAAAATGAAAACTCGTAATTTGACTTTGTTGTTTATAAATTTATTGATTTTCAATAATATAACATCTTTCAGCCAGTCGTTTTGGCCACAGTTCAGGGGCCCGGAAGGTGCGGGGAAATCCCTTGAAAGCAAACCGCTGCCAGCAGAATTATCAACGAGCAAAAACCTGCTCTGGAAAAATGCTGTTAGCGAAGGTGTTTCGTCACTGTGTATATGGGGCGATCGGATTTTTTTGACCGGTCGCAAAGGCGACAGTCTGGAAACCATAGGGATGGATCGGGTTAGTGGAAAGATTTTGTGGAGCCATGCCGTGGTTCCTGAGAAATTGGAGCGGGTTCATCCCGTTGGACATGTGGCTGCTCCTACCCCAACTACCAATGGTAAACAGGTGTTTTCCTATTTTGGTTCTTATGGGCTGCTTTGTTACGATTTCGATGGCAATCTGATGTGGGAAAAGAAAATTCCACAACAGGGTAATATGTACGGCACCGCCGTTTCGCCCATTATTTACGAGGATAAATTGATATTTAGCCGTGATGCAAATGAAAACTCCTTTGTTGAATTGATTGATCCAAAAACCGGCACAACGATCTGGAAAATTGACCGTCCGGGTTTTCGAGGTAATTGGTCAACCCCTATGGTGGCCAAAGTGGACGGCATTGATGAGCTGATCATATATGGTATCTGGTGGATGAAGGCTTACAATTTGAAGGATGGATCTGAATTGTGGTCATTTCCAGGATTAACAGATGAGCCTATTATCACACCTGTTTATGGTGATGGCTTGATTTTTTTGACCTCCTATAATATGAAAACCAATCCGGAGGTTATTGGTTTGCCAACCTGGGATTCGCTGATCAGGTTGTACGATGCAAACCGCGATAGCCTGCTGGAGTTTGAAGAAATTAAATCGAACAAAAGCATTTTATCAAGATATGATGACGATGGAGAAGGGGACCACCCCCTGCCAGGTTTTTTTCGTTGGCTCGATGCAGATCGTAACGGAAAAATAACCCCAAAGGAATGGGGTAAAATTGTGGCCTGGGTTGATGGCTTTCCGCATGAAAATGCACTGATTGCCTTAAGCCCTTCCACAACCTCAGGCGTAGATCCAATAGTAGCCTGGCGATATACGTTAGGTGTGCCTGAATGCCCGTCCCCATTGCACCACAATGGTCAGATATGGATGTTGGCCGATGGTGGTCTGGTGACCTGTTTGGTGGCTAAAACCGGTAAGCTGACCTATTCAGCCAAACTGGAGGCGGGCGGTGCCTATTATGCATCTCCGGTTTATGGCGATGGGAAGATTTTTACGGCATCGGCCCGAGGGGTTGTAACAATATTCGATGCCGGTAAAGAATTTATGGTGCTATCAAAAACCGATTTTAAAGAGAGGATCATGGCTACTCCTGCTATTGCCGATGGGAAAATCTATATCCGGACGGGCGGGGGAGTTTATGCTTTTGGGAATTAAGAAGGACAGGAGGGAAAAAGGGCAGGAGGGCAGGAGGGCAAAAGGGAAAAAGGGTAGGAGGGCAGAAAGGCAAGATTAAAAAGTGTTACAACTTCTTGCCTTTTTGCCCTCCTGCCCTCCTGCCCTTCCAATATAATTTCCAGGGTTAAGGGCGGTGCAGTTGGTAGAGAATGATAACTTTACGAGCTCAAAACAAGAATTGTTATGTGGTCGAAAACCACTGAATATGCGATACGGGCACTGGTAAAAATTGCGGTGAGCAATCTGGAGGGGCAACGCCCTGGATTTCGTGAAATTGCTGAATCTATTAATGCACCGGTTCAGTTTACCGCTAAAATTTTGCAGGTATTATCAAAAAAATCTCTGGTAAATTCTATTCGTGGAAGAGGAGGTGGCTTCTTTTTTGATCCATCAAAACCGGAATTAAAGCTTTCAGAGGTTATTCATGTTCTGGAAGGCGAAAAATATTTTACCGGTTGCGTCACTGGTCTGCTAAAATGCGATACCGATCATCCTTGTCCCCTGCATGCAGAGTTTTCACGTATCCGTACCGATCTGATTACCCTCGCCGATCGGGAAACCATCCAAAGCCTGGCCAAAAAAACTGCCCTCGGAAGTGTCCTCCTAAGAAGATAATCCCCCCAACACCCTCCCTCTTCACCCTTCTTCACCCTTCTTCACCCTCTTCACCATCTTCACGTTCTTTACGTTCTTTACGCTCTTCACCCTCTTCACGCTCTTCCCTCTCTCAAATCCAACTCTTCAGCTTCTCAATTTCCTCTGCCCAAATCTCCTCCTCCGGGGTTTCCAAAATCAATGGCATATCGTTGAAACGTGAATCTTTCATTAGTCGGGTAAATAAATCCCAGTCCAGAGGGCCTTTCCCAAGACTTTCATGCCGGTCCACCCTGGATTGAAATTCCTTTTTAGAGTCGTTTATATGCATGCCGCATAGATATTTAAATCCAATTATTTCGTCGAATTTGCGGAACACTTCATTGAATCCATCTAAAGTTTT
>CAIXKO010000439.1 GCA_903919925.1 uncultured Bacteroidota bacterium | reverse complement strand
GTACTATCGCTCCTGATTGAATGATTTATTTGACTATTTAATACTCAGACATAAGATTGCTGAAACTCTAATTCTATAAACTATGTGCGACACATGCGGATGCGGCGAATCGGATGAATTCAAAATTCACGACCCGCAAAACAGGCTTGACCACGATCATAGTCATCACCACCACGATCATCCCGATCATCACCATGATCACAATCATCACCATAATCATGACCACAACCACCTGCAAAACAGCGCCCTCGCTCCTCATTCACAACTGCATCCGCAAAAGAAGGTTGTTAAGCTCAATGTGGACATTCTTTCAAACAACAATCAATTGGCTAAGGCAAACCGAAATTCCTTTGAAGAAAGCAAGATACTCTGTTTCAATTTAGTGAGCTCGCCAGGTTCTGGAAAAACCACTTTGCTTGAAAAAACTATCCATGCGTTGCTGCCATCCCGGAAGATTTATGTGATTGAAGGTGATCAGCAGACTTTGCTGGATGCTGAGCGGATTGAAAAATCGGGAGCTCCTGCTATTCAAATCAATACGGGTTCAGGGTGTCATCTGGATGCACATATGGTGGAATCAGCTTACCACAAACTGGAGGTGGAAAGCAACTCGATATTATTTATAGAAAACGTTGGTAATTTGGTTTGCCCGGCGATGTTTGACCTGGGCGAACACAAAAGAGTGGTGGTGATCAGCGTAACTGAAGGCGATGATAAGCCATTGAAATACCCGTACATGTTTCAGACATCGCATCTATGCATTATAAACAAATCGGATTTGCTGCCTTATGTTGATTTTAATGTGGAAAAGGCAATAAATTATGCCAGATCAATTAATCCGAACCTGGAATTTATTACCGTATCGGCAAAGACAGGCGAAGGCATGCAATTATGGTTCGACTGGCTGGGCAGGCAGGCTTAATGAATCAACCAGATTTTTGACCTCTTTAACCGCGTTTGGTATCGCCATTTCGACTTCGGGAGTCAAATCCATTCCCATGTTCTGAAAATCCTTTATTGATATGGCAATGAGGTAGATATTAGGAACGCTGCCCAATAAAAAGGCAGCATCAAGCAGATCTTTAAGGCCGATTTCATGCGCACTCAATTGCCGGGGGAAATCTTTGGCATATTTGGGATGCAAAACTCTGATATGCCCAGCGGGATAATCATCGAGGGCAGCATCAACAATAATAACAGTAGAATAGGATTGGATAAATCCCAGCAAATGAAAACCTCCGGTGCCGCCATCCATCAGGTCGGCACCGGTATAGCTTTCATTTTCAAGATTATTGACAACATGGATACCCACACCCTCATCGTTCATCAACAGATTACCGATTCCAAGTACCAGAATGCTTTTTTCCATTGATTGACAAACTCCGGGTTAATCGATATTGTGTTTTAAATAGATCACGTTTTTGGGCAATCTTCAGATTTATTATCGTGCCTGTCAATCACATCTTCCTCAATAAATTTCCATCCACCAATCATTGAAGACGTTATCCCACGCCGTTCAATATAATCGTGATAAAAAACCAGGTAAACATGCACCAGTGCAAATAATATAAAGGTCCACATCAGGATATGATGGAGCTGACGGACATGGATGTCGCCGCCCAGGAAAGGAACGATCCAGGCAAAAAGTTTTGGCAAAACAGATTCACTCATAGCGGAATACATTCCAAAACCGGTGAGACACTGCAGAAGGAAAATCAGAAAAGTAACAAAATAGATCAGGCTTGCAAGTGAATTATGACCGATGGAATCGATCTGCTTATGGGTAATCTGCAAAACATCAACTTTTATTACGGTAAAGATCTCCTTCCACTGGCATCGTTTTAGTGGAATAAAATTATACCAGCGCGAAAACTCATTACCGACGAATCCCCAATAGATTCGAAAGATAAAATTGAAAAAGAATAGAAATGCTCCAATAAAATGGATAAATCTAATGGTTCCGAACCAATAGTTAAAGTAGGCTTCGGTCCCTTTCATAAAGGCAGGAGGATTGCCAATCAGATAACCTGTAATACACAACGCAGTTACACTTAGAGCGTTGATCCAATGATACAGGCGAACAGGCAATTCCCAAACATGCACTTCACGCATAGGAATGGATCGGCTTCTCATGGTTTAATAGGTTTTAAGTTCATGAATACTGGTACCATTTTCATCATAAACGTGCACAGCACAAGCCAAACAAGGGTCGAAGGAATGGATAGTACGGAGCACTTCCAATGGCAATTTAGGATCGGCCACTGGTGTTCCGATCAGAGATTCCTCGAAAGCTGACCGTTTTCCGTTGAGATCGCGAGGAGAAGCGTTCCAGGTTGTTGGGACGACCAACTGATAGTTCGCGATTTTTTTATCCTCGATCACAATGAAATGGGACAAAGCGCCACGTGGAGCTTCCACCATTCCGATACCTTTTGCACTTTTTGGCCATGATTCCGGTTCCCATTTATCGTTGTTCTGGGTGCGGGAATCGCCGTTTTTAATATTAGCGAGAAGCTGTTGGTAGAATTCCAGAGCCCAATCGCAAACCAGTTTTGTTTCCAATCCTCTGGCTGCTGTGCGGCCCAGTGTTGAGAACAATGCAGCTACCGGCACATCCAGTGCTTTGAGCGTACTTTCGATAACCTCCTTGTAATCGGCCCTGCCCGAGGCATATCCGACCAGCATTCTGGAGAGGGGACCTACTTCCATGGCGTTACCTTTCCAACGTGGAGTTTTTACCCAACTGTATTTTTTAGAAAAATCGAGATGCTCATAAGGTGGTTTTGGACCGGTATAATTCAGGTTAGTTTCGCCTGCCCATGGGTGCAACCCAGTTTTATCACCTTTTGAATAATCGTACCATGAATTATTAACATATTCCTGAATTTGTTCAGGATCTTCGGCTTTAACTTCATGAATTTTGCTCAGATCGCGATTCAGAATGGCACCCCTTGGCATTTTAAAGCTTTCCGGATTATTATAACCATTGGATGGGAAATCCCCGAACGAGAGATAGTTAGTCAAGCCACCTCCGATTGCTCCCCAGTCGCTTTTATAGAAAGAAGCCACTGCAAGCAAATCGGGGATATAAACCTGGTTAACAAAGGTTTTAGCATCTTCAAATAGTTTGCCTACCATTGCCAGTCGTTCGGCGTTTACAGCATTAGCTTCCTCAATATTAATAGAGCAAGGAACCCCACCAACGAGATAATTTGGATGTGGGTTTTTACCGCCAAAGATGGTATGAACTTTAACCAATTCCTTTTGCCACTCAAGAGCTTCGAGGTAATGGGCCACTGCAATAAGGTTTACTGCAGGAGGCAGTTTATAGGCAGAATGCCCCCAATATCCGTTGGCAAAGATGCCCAGCTGGCCACTTTCCACGAAGTTTTTAAACTTTTTCTGGATATCGGTAAAGTACCCGACTGAGCTTTTGGGCCAGGGCGAGATGCTTTGGGCGATACTCGAAGCATCGGCAGGATTGGCTTTCAGAGCAGAAACCACATCAACCCAATCCAAGGCATGAAGAACATAAAAATGTACCACATGATCCTGAATATAAAGCGCATTAGCCATCAGATTACGAATCAGTTCTGCATTTGGCGGAACCGAAATACCCAGTGCATTCTCAACGGTGCGCACGGAGGTAAGAGAATGCGTAGAGGTGCAAACCCCGCACACCCGACCAACAAAGGCCCAGGCATCGCGTGGGTCGCGGCCCTTCAATATAGTTTCAATGCCGCGGACCATGGTTCCGGCACTGAAAGCATCGGTAATGATTCCATTATTAACTTCAATTTCAACCCGTAAGTGACCTTCAATTCGGGTGATAGGATCTATAACTATTCTGTCGGCCATGGCTATTTAACTTTAGGGGTTTCGGTTTCGGAAACTTTTTCAGGTGTATTGGTAATCTCCTTATGTTTACGGATGTTGGTAACAATGGCGTGGCCAGCAACACCAACTGCTGTGGCAACACCCAGTCCAAGCCCGATTTTATCGGCTGTGGTTTCGATTCCAAATCCTTCGATGCTAGGCAGATGCTGATAGAATGGCCCATTATCCCAGAACCCGGCTTCGGAACACCCGATACAAGGATGACCTGATTGGATGGGGTAACTGATCCCGTCATTCCACTTGATGATACCGCAGGAGTTGTACGTTACAGGTCCTTTGCAGCCCATTTTGTACAGGCAGTAACCACGTTTTGCGCCTTCATCGTCAAATGACTCCACAAATAAGCCAGCATCAAAATTAGCCCGGCGATAGCAAGTATCATGAACTCTGCGAGAGTAAAATGCTTTTGGACGACCTAATGCATCGAGTTGCGGTATACGGTCGAACGTAAGTAAATGAACAACCACACCAGCCATTACGTCGGCAATTGGCGGGCAACCCTGAACATTGATCACCGGTTTTCCGCTGATCACTTTGTGAACCGGTTTTGCACCAGTGGGGTTAGGACTAGCGGCCTGAACACAGCCAGCTGAAGCACAGTTTCCCCAGGCAACAACAGCCTTACAGTTTGCAACAGCTTCCTGCAATATCGCCAAGGCACTGCGGCCACCTATGCAGCAGTAAGCTTCGTTTTCGGTGGGAATCGATCCTTCTACCATAACAATGTATTCGCCGGGGAACTTGGCCATAACGGCTTTATATGCATCCTCTGCCTGAAATCCGGAAGCGGCCATAAGCGTTTCCTGGTAGTCAAGTGAGATCTTGTCCAACACAATGTTGGCCACTATAGGGTGCGAAGCCCTGATAAACGACTCACTACAACAAGTGCATTCCTGAAAATGAAACCAGATCACCGGTAGCCGGGGCTTGGTATCCAGTGCTTTAACGATCTGGCCAACACCACTGGCTTCTAATCCCAGAAAAGCAGCCATGGTTGTGCAAAACTTGAGGAAATCCTTTCGGGATATTCCATCCACTCTGACTTCCTCATAAAACGAGGGTTGCTCATTTTTCATAAAGCGGTAGGTTTAAATTAGTTCACGTAGCTGTAAATCTATCGACATAATTCGATATTTAGATACCTTGATAAGCAGAATTTTTGCAATTTATATTGATTCTAAATAATAGGCGGAAAGCAGTCCTGGCAATGAAAAGAATGACACAATACCATCAAAAATTTAGTAAAAAATGAAGAAAATTTTCGATGATAAGGTCAAAACATATTAAGCTCATTTGTGGAAAAATCAGATTCGAAATCAGTATAAATGATAAATTGCCAATTTTAAGCTAAACACCAGCAATAAACATTTAAGTCTCTATGAAACAGTATTTAAAGGCCATTATTATGGTTTTTTCTATGGCTTCTGTCAGTGTTTTCCATGCTAATGCTCAAGGTATATATGAAAGATCACCGATTGCCCAGCCCTATCCGTACATCAACTCCGGTAAATTAACCGGACACGATATACCAGAATCTCCTGATCCGCTGATTGGGTACCGTTGGCCCGATCCAAAAGCATCGGACGGTCTGGAAATTTTCCTGATTAAGCCTAAATCCAGTGTCTCCGATAAACCATCATCGTTTCAAAACCTTGAATCATTAACGAGGGACCAACCCAATGTTCAGGTTCAGGGTATCGGGTCCATCCGGATAGATTTCGGAGTTGAACTGGGTGCCTGGATCGAGTTTGATAGTCCTGATTGCACAGGGGGCGTAGAAATGAGTATCAGTGAATACAATGAGCCAGGAGTGGAAAAAACTGCGGAACCGGTTAAATACGGAAACACCTACCGGCTGGAATTGAACAAGGAGCTTTATGAGGGAGTGCGGTTTGCCTGGATTCATATTAAAAGTTTTAAAAGCAATTGGCACATAACCGGCATCAGGGCGGTTTGCCAGGTGAAACCCACCAATTATAACGGAAGTTTCCATTGCAGCGATCCGGTTCTCAACAAGTCCTGGTATATGTCGATTTATGGTGTAAAAGCATCATTGTGCAAAGATTATTTTGGCGCCATATTGATGGATCGCGGGGACCGGATGTCCTGGACCGGTGATGCCCATACTTCGCAAGCGGCGGCACTGGTGGCATTCGGCAATTTCGACTTTATCAAAAAAAATATCGATAACACTTCAGAGCAGAGTAATGGCATCCGTAGCTACTCCCTTTACTGGGTTTTCAGCTTACTTGATTACTATAATTATACAGGT
>CAIXKO010000438.1 GCA_903919925.1 uncultured Bacteroidota bacterium | reverse complement strand
CGGGCCCGAAGCACTTCAACAACCATCGGTTCAAAAATCACCTTCAGTTGTTCCTTGCTGATACAACATTATGAAAACTTTTCTTACTTTTAATACCGAATTAAAAATTGTCCGATTTATAGGGGGCTAAACCACGGCACGGTAACGAGTAATGCATCGGAGGCATTTATTACAAAAGCAGCACCAACTAGTGCCAATGCAGGACCCGACCAGACAGGAGCTTCCACTTGCGGGCTCACTCAGGTTACCCTGGCAGCAAACACCCCGTCACTGGGAACCGGTGCATGGAGCATCATTAGTGGTACAGGTGGAACAGTAACAACCGACTCAAGTCCAACATCAACTTTTACGGGTACAGCAGGAAGCAGTTATACATTACGCTGGTCTATCAGCAATAGTCCTTGTACGACTTCAACAGACGATGTTTTGATAACATTTAATCAAAATCCTACTACTGCCAATGCAGGAACCGACCAAAACCAATGTAACAACAGCAGCTTTACCCTTGCCGGCAACAATCCTTCTGCAGGCACAGGTGCATGGAGTGTAATAAGCGGACCGGCAACAGTTACCACACCCTCCTCCTATATTTCAGGGGTAACGGGAGTACTTGCAGGTACAAGTGCCACGTTGAGATGGACCATTTCAAGTAGTCCGTGCACGGCTTCAACGGATGATGTGGTGCTGACAAACAATGCAGCCACAGTTATCGGCAGCCAGTCTACAGCAGCCCAGACACAATGCTTTGCCGGAACTTTCTCCCCGATTACCGTTACTGCAACCGGCACAGGAACCCTTACTTATCAATGGTATAGTAACGAAAGTGCCAGTAATAGCGGGGGAACGTCACTCCTTTCGGCTAATGGGGCACAGACCATAAGCTATACTCCACAAGCCACCTCAGTAGGTACGCTCTATTATTATTGTGTTGTTACAGGTACCTGCGGAACGGCAACAAGTGCTGTTTCGGGGGCTTTTATAACACTTGAAGCGGGCGGCAACATTACCATCAGCAATGATCCAAGTTCGTCCGCAGGCTGGTCAATCGCTGGCGGGGTTCTAACGGCTTGCTCCGATGTAACTATAAATGTTGGGGTGATAACTGCTGGCTTAGTTAGTGGTAATCTGACTGTTCAGGCAACCAATAACATCACTATCGACGCTGCTATTGCTCCGGATTTGACTGCAGCACGCACTTTAACCCTGAAAGCTGTCGGAGATATCTCGATGCTGGCTTCCTCGTCTATCGCACCTGCCACCGATTTTGCCTTAAACACCGTTATCTGGTCTGATTCGGATGCTAACGGAGGTGCTGTATTGATCAATAACTCCGCATCCATTACAACCAAAGGCGGACATTTGTGGATCGGCGGTGGTAGTGGTACTGCTACATGGAATTCTTTAAGTGTCGGCAATGGGTATGCTTTGGGAAACAGTGCTCAGGTAATGGGTATTTACATCTCAAAAGCCACGCTGAACACAAGTGGCGGTAACCTGGCTTTATGGGGCAAAAGCCATTCATCAACAGGCACAGGTTCTCCTGTTGGAATAGCGATTGGAACAGATGCTTCCACTACCGGAGGCTCCACAATCAGCACAGATGCCGGCAGTATATACCTGAACGGGGTATCACAGTTGGGTAGCGGCGGTATTGAAACGGGTTACAACGGGGGGACATCCTCCCTGCAAACTACTTCCGGAAATATAGAATTTATTGGTGTTTCAGCTCTGGGTCCAGGTATTGCCCTGAAGTCAGTATTTACCGTAGCTTCCACATCAGGAGGTAATATTACTCTTACAGGAACCTCAAGCGGAACCAACCAAAACGGCATTTACCTGGAGAATGACGCAAAAGTTTTAGCCAGCGGCGGTACAATCACGCTTACAGGAACAGGCACTGGTACAGGCAAGGATGTAAATCTTGCCCTTGCCGGAGGAGTAGCTCCTGTGATTGGTTATGCAGCTTCAAGTGTGGTTCCGGCTTCAACCAGTAACATTACGATCAACGCAAATACCCTTTCCCTGCACAGCAACTCCCGGCTTCAAAGTTCCGGTATCTTAACCATCAAACCCCGCACCTGGTTGACAAGTATTGGTGTTGGCGGAGCAGGAGGTACGCTGCAACTACCATCAACCTATTTCAGTACGGTTTTTACAGATGGTTTCAATAAAATCATTATCGGCAGCACGGGTACATCACATATACATATTTCCGGAACAACTACCTACAATGATGACCTTACTTTCAAAAGTGGAGTCAGTATATTTTTTGCTGAGTTTGTTTACCCCTCAATGACAAGTTCAGGAAGTGATCTTACACTTTGGAGCAGGTCGGGAGGAAATACTGCAGGAACTGATGGAATCGAAGGAAGTGTATGGTTGCCAGGGGGATCTACTGTTAATAGCGGAGGTGGTGATGTGGTAATCGGAGGAGGCTCCGACCCAACTATCGGCTTTTGCCTGGGCGATAATGCCTATGGTTCAAACGAAAACAATTCCCGTTACAGGGGAGTAAGCATGAATGGCACCCTCAATGCCGATGGTGGTAATATTATTATTAGGGGGAAAGGTACTACGGATGTAGGCTCTACCCGGGGAGTTAGTATTGATGGCTCTGTTTCGACTTCCGGTACCGGGACTATCTTAATAAATGGAATCGCAGAAGGAACATCGGATGGTCTGGGATTGAACGCGCTGACTTCAGGTACGGGAGCTGTCTCACTGTACGGCTCTAAAGATTCTGGTAGCGATGGAGTAAATATTTATGGCAACATCAATTGTGGAGGTAACCTGAATATCGGTGTATGGGGAGCCATAGTTGCTTCAAGCGCATTGAACGTTGCCGGAACTTCGTCTTTTTCTGCATCAACCTGGATTAGCATTTACAACGCCAATAATGATTTTACAGGGAATGTCAGTGTTTCCAATGTTGCCGATGTTACCATTGTTGACAAAAATGCCATATCCCTGGGAGCTATCAGCATTAGTGGCCTACTGAATGTACAAGCCCTGTCAGGCAATTTGACCATTAACAATAACATTGCAACCACCAGCACATCAACAGATGCCATAAGATTATATGCTGATTATTACAAAACTGCCCCTGATGCCACAGGAGGGAATATCATTGTAACCGGCACTCCTGCCATTACTACAGGAACAAACGGACGGGCCAGGTTGTACACCGGCAGTGTTTCCGGAAGTACAGGCTTAACGGGTATTGTGAGTAGTTCAAATTCACGGTATAACAGCGATAAAAACACAGCAACCTTTACTCCGGCATTGGGTAGTGGTGTTTATGGCATTTATCGTGAAAAAGCGACCTTCTGGATTGGAGGAACTGCAGGAAACCTCAGCGACTGGAGTACTACAACCAACTGGTATCCGGTAGCTACCCCCAATTCAACCTACAATGCCTACATTAACAACGCAACCTATCAACCGGTAGTTGGAAATTCTGAAAGCGATCCGGCCATCTGTAATAACCTTACCATCGAAAGCGGATCATCATTGACTATTGCGGCTGGAAAGGCGCTAACGGTAAACGGAACGCTCACCAACAATGCTGGAAACGCCGGTTTGGTGATTAAATCCACCATCGATGGCACCGGCTCCCTGATTACATCCACCAGCGGAGTTGATATAACCGTAGAAAGGAATATGTCCAATAATAAGTGGCACCTGATTTCTTCTCCGGTTTCCGGACAATTGTTTTCGCTTTTTTTACCCTATTCCAGCGGTAACAGCATTGCGTGGAATCCCGTAAATAAATGGTATGCCTTTTCCGATTATAATGAGGAAACCAATACCTGGAATGCCTATTTCTCTGGCACTGATATCCCATCGGGGAGCTTTACTTCAGGAAAAGGGTATGAGGTACAACGGTACGATGACGTTGCAGTAAGTAATGGGAACGTAGTTTTTAAAGGAAAAACGGTTGCCTCTGTAAGTGATTATGCCCTTGCCTTTACCGATGAAACTAAAGGCTGGAATTGTGTAGGAAACCCATTCACTTCAGCACTGAATATCAACAATGGCGCCAATTCGTTCCTGTCACTTTATGGGGGTCAGCTGAATGAAAGTTATGGGGCAGTATATGTCTGGAATGAAACGGGTGCCTATACCTATGGGGTGACCACTAAGAACCTGTATTACAATGCCATTTCAAATGCACAGTTTGGAGGGTCATTAGGGGAAAACTATATTCAATCAAGCCAGGGCTTTATGGTGCGATCCAAATCGGGCGGCGGCAGCATCAGCTTTACTGCTCCCATGCAATCCCACCAGCCCACGCTCACATACAAATCAACGAAAACCTCCTGGCCGGGTATCCGCCTGATAGCTGCCACCAAAGATGCGGAAAGCTTTACCGATGTTACTTTTTATGAAGGCATGACCAGGGGGGTGGATCCGACTTATGATGCCGGTTTATTGCGAAATAATTCGAAAATCGATTTATATACCCGGCTGATTGATGACAATGGAATTGATTTCAGGCTCCAATGCTTACCCGATAATGAGTATGGAACCCTGGTTATCCCAATTGGTTTGGATTGCAAGGCTGGCGGAACGGTGACT
>CAIXKO010000437.1 GCA_903919925.1 uncultured Bacteroidota bacterium | reverse complement strand
GCATTTCCATAATCCCAGAAATACATACCCCCATCGGCAAGAAGATTAATGGCATTTACCTGTCTTTTCAGGGAATCTTGCACTAGTGTTTTAAACTGAGGCGGATCATTGGAAATCATCTCATTTGCCTGAGTGAAACTGACACCCACCGGGTAATAGCCTCCGGCCCAGGGATTGTGAAGAGAGGTTTGATCGGAACCCAGGTCAATTTCAACATCTCTTTTAGCAAGCTCCTCCCAAAGATCGACGATGTTTCCCTGGTAGGCCAGAGAAACAGCTTCCTTCGACTGTTTAGCCCGGTTCATCCTGACCAAAAGTTTGTCAGTATCGGTATAAACTTCATCTACCCATCCCTGTTCATGACGTACACGGGTTGCTTTCGGATTAATTTCAGCCACAATACAGATGCCACCAGCTATAACCGTGGCTTTTGGTTGAGCACCCGACATACCTCCGAGACCGGAAGTAACATATACTTTTCCCCTCAAATCATTAGAAGGGAATTTTGCCTTAATCCTACCTGCGTTCAAAAGTGTAATGGTTGTTCCGTGAACGATGCCCTGTGGACCAATATACATGAATGAGCCGGCGGTCATTTGGCCGTATTGCGAAACTCCAAGGGCATTCATCCGTTCCCAATCATCGGGCGATGAATAATTTGGAATAACCATACCATTGGTAACCACCACGCGGGGTGCCTCTTTATGAGAAGGGAATAATCCCAAAGGATGTCCTGAATACAGGACCAGAGTCTGATCATCCCCCATCTCTGCTAAGTATTTCATGGTGAGCCGGTACTGGGCCCAATTCTGAAAAACTGCACCATTCCCGCCATAGGTTATTAATTCATCAGGATGCTGAGCCACCAGAGTATCTAGATTATTGCTGATCATCAGCATGATGGCAGCGGCTTGTATGGAACGGTGTGGGAAATCGCTAAAGTGCCTGGCCCGGATTTCATATTCGGGACGGAAACGGTACATATAAATACGGCCGTAGGTGAGCAACTCATCCATAAATTCACGTGCCAGAACCTGATGATGTGTGGGATCGAAATATCTAAGGGCATTTCTTACAGCAAGTATTTTTTCCTCATGACTTAGGATATCCTTACGCTTTGGTGCATGGTTAATATCGTGGTTAAATTGCTTTGAATGAGGTAGTACCTCAGGAATTCCTTCGAGAATTGACTTTTTGAAGCCGGAACCGGTCATGATTTTTCTTTCAAAATTACAAAATATCAGTTTCCCTTTACCCAGCGTATTACTTCCCTGCCTTTTGGTGTTTGCACCTGAACAAAGTAAACACCAGGATTAAGCTGGCTAACATCAAGGCAATACAAGTTTGCGCCGGAAAACAACAGGTTGTTCTTTGTTATTACCTGTCTTCCCTGGACATCCATAATCTGAGCGGACGCTTCGCCGGCAACCAAACCCTTAGCGGCTAAATAAAGCCGGTCGGTGGCAGGATTCGGATAAACAGACATATCCGGTGCGGCAATAAATGAATTATCAAAATCACGGGTACTACTGATAATATCAGGTTTGTCTATTCTGACATCAGTATAAAGCCGGTATTCACCCGGTTTGAAATTAATCCTGCCGTTAATGTCCTGAATAAAAACAGAATCACCAGACCAGTATTCAAACCACCAGCCGTCGTGTGGAAAATGAGGATCGGTCCAGGAGGATCTGACTCCGAAATTTCCAAGAATATTGGCATTCATAGACCTATGATTCAGGCTAATGCGCTTAACAGTATCCTGAAATGAGATCTCGTAATTATCGGTTGAAAACACTTCCTGGTTAGATTTAAGATTGGCCAGGGCAGAATAAACCTGGTTAAGCCTTTTTCTTCTCACATCATTGTAATAGTCCCATCGTATAGGTTTGCGCCCCACCCGATCGTTGAAATTTATGGAGTAATCGTAGCCCAGCTCACCAAACATCCAAATCATTTTTGGTCCGGGAACCGGAATAAAGAGGTTCGCAGCCAACTCCATGCGTTGCAATGCCAATGGAAGATCTTTGATAAAATAAGCTTGGTTTTGTGTATTGCCATAAGTAACACATTCATACATAAGCCGCTCTTCATCATGGCTTTCCATATACCCCACCAAGCCAGGTTGGGTCCAACCGCGCTGTTTATAGGAAACCCCTGAGAAATCCCAGCCACCACCGGAATACCATCCGCCTACTGCCTGCCTGTAATTATAATTGGAATTGCCCCAAATCAACATGCCATTTTCAGCCAACTCCTTTTCTTCCGTATTGGCTGAAAAATGTTCCAAAATAATAATTGCAGCAGGGTTTTCCAGATGAATCTTTTCTGACATTCTTTTAAGAATTGCAATTCGGCTTGCGTCATAGGAACCACCGTCGCCCGGGGTGTTGGTAAATCCTTTTGTGAAATCGAATCGAAATCCATCTACCTGATATTCCTTTAACCAATAGGTATTTACACTATCCACAAATTTCTGGGTAAGAATACTTTGGTGATTAAAATCACAGCCCCATGAATAAGAGGTGTTAGGAGATAGCTGGTTGTACCATGGATTATTGGCTGCAGGCCGGCTGTTTTGCGCATCCCAATAGAGGCGGGCCAAAGGTGACTGTCCATAGGAATGGTTCAAAACCATGTCCATAATCACGGCGATTCCCTTTTGGTGAGCGGCATCCACGAATGCTTTAAAAGTGTTTTTTGGCCCATAATATTTATCAACAGCAAAGTAGAAGGAAGGATTATACCCCCAACTGTCGTTTCCTTCGAATTCTGATACTGGCATCAGCTCAATAGCATTGATGCCCAGGTTTTTAATATAATCAAGGGTATCTATCAGCGCGGTAAAACTATGAGCCTCCATAAAATCGCGGACCAGGAGTTCATAGATGATCAGCTTTTGTTTTGGCACCGGGGTAAATCCGCTGGTTTTCCACACATATGGGCTTTGTGCCGTTTGGATGACTGACACCGCCTGAGTTGTTTTTCCGGCAGGGTAAGTGATCAGTTCCGGATAAGTTTTTGAATCAATATAACCGTCATTCCAGGGATCTGATATTTTATCGGAATAAGGATCTGCGATATTTATTTCCCCATCAACCAGATATTGAAACTGGTACTCCCTGGCTGCTTGCAGACTATCCACCGATAACCAATATCTTAATCCATCAGGGGTTTTCTTCATCAGAAAGGATTCAGAAATGGCCCAGTTATTAAAGCTTCCGATAACAAATACGAACTCCTTAAGTGGTGCAAACAGCACCAGCACAACCGAATGATCATCAATATAATTAATACCATCCTTAACTCCAGCAGGGAGCTCAGCAACAATTGCGGCACCTTTGATCAGATAATTAAACTTATCAGTTACCACTAACCCCTTTCCATAGGCATTTACTTCTACCCGATGGTAACCGGCGGTAGCAGCCGTTAACACGTAATTCAGGGTATTACCTGCTCCACTTGTAATACGGATTCCATCACTTAAAAGAGCAACGGAATCAGCGTTGGTAGAAGCAACCTGGATATCGATTGCTGAGGAAGGGTCAACAGCAATAAACTCCTTATCCGGCTTAACAAAACTAACGTTCAGCCCTGCATCGAATATATCGGCAAAAATATCCGATCCATCAGAATTCTTGCCGGTCTTACTTCCGGTGGCATCACGGAATACAAACGCTAGTTTCTGTATTTTTTCAGCCGCAGGTACCCCATACCAGGAGCGGACGGAAGGCCCAATCTTAAGCTCCCACAAGTTATTACCCAGCGATTTCATTTTAGCCTTGGGGGTATTAACGGCCCATCCGGCTACAACATATTTCCAGTCTGAGGGTTGAGTACTCAGGTTGGTGATCACTCCGGCATGGGCCCAAATATCTCCTGCGTAATTTGCCAGGCCCCCATTACCTTTTGATGCATCGAAAATCACCGTAACCGAATCATTTTCAGTTGGGAAAGCTGGTTCTGTGCGAACAACCTGTCCGTATAGTGAAACCGAGATCAGGAACATGCAGAATAAGATCGCTGTTTTATACATTTTGATTTGAGATTTTTCGTTAATTACCTTTTGAAAGACAATGGCTACCTGTCCTTACACTCCAAAACTACCGGACTTTTTCCAGGAATAGTCCACTCAGATATCCTGCCCGATTTACCGGTCAGAACATCTGTGCCAGTGACCACTCCAGCCAGCATCTCAGGGTATAGCAAAGGATCAATCCGCACGGGATTATCTCCTTTATTCAGTGCAATCATCACCTTTTTTGTATTGTTATAACGAAAGTACACATATAATCCATTAGAAGGGGAGTAATGCATGAGTTTGCCAGTATGAATAACCGGATTGATCTTTCGCCAGTTTAGGAGCTTCTTCATAAATTCTTTTGTTTCAAGCTGTTCTTGGTTCAGACCCACCCCGGAAAAACCGTTGGAAAGATCACCAGGCCATCCACCCGGAAAATCCGTTCTGATGAGTCCATGATCACCCCGGACAGAATTGGTCATCAGAATTTCAGTACCATATAAAATCTGCGGGATTCCCCTGATGGTCAGGAAGTATGTAATGCCGAGCCTGAATAATCCCAGGTCATTGTTCATTTGAGTATAAAACCGGTCGATATCGTGATTATCCGGAAAAACCACCAGATTATAGGGATCCTGATATAAAAAATCGTTTGCCAGCATTTCATAAAGCCTTATATAACCAGTATTCCAGGCCTCTGGTTCAGTAAGCGCCCGTGTCAAAGACATTTGAATGGGAAAGTCCATCAGGCTTGGCAGACAGGAGGTGTACCCATCCGGATTTTGTTTTCCCTTTTGCCATTTAGCAATGATGGCTGGATTCTCGCTCCATTCCTCACCAACGATATTGAATGATGGATATTCATCCATGATCCGGCAAGTCCAGCGGGCCATAAACTCTTTTCCTGCATAAGGATGAGTATCGTGCCGGATGCCCGATAAGCTGGTATATTCAATCCACCATATACTATTCTGAATCAGGTAATCGCCTAAAAGATGGTTCTCCTGGTTCATATCCGGCATGGTAGGAACAAACCATCCGTTGACAAAAGCATCACGATCAAAAGGAGCAGCATAAGGATCGTTTAAGGTAGAACGCCGGTGGTTTGTTGAGGTAAACCGTGCACCGTTGTGTATCCAGTCGGCTGTGGGCAAATCCTTCATCCACCAGTGTGAGGACCCACAGTGATTCATCACCTGATCCATGATCAGCTTAATTCCCCTTTTACCAGCCAGGCGGCTGAGCTCCAAATAATCCTCATTCGTACCAAAACGGGGATCCGTTTTATAAAAATCGGTCATTGCATACCCATGGTAAGATACCCCAGGTTGGTTATTTTCCAGGACGGGATTGATCCAAAGGGCAGTAAAACCCATATTATCAATATAATCCAAATGGTTGATCACTCCCCGGATGTCCCCGCCATGGCGACCGTTCTTATCGGAGCGGTTGCTTTGCTCCAGCATGCCGGGCATATTATCGTTTGAAGGGTCTCCATTGGAAAACCGATCAGGTGTGATCAGGTAAATAGCATCGGAATTGTTAAAACCGGTCCGGGTGGCCGAACCCAAAGTCCGGGAATTCAGCTTGTAAGAATAACTGGCCTTGGTTTCAGCTCCTTTTTTTAAGGAAATCAGGAATGCCCCAGAATTAGCATTATCATTGATTTTCAGATATATAAAAAGGTAATTCGCACTTTTCACCCTCACAACACTATCCTTTTCGATCCCCGGATATTCAAATGCCGGTTCCAGTTGGCCCACCTGGTCCCCGTGGATCATGATCTGCAGTTGCTGATGCTTCATCCCGGTATACCAAAAGGGTGGTTCAACCCGATCAATTTTATAATTCTGAGAGATGACGGTGGTACCCAGGGCTAAAAAAACCAGGGATAGGATGGAAAGGAATAGTTTTTTTTTCATAATCAATCTTTTTTTTGGCATAATCGTCAGGTGTCCCATTTCCTATTACCGGGAGCTTTAGTACCCAAAAGCCAGGATTTTACAAAGAACGCTGATAACGCAGGTTTTTATGATATTACGCAGATTTAAAATCATAATTAATCATAAATATCTGTATTATCAGTGTTCAATTCTTTTGTTTCGCTAAAATAAAAAAACCCACCTAACCAAATGATCGGTCAGGTGGGTTTTGATCAATCAGATTAGTTTTTCTTAATCACATAAGTGTAGATCGGGCCTCTGAGATCAAGAGTAATTGTGTATTTGCCAGCTGTGGCGATGGGGATATTGGCTCCACTATATTCCAACGAAAGGTTGGTTTTATTGTCACCAAAGTCGATTCCCCATGCTCCATTGGCACGGAATTTAATATTTCCCGCAATAAGGTCCAGGGTTTTCGACCAGGTACCTGCTGTTGCGTCAAATGTCATTACCTGATCAACATCCCAACTGCCGGTAGCGTCACCAACAATACCCCAGATAGTTTTAACCATGGTGTAGGTTAACTTGGGGATATCAACATTGATTTTAAAATATCCGGCACCAGGAGCGGCGATATCAGTACCCTTTACTTCCAGAGTTCCGTCACCACCGGTATCACCCCAGTCACTATCCCAATTGGGCTGAGGGGTGAACTTGAATTTAGCACCCGCCTCCGGGAAATTAATGTAACCTTCATACCGCTTATCACTGAGTAATGAACTCAGCACAGGTGCTTTATCCGGAGCCCAGCCCTGATAGGATCCCGGGACATAAATTTTCGGATAATTGACAATAACGCGGAATGGTTTGGCTGATAAAGCCAGTACGCTTGAATAGGTGCCTGGGACCAATTCGCTGACACTGGCAACTACGCGAAACTGCAGATCAGCTGCAACGGCCGGGGCCAGTTCAGCAGCCATCATCAAGTTGTTAAGTTCACCATAGGTCAATGCCCCTTTAAGAGCATTGGCGGTGATTATGGTTGTGGGATTGGCGAAATTGTCCCCTGGCATACTCATCTGTACCTTATAGGTAACAGCGGCAGCAAAACCATAATTTGTAGCAGCCGTCCAGGCAAATTTCAAGGTGTCGGTGGTTGCATTTGTTTCGGTCAGCACAATGCTCAACCCTGCTGCAGGAGCAGTGATAGCCGGAGCCGTTGGATCTGCGATTACCGGTCCCACAGCTTCTTTATTACAGGAAGCCAGAACCAGCAAGGCAGCCAATACGATGTATAATAATTTATTTTTCTTCATAGTTTTAAAATTTTATCTGATTAATAATCAGCATTCTGAATAAGATTAGGGTTTGCGCCTATATCTGAAGCAGGAATTGGGAAAAGATTGAATTTTTTATCGGTTCCCACGCCTTCCTTAACATTTCCTTTCCATGGCCATAAATATGCATTGCCGGTAAATTTGCCAAACCTGATCAAATCGGTTCTGCGGGTACACTCCCAGTAAAGCTCTCTGGCTCTCTCGTCAAGAACAAAATCAAGCGTAAGGTCAGCGGTGGTTATATTTCCGGTTTCATCCCCCCATGCTCTTGTTTTTAACTCATTCACCAGTTGTAAAGCTTTCGACATAGTACCACCGCCTCCGCGAACAACCGCTTCAGCATACATCAGATAAATATCGGCTAAACGGAACATTGGAAAATCAGTATCTACAAAGTCTGTTGCTGAGCCTGGTGTACCTGCTGAGGTAATATTCTTGAATTTTTTTACTGCAAAGCCCTGAGTAAAATCATCCTGCACTTTTGTAATTTCCAGAGACTGGCCATCGGTATGGAACAAAGCCCTTTTGTCATAGCTCTCTCTTACAATAGTATAAGTGTAATCCGGTGCACCCAATTTCATAGTAACGGTATAAGTACCTGCCGTAGCAATTGCGATATTGGAACCAGAAGCATCAAGTGACCCGTTTGCTCCATCATCACCATAATTGATATCCCATCCATCATTTGCACGGAACTTGATCTCCCCGACTTTGAGGTCCAAACTTGCCGACCATAATCCGGTAGCAGCATCGAACTTCATATTCTGGTCGGAATTCCATCCATCAGCAGTAGCGGAACCGATAATTCCCCAATCCGTTTTTGCAACGGTATATGTCAAGGCATTCAGATTAACATTGATCTTGTAATAACCCGGATCAGCGGCAACGATGTTAGCACCGTTCTTATCGAGCGTTCCATTGGCACCATCATCGCCATAATTGACGTCCCAGTTTGGACCTTCAGTAAACTTGAACTGAGTGGAAGCATCCTTAAAATAAACGTATCCCTCAAAATTCTTATCACTTTTAACTGAGGCAATAACAGGGGCCTTATCCGGAGCCCAACCCTGGTGGGATCCCGGGACATACATAACCGGGTATGAGGATTTCTTTGGTACAAAAACGGGTGAAACGGTCAGAGGGCCACTCAGATTTGGATAAAACTTGTGAACCAGAGCTTTGGTGGTACGAGTACCTGCCCATCCTCCTGTAATACCGAAGTCAGCCGGAAGCATATTTCCGCCTACTGAAGCGAAAATAATAAAGCTCATTCCACCATAAGATTTTGTCCTTAACCCATCGAAAGTAACCGGGAAAATGATCTCTTTAGAATTGTTGTTGTCGGCAAGAAAGTTATTCTGGTAATTTGGTTCGAGAGAATAACCTGCGGCAAGAACTTTATCGCAATAAGCAATACACTCAGCATTTTTAGCTGCACCGGTATAAACTTCTGCATTCAGATAAAGCTTAGCCAGAAGGGACCAAACGGCAGCCTTATCAACACGCCCGTATTCATTGGTTCTGGCATCAGGAACGACGGACTCGATTTCTTTCAATTCCGATTCGATGTAGGTAAACAATTCAGCGCGTGGCTTCTGTTTGGGGAAGAAGGCTCCAACTGCATCTGCATCAGTTACAAAAGGAACATTCCCAAACATATCCAAAGCGTGATAATAACTAAGAGCTCTCAAAAATCTGGCTTCTGCGCGGTAACCCTGAATATTGGTTTTATCAATGCCTGCAATACCCCTGCTATCGAGTTTTGCATCGGCAGATTCGCGGATATACTCGTTGCAAAGAGAGATTTGATAATAGATTCGGTTGTACATGGCTCCGATAAACTCACCTGAAGGGGTCCAGTTCATCTCATGATAATTCCTTAAAGTACCGTCGTTCCATCCAATAACAGCCTCATCAGTAGTAAGTTCCTGGGCAAACCAGTATTGGCGCAAATAGCATGAAAATCCTTCATCAATACCACTGATATCAGGCATACCAGCAGGACCTTGCTGACCGCTAACGGCCAATCCCGCGTAAACTTTTGCCAATACGTGATAATAATTGTCTGCAGTATTGTAAACGGATGCAGAAGTAACTTCATCCGGGTCCAGTGGAATGGTATCCAAATCTTTAATACAGGATGAAAAGCCGAGTACCAGCGATACCACCAGGAGTGAATATAATGATAACTTTTTCATAATCTTAAATTCCAATTAGTTACGATTAAAAATCTAATTTCAGTCCAAGCAGGAATACTCGTGGGCGAGGATAAATATTACCATCAATGCCATTGAACACTTCAGGATCGAGACCCTTGTATTTGGTAATTACAAAAGCGTTCTGCACGGTAAGAGACAAATATAGGTCCACCTTTTTCTTTGCCAGGTTATTAAACTGGTAACCGAGGTTTACGTTATCCATACGGAAGAATGAAGCATCCTCGATATAATAATCTGACCAATACTTAGGATTAACCCAGCCGGTATAAAGGGCATCAGAAACCACGTTGGTAGCATAACCAACTGAATTATACATATAAGCTGATACACCGTTACCGGAGTTCACATTATTGTATACATAATTTCCAAAGTTTGCTCTTCCTGAGAAAGAGAAATCCCAGTTCTTATAACTAAACCTCGAGTTGATACCCATAAAAATATCGGATGAAGGTTTGTGATATTGGTATTTGTCAAGATCGGTAATCTTGCCATCTCCATTGCGGTCGACATACAGACCTTCGATCGGTTTTCCGGCTTTATCATAAACTTGCTCATATACATAATAAGAATAAGCAGGGTAGCCAACAGAATGAATCTGAACTGTATTACCTACGCCACCGCCGATTCCACCAACAAAAACTCCCTTATAGTTAGGATCATCAGTAGCGGTGAGGCGGGTAATTTCATTCTTATTAAAAGAAATGTTGTACCCAACTTCCCAGGCCATATCCTCGGTTGAAATGATCCGGCCCAAAACAGAAAGTTCCACCCCTTTGTTCAGAAGATCGCCTACGTTGGTAAGAATCTGGTTGGTGAGGTTGGTTCCGGCAGGTACCGGGATGGTATTAATCAGGTCCTTTGTAGGTCTGTAATAATATTCCACCGATCCGGTCAAACGATTATTCAGGAAACCATAATCCAACCCAACATTATAGGTAGTGGTTTGCTCCCACCGAAGGTTGGCATCATAGCCTTCCGGACGGAGGGTAAGTACATACTGGTTTCCGAACTGATAGGCAGCGTTGGGCTGTCCCCATGTATACCGGGCCTGGTAAGGATAATCGCTTGAGGTAATGTTTTGTTGTCCGGTAACCCCGTAACCGACTCTCAGTTTAAGGTCTGATACCGATTTAACATCTTTCAGGAAACTTTCTTCTTTGATTTTCCAGGCAAATGCAGCAGAAGGGAATAATCCCCAGCGATTAGCTTTGGAAAAACGGGAAGAGCCGTCTTCTCTGACTGTAAAAGTCAGCAGGTATTTATCGAGGAGTGTATAATTTAAGCGGCCAAAGAACGAAACGAGGAAGCTCTCGGAATTATAATGGGTATTTGACAAAAGCTTATTCTCTTTTGCGTTGGTCTGCCAGTAAGCGCCTTTTCTCCAGAAATGTTGCCAGGAGTAACCGGCCATAACATCAAATTTACTGGATCCAAACTCTTTGGCATAGTTAAGATAGAAATCCAACAGGTCGTTTTTCTTCTGTTGATCATAAGTTGCATGGTTACCTCCGATAGACTTCCCATCACCATTGATTGCCCAGCTTGACCGGGCGGTTTCAGGAACATTCACACTGCCATCGCTGGCTGAGCGATCGGTTGCGATATTAAGGTTAGCCTTCAGTTCGGGCAGAAAGTGAAATTTATAATCAGCTTGAATATTACCCATGAACCGGTTTACATTTGACAAATCCTGGCGCATTTCCAAAGTGGCCAAAGGATTGGTTGTGGCAATACTGATCGGGTTTCCATTTGCCTGAAGCCATTCGAAATAGCCGCCATAATTAGTATTTCCGCTATAAACCGCCTGGGTTGGATCAAATCCTACCGCACTACCGATGGTACCGCGGTCAGCAAACCTGTTGCTTTCGTTCATTCCCTTAACATTGACATTTACCTTGAGGTGATTATCAAAGAATGTTGGATCAATGGATAAGGCGCCGGTATGGCGGTTCATTGAAGATGTAGTAAGAATACCATCGAGGTTTGAATAGCCAAGAGATACGCGATAAGGCATATTCTTCAGTGAGCCAGTGGCACTAATGTTTTCATCATGGCCGAGGGCATTTTTTAGGATAGTTTTCTGCCAATCGGTTTTTGCATTACCCAGAACAGCTAATGCAGCCGGATTATCCTTATAACGTTCTTCATAAAGAGTCCGGTATTCATCGGCTCCCAGTACACTGATCACATTTGGAACAGTAAAGAGTGACAATTTGCCGTTATAACTGATTTTCAGTTTTCCTCCGGCAGTACCTTTTTTAGTGGTAATAATAATTACCCCGTTTGAAGCTCTTGAACCGTAGATAGCGGTTGCCGAAGCATCTTTCAGGATGGTAAAGGACTCAATATCATTTGGGTTAATTGTGTTGAGTGGGTTTCTCATACCTGATACGCCTTCATTGTCGAGCGGAATTCCATCAACCACGATCAGTGGATCATTGCTGGCGGACATGGATGAACCTCCGCGGATACGGATAGTTGCACCTTCACCAGGGGCACCCCCACCAGAAGTAATTTGAACACCTGATGCTTTACCAACGAGAAGTTCCTGGGGGGAAGCAATCGTTCCACGGTTAAAATCCTTTGAACTAACCGCTGTCACTGATCCGGTAGCATCGCGTTTCTTTTGCGTACCGTAACCAATAACCACAACGCCGGCAATGGATTCCATTGAAGAAACCAGCTTGACATCAATTGTTTTGCTGAGTCCGACAACAACTTCCTGCATCGTATAGCCGACATAAGAAAACACAAGGATCTGACCCTGTGCTGCACTAACTGAGTACTTACCATTGGCATCCGTAATGGTTCCCCTGGTAGGTTCAGATTTGAGACTGACAGTAGCACCAATTAAGGTTTCACCACTTTGAGAATCAGTCACTGTTCCCGTTATCATTTGCTGTGCAAAGGCCATCTGGCCTACAAACAGCAATATGAGAACCGGTAGGAACAGCTTTCCGAGAAAAGAAAAACTATCTCTGTTCATTGCTCTAAAAGGTTTAGTATAATTAATCATTCAATCTTGCGTTTCGATTAGCGTAAATATAGGTAAAAACTGATGTATAGCTAGCAAAATCAGGGACAACATTTATTTCGCCTTCCAGTTGGAGCCTTAACACTCAAATTGATCAGATTTCAATCGATTGCTAAAATAATTCAAATACCAGAAATTCTCTGTGTCATCGCTATATACAGAGCTTAATAACAGTGCCGGATTCACCGATAACCGGGTATAAACAGTTGACGAACGTCGATTTTCCCTCCCTGGGGCTTCAATAATCAGGAACTGTTCAAAAAAAAACAATTTGTTTGTGATTTTCAGGATCAGGCAATGACGAGGATTATGCTAACTTTATGAATTCAATCGATTTCTGAACCTATGATGCTGAGAGGACAAGTAACAATTAAAGACCTGGCGGAAGAACTGGGCATTTCTCCTTCCACCGTTTCCAAAGCCCTTAAAAATCACCCTGATATCAGTCAGGATACCCGAAAAAAGGTTAACGACCTGGCGAAGCTCTGGAACTACTATCCAAACCCGATTGCGCTCAGCCTGCGAAACAGTCGGACCAAAACTATCGGGTTGATCATTCCGGAGATTGTACATCACTTTTTCTCCTCGGTTATTAGTGGAATTGAAGACGTGGCATATGATGCCGGATACAACGTGATGATTTATCAATCAAATGAATCATTTAACCGTGAACTTATTGCTGTTCAGGCATTACTGAATGGTCGGGTTGAAGGTATACTCATTTCTCTTTCGAAAGAAACCAGAAATTTTGATCATCTGCGAAATGTTCTCGACCATGGTGTTCCAATCGGGATGTTTGACCGGGTTTGTGAAGATATTGACGCCGACAAGGTAACTGTTGACGATTATCAGGGTGCCTACTCTGCGGTATGCCACCTGATTCGTACCGGATGCCGGAAGATCGCACACCTTTCAGGGCCTCCGGGGTTACCGATTGCTGATTATAGACGGGGAGGGTACCTGGATGCACTCCGCGATAATAACATGGAGATTAACAGGGACTTAATCATTTATTGTGACAATTTTAAGCAGGCACTCATCCGTACCAAACAACTCATGAACCTGGCAGAGCCACCTGATGCATTTTTCACTGTTAATGAGTTTACTGCCACGGGTGTTGTACGATCTCTTTATGATCTGAAAATAAAGATTCCTGAACAAGTTTCCATATTTGCATTTTCCAACGGGCTGATCACGCAAGTAACAAATCCTGCCCTGAGCACAGTTGACCAACATGCCTACCAGATTGGGCAAACCTCTGCTCAATTGCTTCTGGACCGTTTATTGAACCATCAGATTGTACGTCCGTTTATTCATCAGGTAATTAAAACCGAGCTTATCATCAGGGAATCGACCCGTTCCTGAAACCTTTTTTCCTGCACCTAGCAAACGATTGAAACGGCCTCCGTGAACGCATTAACAAGCCCCGGATATCGTTTGACCAGGATGATTTTACAACAATGATTACATGAATACCTATATTTGATTACGGAGACAATCTTCTTTTATGAAAAAACAACCGCATCTTAGTTTCTGGCAAATCTGGAACATGAGTTTTGGATTTCTCGGAATTCAAATGGGTTTTGCCTTGCAAAACGCCAATGTAAGCAGGATATTCGAAACACTCGGAGCAAAGATCGAAAGCATCCCGATTCTATGGATCGCAGCGCCACTGACCGGGTTGATTGTTCAACCGATTATTGGTCATTACAGCGACAAAACATGGACCCGCCTGGGCCGGAGGAGACCGTATTTTCTTGCCGGGGCCATATTGGCATCAATTGCACTGGTTTTAATGCCCAATTCGCCGGCACTGTGGATAGCAGCCGGCATGTTGTGGGTAATGGATGCATCGATCAACATTTCAATGGAACCTTTCAGAGCTTTTGTCGGTGACAATGTTTCCTCTGAACAGCGGACCCTCGGATTTGCCATGCAAAGTTTCTTTATCGGTATTGGAGCTGTAATCGCCTCCTTGCTGCCTTACATTTTCACTAATTGGTTTGGCATTGCAAATACCGCTCCTGAAGGCGTAATTCCACCATCAGTGAGATGGGCATTTTATTTTGGAGCAGTTGTTTTTATTGGTACTGTTTTATGGACTGTCATCCGTTCAAAGGAATATTCCCCGGAAGAGTTGGCTGAATTTGGTAAACAGGAAGAATTATCGGGACCCTCAGTACCTGCCGATGCCATTCGTATACCTGCTTCAAAGTTTTTAAGGAACGGGGTAATCTGGACTATCTGTGGTTTGGT
Organism: uncultured Bacteroidota bacterium; assembly: GCA_903919925.1. Lineage (GTDB taxonomy): Bacteria > Bacteroidota > Bacteroidia > Bacteroidales > UBA12481 > UBA12481. The sequence goes on along the minus strand of CAIXKO010000437.1, from coordinate 3,950 downwards.
GCTTGCCGGGCTGATTTTTGAGTTTAAGCTTGAGAAGGAGCTTTATATTTTAGGTTTTGGCATCACTTTTTTCGGACTCCTTCAATTAATTGCCTCGAGATTTGTTTCAACCGGATCCACAAATGGGCTGACAGAGATTCTTACCGACTTAAGCTTAATGCCGAAAACCATGGGACAACTGGCTATCGTTCAGTTCTTTTCATGGCTTGCCTTATTTTCGATGTGGATATATACCACTTCAGCCGTAACCAGCAGTATATATGGAACTACCGATACTACCTCCCAATTGTACAACGATGGAGCTGATTGGGTTGGGGTATTGTTTGGAGTATATAATGGATTTGCTGCAGTTTTTGCCTTCCTGCTTCCCGTTATTGCCCGATACACTTCCAGAAAAATTACTCACTCAATAGCGCTGGTCGCCGGTGGATTAGGTTTATGCAGCATCTTTCTGATTCATGATCCCAAATTGCTGATCATTCCATTTATTGGGATCGGACTTGCCTGGGCTAGTATCCTTTCGATGCCTTATGCAATTCTAACCGGATCGCTTCCTCAAAATAAGATGGGTATATATATGGGAATTTTCAATTTCTTCATTGTTATCCCTCAAATTCTTGCGGCTACATTGCTTGGATTTTTAACCAGAAATCTTTTTGGAGGCCATGCTGTTTATGCACTGCTTTTCGGAGGTGTATCCATGATAATTGCCGCAATCACTGTTGTATTTGTTTCTGACAAGGACGATGGAACATTGATCCGGAAATAAATTAGAAATGGTTAAAGGATGCATCTTTGATCTTGATGGAGTTATTGTTGATACTGCGCGGTACCATTTCAAGGCCTGGCAAAGGCTCGCTATTGGATTAGGTTTTGATTTTACCGAAGATCATAATGAAAGGCTTAAAGGGGTGAGCCGCATGGCTTCGCTGAGGATTTTGCTTGAAGTTGGCGGACTCACATTGCCTGAGCACGAGATGCTGAAACTGGCTGCACAAAAGAATGCCTGGTACCTGGAATATATCATGAAGATGACACCTGGAGACATTCTTCCCGGAGTACCGGAGTTCCTCGAAAAACTCAGGATTGCGGGTATAAAAGCAGCATTGGGAACGGCCAGTAAAAACGCCTTGATTATCTTAGTCCAGATTGGCCTGAGTCATTCATTCGACACGATTGTTGACGGCAACAGGGTAACAAATGCCAAACCCGACCCGGAGGTATTCCTTCTGGCAGCAGCCGATTTGAACCTTAGTCCTGCTGATTGCCTTGTTTTTGAGGATGCCATAGCAGGAGTTGAAGCTGCACATCGGGGCGGAATGAGATGTATTGGAATCGGCAGTCCGGCAATTCTCAGTCAGGCAGATAAAATTATTCCCGACTTTAAAGATGTGACATTAGATCTGATTGAATTCTAATCGGGCACATTATGCAAAAATACCTGGTTGAAGATGAATGGAAAATAATAGAAGACCGCTTTGATCGAGAAAATCATCAAAGGTCCGAATCGTTGTTCAGCCTTGGCAACGGCCACATGGGAATGAGGGCTAATTTTGAGGAAACCTACTCGGGTCCAACTCTACGCGGAACTTACCTTGCAGGCATTTATTACCCTGATAAAACACGCGTTGGTTGGTGGAAAAACGGGTATCCTGAATATTTCGCCAAAGTATTGAATGCTCCCAACTGGATTGGCATGAAATTCAGTCTTAATGATGATGATCTTGATCTTAATCGCATGAAAGTTACCCGGTTCCGCCGGATATTAAACATGAAGGAAGGTATTCTTTACCGGGAGTTCACCGCCTCATGGCCCGATGGAAAGGCTATTAAGGTTGAAACGGAAAGATTCCTTTCGATTAACCAACGGGAAATCGGAGCCATCCGGTATACTTTATTTCCTTTAAACTTTTCCGGAACCCTGGATGCAGAGCTTTACATCGACGGCGATGTGGTTAATCAGGATTCTAATTATGATGAAAAATTCTGGGAACCAGTTGACCGGACTGAGAATGCTGATTATTCTTATCTATCGAGCCGAACAAAAAAGAGTGGATTCAACATCTGTATTGCGATGTTTTCCGATTGCTCGATTCCCAGTAGCCAAACAGTAGCAGTTCCGGAGAAAAAAAGTTGCATAGACTACGTTGCCCACCGCTATGTCTTTGACGTAAGGGCAGGAGATCAAATAAGTTTTACCAAGATTTCAGCGGTAGTCACCTCCAGGGATTACCCGGCAGAATTCCTCCCCGGAGAAGCCTTCAAACTGCTTGCAAATGCAATTAATTCAGGGTATGAAGACCTCAAAAACCAGCAGATTTCAGCATGGGCAAAGAAGTGGGAATATTGCGATATTATTATCGGGGGTGATGTACCTGCTCAGCAAGGAATCCGTTTCAATGTATTTCAGTTGAACCAAACCTATTCCGGGCATGACCCATTGCTTAATATAGGGCCAAAAGGTTTTACCGGAGAGAAATATGGTGGCAGCACCTATTGGGATACTGAGGCTTTCTGCCTCCCGTTTTTCCTAAGCACTGCCAATAAAGAAGTGGCACGTAATCTATTGATTTACAGATATCGTCACTTAGAAAAGGCAATAGGAAATGCGACAAAACTTGGTTATAAAGATGGCGCTGCCCTCTATCCCATGGTTACCATCAACGGGGAGGAGTGCCATAATGAGTGGGAAATCACTTTTGAGGAAATTCATCGGAACGGAGCCATTGCATACGCTATATATAATTATGTCCGTCACACCGGCGACGAATCTTATCTGGCTAAATACGGTCTCGAAGTACTGATCGGAATCTCCAGGTTCTGGTCTCAGCGGTTCACCTTTTCTGAACCAAAGCAACTTTTTGTCATACTTGGAGTAACCGGTCCTAATGAGTATGAGAACAATGTTAACAACAATTGGTACACCAATTATCTGGCTGTGTGGACCATGGGTTACACATTGGAGAGTATATATTATGTAAAGGAAAAATATCCTGAGAGATGGAACATTATTGAGAGTAAGTCAAAATTCAGGCTAAGCGAAGAGCCCGGAATGTGGAACAGGATTATGGATCATGTTTACCTTCCATCGGACGAGAAACTTGGCATATTCCTTCAACAGGAAGGATACCTCGATAAGGAGCAACTTCTGGTGACTGATTTGAAACCAGGCGAAAGACCGATCAACCAGCATTGGTCATGGGACCGCATACTACGCTCCTGTTTTATCAAGCAGGCAGATGTTTTGCAGGGGATGTACCTTTTTGGGGATCATTTCTCCCTGGATATTATCCGGAGGAACTTCGATTTCTATGAGCCTCGTACGGTGCACGAGTCATCATTATCCCCTTGCATTCATTCCGTTTTGGCATCAAAGCTCGGATATATTGACACGGCCTATTCGATGTATCTAAGAACGAGCAGGCTCGATCTGGATGATTACAATCTGGAGGTTCATGAGGGGTGCCATATCACCAGCATGGCCGGCACGTGGATGGCAATTGTTGAAGGGTTTGGAGGTATGCGGGTAATCGGAAGCCACCTTCATTTTTTCCCTTTACTCCCCCGGCAATGGAAATCGTTATCGTTCACCATTCATTTCAGGGATCATGTTCTATTGGTGTCAATTTCAACCACGAGCATCATAATAAATGACCAAACCCAATCTGAGCTGTTAATTTTTATCAACGGCACCGGTTACCAATCCTTACCGGGAATCAGTTTGGAGGTGCAGTTATGAAAGCTAATATCCCGGACGTAAAACAGTTGGCGTATCCTTTAGAAAGATCCTGATTAATCTCTAATTTAGGGCAGGATATTATTCCATGGGCTATCATCAATTCGCAATCGTAGCATTCTTTCTGTTTTGTCAGGTATTAACCCTGACCGGCCAATCTAATTACCGTTTCAAAGATGCAGGCAGTGAAAAGCTCAGTTTGTCATTTGAGCTT
>CAIXKO010000436.1 GCA_903919925.1 uncultured Bacteroidota bacterium | reverse complement strand
TGCTGCTTCACCTAACTCCCTGAATCTCGAAATGGCTGACAAACTCATTCGCGAAAATCCGAAAAATCCAGAACTGTTTTCAAAAAGGGCAAAAATTTACGCTGACACAAAAAACTATACCCAGGCTTTGAATGATATCACCATTGCACTTTCAATGGACTCTACAAATACTGCCTATTATGTAAGCCAGGCTGAGTATTATATCTTCAACGGGGAACCAAACAGCGCAAAAAAGGGATTGAATGCAGGCTTGAAAAAATCCCCAAACAATACTGATGTACTCCTGAAATTAGCAGAAATCCACCTATACATGAAGGAGTATGGTCAGGCCAAAAGTATCCTGCAACAGGTGATCCCTCTCAACGATGAACTGGCTCAGATATTCTTTATTCAGGGTTTGATTGCCCTGGAAACAAATGACACACTTGGTGCAATAAGAAATTTTCAGGTAACCATTGATAAAGAGCCTGATTATTATGCAGCCTATATACAAACCGGGAAAATCTATTCGAGTCAAGGCAACCCGTTGGCTATTCAGTATTTAAAATCGGCAATCGATCTGCAGCCAAACATGTATGAGGCCCATTACCTGCTGGGATTCTTTTATCAGGAGCATAGTTTCTTAGACGAAGCTCATCAGGAATACGAATACATCAGTACCAAAATCGACAGTACCCAGGCTGATCCTTATTACAATCGGGGATATATTGAGATGGTATACAAAGGTAACTTTGAAGAGGCCATAGAATGGTTCACTAAAGCAATTTACTGGAAACCAGATTACACCAATGCCTGGTACAACCGTGGATTCAGCAATGAGCTTAGCGGTAAACTCGCAAAAGCTAAAACCGATTACCAAAAAGCCATCGAGCTCCAGTCGAATTTCCCTTTGGCTATCAAAGGCCTGAACCGTATAGCAGACGGAAAACCCTTAAAAAAATAGTGTCACATGTTTAGGTTAGCAAGAATTCTTCCTCTTTTACTCGTTGTTTCACTGCTGGGATGTAAAAAAAAGGCAGACGAAGGTTATCGGCCCGATGCGCTGCGATTGTCATCTGACCGCATGACTCCTGAGGTGTTATGGTCATTTGGCCGGATCAGCAATGTTCAGCTTTCCCCGGACAAAAGCCAGATTCTGTTTGGGATCACCAATTACAATATTGAACGGAATAAAGGCTTTCGCGACCTCTATATTTTGCCGGTTGCCGGCGGCACCTATAAGGAGATTACTAATACAGCTGTAAATGAAGCTGGAGAGGTATGGCGCCCGGATGGGAAAAAGATCGGATTTCTGAGCCGTGAGTCCGGCAGCATGCAGTTGTGGGAAATAAATCCTGACGGAACCGGCAAATGGCAGGTATCAGAAATTGAGGGTGACATATCCGGGTTCAACTATTCGCCCGATATGAAGCATGTAGCATTCATCAAGGAGGTGAAGGTAAAATCGGGCTTAAATGAAAAGTATCCGGACCTGACCAAAGCAAATGCACGTACCTATGATGACCTGATGTACCGCCATTGGGATGAATGGGTCGAGACCTTTACGCATATTTTTATTGCCACCATTAAGAAAGGAAAACTAGCTGAAATCGTTGACATTATGGAAGGCCAGCCATGGGAATCGCCACTGAAACCAAATGGTGGAATGGAGCAGATTACCTGGTCGCCGGATGGATCGAAAGTTGTTTATACCTGCCGTAAAAAGCAGGGTAAGGAGTATGCCGTTTCAACAAATTCCGACTTGTACCAGTATGATTTGGTGAGTGGAGCAACTATCAACCTCACCGATGGCATGATGGGATATGACATTAACCCGGCTTTTTCGCCAGATGGACGATATCTGGCATGGGAAAGCATGGAACGTGACGGTTATGAGGCAGATAAGAACAGGCTATTTATACTCGATCTTCAAAACGGCACCCGCATAGATGCTACCGCACAGTTTGATCAGAATGTTCAGGCTCTGGCATGGACCGACGACAATAAATCGATCTATTTTATATCTGATTTTCAGGCTAATGACGAGATTTATAGATACAATATCGAATCACGGGATCTAACAAAGATTACAACCGGGATTCAGGACTACTCATTGGTACTGCCTGCTGGGAACCACCTGATCGCTGTCCGGAAATCGATGTCGAAACCTGATGAAATCTATCGTGTGGATCCGTCAACCGGCGAAGCTGCAGAATTATCGTTTGTTAATAAGCCTTTGCTTGACCAACTTGCAATGGGGCGCGTTGAATCACGCTGGGTTAATACTACCGATCAAAAACAAATGAAGGTATGGGTAATATACCCGCCGGGATTTGATGCATCGAAAAAATATCCGGCAATTTTGTACTGCGGGGGTGGTCCTCAAAATACGGTCAGCCAGTTTTGGTCATACCGCTGGAATTTTCAAATGATGGCAGCCAGGGGCTATATTGTTGTGGCTCCAAACCGGCGTGGACTTCCCGGGTTTGGGCAAGAGTGGCTGGAGCAAATTTCCGGTGATTATGGGGGTCAGAACATGCAGGATTATCTCTCAGCAATCGACAGCATTTCAAATGAACCTTATATTGATAAAAACAGGCTGGGTGCCGTTGGAGCATCTTATGGAGGGTTTAGCGTTTTTTGGCTGGCCGGTCATCATAACGGAAGGTTTAAAGCATTTATCGCGCATGATGGAATGTTTAATCTGGAATCCAGTTACCTTGAAACTGAAGAAATGTGGTTTGTGAATTGGGATCTTGGCGGAGCCTATTGGGACAGCACCAATATTATTGCCCAGCGTAGCTTTGCGAACTCGCCTCACCGGTTTGTAAATAAGTGGGACACCCCCATCCTGGTGATTCACGGTGAAAAAGATTACCGGATTTCTTATACTGAGGGTATGCAAGCTTTCAACGCGGCACGGCTAAAAAACATTCCGGCGCGCCTGCTACTATTTCCTGAAGAGAACCATTGGGTGCTTTCCGCCCAAAATGGCATCCTCTGGCAAAGGGAATTTTTTGGCTGGCTCGACAAGTACCTGGAGTGATCTTAACCGTCCGGGTTTAACGCTCAGGGTTTGTTTAAGAAGTCAACTAACGGCTTCGGAAATGGATAATTTTCGATTTTCCCGACCGGAATGGTCAGCAAGCTGCTTATCCGGTCTGGTTTTACCTCTGCATTTGGGGCGGAATAAAACCGGATGTCCAGTTCGGCATGTGTAAGATTCTGTTTTACCCGGCTGACCTCCTTAAGATTATCCATTTTCAGCCCATATTGTTCTTCATATTCCGCAACAAGATCCAGTTTACCCAGATCACCTGATATCATTGGCAACTCATATAATCCTTTCCAGATCCCTTTACCGGTACGTTTTTGAATAAGAATCTGATCATTTGAATTAACCAGTAAATAATTGATGACCATTGCGGTTCTTTTCAAAGCGAGTGCCTTGACCGGGAATTCAGCTTGAAGATTTCTTGGGTAAGCTTTACACAAGAGGTTCAGCGGACATATTTTACATAATGGTGATCGGGGTTTACACACAGTAGCCCCAAGATCCATCAGCGCTTCGTTAAAGTCGCCCGGGCGCTCCCGACTGATTAGTTCCTGCGCAATTCTTTTGAAATGCGATTTTCCGGTGGGACCATCAATAGAAGTATTATCGGCGTAAAACCGGCTTAAAACCCGATAAACGTTGCCATCCACAGCCGCATGAGGCTCCCCAAAGCATATCGATGAAATACAGGATGCGGTATAATCACCAATCCCTTTAAGCTTTAATATCGTCCCGAAATCACGCGGAAATTTTCCCTCGTAATTTTCGCAAATATGCCTTGCCGTGTAATGCATATTTCGGGCCCGGGAATAATATCCAAGGCCTTGCCAGAGCTTGAGAACTTCATCTTCCTCAGCCTCTGCAAAGTCTACAATTGTTGAAAAGCGTGCGGTAAACCGTAGAAAATATCCTGTACCCTGCTCAATGCGGGTTTGTTGAAAAATTACTTCCGAAACCCAAATGAGGTAAGGATCATGGCTGCCCCGCCAGGGAAGTACCCTGCCATTCTCGCGGTACCAATTCAATAAAACCGAAGCGAAATCCAACTATTTTGCAGTATTATTAATTACAATACAATGTGATACAACTACTTCAGTCATATTCATACCCCGGCAAACGCCCTTTAATATCACTATCTTGCCGGGTTCAAATTGCCGTTTTTTGTCATATATCGTTTTTCTTAAAGTGCATCTGATCACGCACATATCTTTGCCCAACATCACATATCCATCGCCGGAAGCGGCCACCACTCCTTCAATAATAATCACCTTGCCCGAAAGCCTGATATAACCGCCAGCGGGATCCTTGGCTAATCCCTGAAACAATTCATCGGCAGTAAAATTCCCAACCGGTGCTTCCTTCTCCAGGTTCCTGTATGGAGGAAAAGCAAGCCAACCTGCTACGCACAAAGCAACCAGAGAGAATACTACACCAACTCGCCAATACCGGAAAAACAGTTTCTTCATTTTCCACCCGTCTTTTTATAAGGCTGGTATTTCATATTGATGTTAATAGGAATTTCTTTCGCAACCCTGTCAGCAACAATATCCGGGACTTTAATTTTATAGGTATCCAAAAGAATGGAAAACTTTGAGGTTGCAGTAATTTCACTCCCTGATTTCCGAAGGACACCTTGCTCTTTTACTGCTGAGGTTATGCCATGGATGGTAAGGTCTCCGGCGACCACCACTTTATAGTCAACATCCTCAACAAGTTTTAAAGGATCAAAATCCAGAATTTTCCCCTTAAACGAGGCTTTTGGAAACTTTTCAGCTTCAACATAGTTCTCATTAAAATGTTCCTCAGCCAGTGGTAGCGTAAATTGGAAAGACTTCATCAGCAAGGTAAAAGCCAATTCACCGCTCCTGGTGTTCAAAAATGAACCGGTTTGATAATTATTGGCGTCAATATCAATAATATCGGTATGAGAGATAAAATAAATGTGCCCGGTACGGGTAAACCAAAGAGTATCCTGAGCGTTACCCCTTAACAATGAGCTGAGCACCATTAGAAAGAAGATCAATTTTTTCATGATTTTCGCTTGATAACAGTGAATACCCTTGATATATTAAACCCCACATGAAGCTCCTTTTTGCCCCAGGAACGGGTGGTTTCTCCAATAAATCCATTTTCAAGAATAAAGAAAGAGTTAGAAACAAAGAGCTGAAACACATGGCTGCCGGTTTCAATATCCACGCCAATACTGAGCGGATTATACCTTTTAGGTCCGGTAAATAGGTTCCGGTCCTTTACCCAGAAGTACTCAAACGAAATGGCAGCCCGTTTAGTAAACTTTAACCGCCCACCCACTCCCGTTGAAAAAATCCGGTTAGGGTCCTCGGGAGTGGCAACCAGGTTACGGTGCACCCATGTTGGGCTAACCTGAAGACTAAGCCAGGGAGCAAATTTCCTTGCCACCAGCAATTGCGAAACAAATGTCCGGCGATGGATTGCATCAACCACCCAGCTTGGATCTGGATAATCCCTGGTGGTAGTCATCGCTGAGAGATATAAAGATGCGCTTACCGGCATGGCCCATTTACCTTTTGATTGCCGTATTGGGCTCAGCTTAACAAAACCATTAAAATATTCATCAACCGTTGCCCTTCCAGCGCCAACCTCCAACCAATCTAAAATACCATATTCCAAACTCACATGAGAACTGGATTCATCTAATCCATAGAACTTTTTAAACCCGCTGTTTATTAAACCAAACCGGTGTGAAACATGCAGTTCCAAATCACCGGCCTGCATACGCTCAATGGAGTGACAATTAATAACCCTGGTGGATTTAAAGGTGGCATCAACGGGCACACGAACCGGCTTGATTTCCTGGTCCAGCATCTCCAAAAGATCATTTTGCCCAATCACCGGCATCATAATTCCAACCAATGCCACTACCACCAACAATCTCAATGCTCTCATCCTATTCAATCTTAACTTTCGTCTCGTTCTTCACGTTCTTTACGCTCTTCACGTTCTTCACGTTCTTCACGCTCTTCACGCTCTTCACGTTCTTTACATTCTTTTCGTTTGTAATCCCTTCCCAGAAAAGGCTCAATACCTCCTCCTCTTTCAGAAACTTATTAAAAATCCGGATCTCGTCTATATACCCTCTGAACATCAGCGTATCCATAATATCAGCGTTTGAAGGTCTGCAAAAATAGATCAGGTCAGTAATCGGATGCATGCGCCACGGACGTGACAAGGTATCAGGCATATATCCATCGATATACAGTTTTGGGGGATTTATGGTATCCCCAATCTCAAGATACATATGATGCCAAAAATAAAAGTCTAGGGTATTGGTCCAATACCATCTGGCGGTATCCTGTTGCAAAAACATCCTGAATCGTGGCATAGTAGCAGAGGTTATAGCATCGAGGCCTGCTGAAAATTGCCCGAAACCATAATCGAAAAGGAACAATTTGTTGTAATTAGGCATTGGTAAAAACCAAAGGGATATGGCTAAAGAATCATATCTACCGATAAATCCGGTAAGATAGTTGCGGGCTCCATCCATAACCAGGGCAGCACTATCCATCCGGTTATGATCCCGGCCGCGCTCCATATCTCCCCAAAACCTAAGCGGGTCAACATTGTTCAGCTGATCATTCAAGGTGGAGTCCAAATTGAACCAGGCTACCTGGCCCTGTATCACCGAATCAACCACTACGATATGAGGAAACATTTCTTTCTCATTATCGTTAACGCAAGCTGAACAAAATAGTACCAGCCAAATGAATCCAGTCAAAACAGCTTTCACGAAATGAACAGGTATTTTCTTATAGTAATCAACAATTGTCGGGCATCAAACGGTTTCATCAGGCATTCGCGGGCGCCTGCCGATAATACCCTTTCCCGTAAACCTTCATAGGAATAGGCAGTATAGGCGATAATCGGGATCCCGGGCAATAAAGCATGAATTTCACTTGCAGCTGTGTATCCATCTTTAACTGGCATTTGGATATCAGTTATTATCAAACTGATATCAATTCCCGATTTACAAATGTCGACCGCCTCCTGCCCATTGAGTGCCCAAAGAATTTGAACATTGGTTTTCTTTAAGGCTTCCGCCAGGAACATATAATTGAAGTCGAGATCCTCCACAATAAGAAAGATCAAAGACTCCCACTCATAGCGGAGTATTTTTTGATTATAGTTATTCAGTTCGGTAGGAGCTCCCATGTTTTTTTAATCAAATCACTTCCGAATAAATGTCATGATATTGCCGGTCTGAATATTATAAAGCGCACAAAATCCTGCATTTACCTCCACAACATATTTTGCAGGAAAGTCTGAAGGAATTGATTGTTCACTCAGAATGGCCACATTTTCATGAATCCGAACTATCTTTTTTTGAGCATCAAGGTACAAAATATCCAAAGGCAACCAGGTATTTTTCATCCAGAAAGACTGAAGACTTTCCTCCGCAAAAATAAACAGCATACCCTGGTTAAGCATCATTTGTTTACGATACATCAACCCACGCTCACGTTTGGCATCATCATCGGCAATCTCTATGTCGATTTTTGTGATCACTGTACTATCATTTTTCAGGAAAGTCAATTCTCCCTGCATAACAAACTGCGGCTCTGAAGAAGTAGATTCCTGTGGATTGGTTCTTTTATCAAACATTCTTTTTGTTTGTCTATTGGGGTTGAACACCACTGCCATAACCAGCACAACCATCAATAATACAGCAATATAGATAAAAGGCTTTCCTTTTGCTTTACTGTAATTGCTGTAGATTCCTGTTTTTGGCCGATCTTTTTCGCGTAAATTAACCATAAGAAAAGTTTGTGTGAAGATACCAATTTTACCTTTGTTGAAGAAAAATATGGATATGCAGCTGGGAAAAGACTTTATTAAAGAAATGAACGATCTGGGAAAAGCCAGGCAGCCATTCCTTTTTATCATTGATTTTGAAGGCCTTTCGCCCGAAGTTTATCGGTTGACTGATGTTCCTGACACTATTAGCTACAAAACCCCGGGCTATCAAAATACTATTGTTACCGGCGTAAAAAAGAGAAAGATCTTTTTAAAAAAAAGTCCGGTTCCTTACATTGAATATCTGACAGCTTTTAATCATGTTCTCCATCACCTGAAACAAGGAAATTCCTATTTGGTTAACCTTACTTTCCCCACTCCTATTGAAACAAACCTGACTTTGGATGAGATTTTTGAATTCAGCCAGGCCCCATTTAAACTATTGTTGAAGGACCAATTTGTTGTATTCTCACCTGAACCATTTATCCGGATTCGCGATGGGGTTATCAGTTCGTTTCCGATGAAGGGCACTATTGACGCGTCATTTCCGGAAGCAGGATGTAAATTACTAGCCGATCCTAAGGAGGCGGCGGAGCACGTTACCATTGTTGATCTGATACGGAACGATCTGAGCAAAGTAGCAAGCAAAGTAACGGTTGCTCGGTATCGGTATATTGATCGAATCCGGACAATCGATAAAGAAATATTGCAGGCAAGCTCTGAAATCCGTGGTATTTTGCCAGATGATTACTGGAAGCATACCGGAGATATTCTGGCTGCTTTACTACCGGCAGGCAGCATTAGCGGGGCACCGAAAAAACGAACCATTGAAATTATCATGGAAACCGAAACCGTACCGCGCGGATTCTACACCGGGGTTTTTGGAGTTTTCGACGGACAAAACATGGAAAGTGCCGTAATGATCCGCTTTATTGAACAAACCACGGATGGGTTAAGATATCGGAGTGGCGGAGGAGTCACCCACCTAAGTAATCCGGAGGCAGAGTACAGGGAGATGATCGATAAGGTTTATTTGCCTATAAAACCTAAAAGAACCTGATTGACTTGAGTGTACTTTGGGAACAAAACACCATTAAAAAGTGAATAATGAACAGAACCATTCACCTTACCCTATCCGCCGCCGATATCCGTGAAAAGGATCTAACCGGGAGGATTGCCGTAGTCATCGATGTGCTGCGGGCAACCTCGGTAATTGTAACAGCCTTATCAAATGGCGCAAGCTGGGTTAAAACCGTGGCATCCATTGAAGAAGCATTTCAATTAAAAAAAACCGGCATTTTACTAGGCGGGGAGCGCCATGCCCTGCCTATTAATGGGTTCGATTGCAGCAACTCTCCTCTTGAATATACAACTGAAAGAGTTTTGAACCAAGGGATTGTCCTCACTACCACCAATGGTACACAAGCGATTTCAAGATGCCATAATGCCGCTGAAGTTCTGATCGGTTCATTCCTTAATCATCAGGCCCTGGCAACCTACCTTATTAAAAAGGTAATGCCGGTTGAACTGATTTGTGCAGGAACCAATAACGAATTTTCTCTTGATGATTTCCTTTGCGCCGGTCTGATCTGCTCATCATTGGAGAAATCAGGGAAATTTAAGTTCGATGATCTTGGAAAATTAGCCATCGAAAAATGGGAACAAAGCCAATCCGATATTCATTCCGCCTTGCAGGACACTACACATTATAATGTATTAAAGTCCAAGGGATTAATCTCCGATCTGGATTATTGCCTGCAGATGGATACCCATAACATCGTGGTCAGCGGAGATTCAAGCAATTTTTTCACAAAAAAGGCATGAACCACTTTCAACGCAGTTCAGCGCTGGTTGTCGTCCATTAATCACTTTGATATCAATGCCCGGTTCAGCCCTTTCTTATCTTAAGCCCAGTCCCCCTGATGAGAAACCGATCATATAACATCATGAGCACCACCGTAGCGATACCGATTCCAAATACAATGTACCAAATTCGGTTTGGGTGATAAGTAACCCACAGATAATCTGTCAATTGCCTGCCATTCATCCCCATGAGTTCCGCTGCCCGGTTAAAATAATCGGTTTGGGTAAACTTTCCCGAGATTGCCGGAATATCGAGACCTTTGGAGGCTACATCGATCTGTAAAAGTGAGATTTTATCAGATAAACGCTGGTACACCCCACCGGAAATCTGGCCTGCAAAGAAGTTCCCTCCCGCATACGGAATGAAGGAGCATCCCATGTAAAGTGCAACCTTATCTTTTGGAGCTATCCGTGCAATATACTCAGAGATTTTGGGCGACGATGACATCTCCCCGATTGCAAAGATGAATATCGAAAGAATCAGAAAAAAACCATTTTGAGTTAATAAAGTAAGCGATATACCGATGGTACAAACCAACATCCCACTGATCATCGCATTTAGCGGCTTCCACTTCATAACAACCGTAGATACAATGATTTGCAAGAGAACAATAAACAAAGCGTCCACATTGATCAACATTTCACTGGCGATAGTTCCATTATTCTGTGTATCCAGCGCATGGGCAAATCCGGACCAGATTTTTTCAACCGATTGAAACATAACATCGGTGCGCACCCATTGATCAATAAAAACAGGAAGTGTGTAAAACAGCTGATTATACATGGTCCAGAAACCGATTACCAGTATCAGGAAGATAAGCAGTTTAATATCACTCAGTGCTTTAAATATATTTTTTAAGATCAGCTTGATCGATTTAAGAAGCGGATCCTCATTTTTCGGCTGGGCGGGTTCCTTATAAAAGAAGATCACAATAACCAGATTCACCAGAATAGATACCGACGACATCACAAAAACATACTTCCATGAAAAGCCGCGCAATACGGAAGCGATAATCGGACCGATGAATGAGCCGATATTTACGATCATATAAAAGATTCCAAACCCGAGTGAAGAAGTTGTTTCATCGGTGGTTTTTCCAACAGTAGCCTGAATCACCGGTTTAAATAGTCCTGCTCCCAGCGCAACCCACAAAAAAACCAAAAATACCGCACTGTAAGAACTAACCTGCCCCATCGCAAAATACCCTGAAGCCAGTACCACGTAAGCAACTATCAGTGTTTTCCGGAATCCAAACTTATCTGCAATCGCTCCGGTAAGCAGTGGTAAAAAATACAATACCATCACCACCGTTCCCATCAGTGCTCCCTTTTGAACTTGCGAAAACCCTAAAGCACCGGTTTCAGTGGATCCTGTCAAATAGAGCGACAACGGGATGAACATCCCATACCACGCCAACCGCTCAAACAACTCCATTAAATTCGCCCACCAATAAGTAGACGGCAACTTCTTCAACACCACACTCAATATACTCATAACTAACTATATTATGAAATTTACCCCACACTCACAATCACACTCACACCCTTGTTATTTGTCTTTTGCTTTTTGTTATTTGCTTTTTGCTTTTTGTTATTTGCGATTCAGCTTCACCACGTTTTCCACATGATGCGTATGCGGAAACATATCCACCGGCTGAACCGCCTCAATAGTATACTGATCACCAAGCATCGCCAGATCACGGGCCTGAGTGGCAGGATTGCAGCTAACATAAACAATACGTTCTGGTGATGCTGTCCGGATAGCAAAAATCACATCTTCATGAACACCGGCACGTGGAGGATCGAGAATAATCACATCCGGTTTCCCATTGGTTTCCATAAAATCTGCAGTGAGCATATCCTTGATATCTCCGGTAAAAAAAGATGCATTTTGTATGTCGTTTAAAGCAGCATTTACTTTCGCATCTTCAATAGCCTCAGGCACATACTCCATTCCAATAACCTTTGAAGCTTGAGCGGCCACAAACTGAGCAATAGTACCGGTGCCGGTATACAAATCATATACAACCTCGTTGCCCGTCAATCCGGCAAAATCTTTTACCACACTATATAATTTATGGACCTGGTGCGTATTGGTCTGGAAAAAGGATTTCGGACTGATCTTGAAGCGCAAGCCCTCCATCTCTTCAAACAAGTGATCGCGCCCGTACCAGGTCATTATTTCCAGGTCATTGATCGTATCATTCTGTTTTGGGTTGATCACATAAACCAGTGAGGTGAGGAATGGGAATTTCTCAACAATGTGATCCATCAGCATTTTCAATTTCTCAGGATCCTCTTCATGAAAGCAAACGATAACCATCCATTCGCCGGTTGAGGTGCACCGTATAATCAGGTTCCGCATCATACCCGATTGATTTCTAAGATCATAATAGGTATACCCATGTTCCAGAGTAAATCTCCTTACCTCATTTCGGATCTCATTGGCAGGATCGGGCTGCAACCAGCATTTATGGATATCAACCACTTTATCAAAAAGACCGCGAACGTGCAAGCCCAGTCCGGGTGTGGACTCCGGAAAACCGTTAACCGGCATGTCCTCAGCTGAAAGCCACCGGCGGTTGGAAAAAGTATATTCCATTTTATTCCGGTAAAACTCCGACGATTCTGCTCCGATGATCGGCGCTATTTCCGGCAGGGTTAACCTTCCGATCCTGATCAGCTGATCAGAAACTTGTTTTTCCTTGAACTTCAGCTGCTCAATGTATGGAAGCATCTGCCACTTGCAGCCACCACAAACAGTAAAATAATCGCAAACCGGAGTTTGCCGGCCTGGCGACGGGGTTACTAAACGCAGCATGTTCCCTTCCCAATACGAATGGCGCTTTTTAGTGATTTTTACATCCACAACATCACCGGGAATCACCATCGGGATAAATACCACACGGTTTTCATAACGGGCAATGGCCTTCCCTTCGGCTCCGATTGATTCAACCGTGAGATCATGCAATACTGGCAGTGGTTTCTTTTTCAAAATGATGATTTAGTGGCGGCTAAAGTAATAAACGAAAGTCAAAATCCGGAAGGCATTCTAAATCTGTCGGGCCGGAATCCCGAAGTTTGTTACTTTTGCCGGAAATCAAAATCAGGTATGGCTCGAATCGGACGACAGGTTGATCATTACAGCGAAGTGGATATTCAAAGTATCCGGGCAGATTTTTCGCCCGACAGGTTGTTCCGGTACACATTGGAAATGAATTACAAAGCTGATCTATTAAGCCAGCCCCGTTCCAAAACCATTGCCGTGATCCTCAAAAATCCCAGCTCGGCCGATGAAAAAAGGTCTGACTCCACCATCAGGAAAGTAGAAACGTATGTTTGGAAGCAATTTCCGGATGTAAAGCATCTGAAAATCCTGAATATTTTCGCTTTCCGTGCCACCGATGCGATTGAAGTGAATGAGCGGTTAAACACTTTGGATGATATGGCTGTGATCGGGTTGGAAAATAATTCGTTCTTCAGTCAGATCCTGGCAAAAACCGACTATTTGATTTGTGCCTGGGGAGGTCCATCGGGCATCGATAATAAACGATACATTTCACGAATTGAAACGGTTAAGACCCTGATTCCGGAGCACTTTCATGGACCGGTTTTCCATGTTTCGGGAACTCAGGCAACCAAAGAACCCCTGCATGGCCTGATGTGGGGATATGATTATGAACTTAAGCCATTTACATTATGATTTCGCTAGACCAGGTAACCGTTAGTTTCGGCAGCTATGATTTGCTCAAGGATATCTCATTTTTGGTGAGCCAGAGAGATCGCGTGGGTTTAGTGGGCAGAAACGGTGCAGGAAAAACCACCATTCTCAGGCTGTTCACCGGCGAAATGAAACCATCGGGGGGCTTTGTATCGGTTCCGCCAAGTATACGCCTTGGTTACCTTCCGCAGCACATGGCCTATTCCGATTCCACCACGGTTTTTCATGAAGCAGAAAAGGCATTTGAAGAGGTTTTACAGCTGGAACGTGACATCCACAATCTCACTGTTGATATTACTGCCCGTACTGACTATGAAACAGACTCTTATCATAAGCTGATATCGGATTTGTCGGAAAAGAGTGATCGATTTGAAATGCTCGGCGGACGGAACCGGGAAGCAGAAATTGAGCAAACACTGATCGGTCTTGGATTTGAACGAGCGGATTTTGAACGTGCAACGGCAGAATTCTCTGGCGGTTGGCGCATGCGTATCGAGCTGGCTAAGATTCTGTTGCAGCAACCGGATGTTTTGCTGCTCGATGAACCAACCAACCACCTCGATATCGAATCGATTCAATGGCTCGAGGATTATCTGAAGGATTTCCGGGGGGCCGTTCTGCTCATCAGTCACGATAGAACTTTCCTTGACCGGGCCACCAAACGTACAGTGGAGATAACTTTGGGCCGGCTGGCTGATTACAAGGTGCCTTACACTGAGTTCCTGAAACTGAGAGGTGAGCGACGCGAGCAACAGCTGGCCGCCTATACCAATCAGAAAAAAAAGATTGACGAAACGGAGAAGTTTATCCAGCGGTTCCGGTACAAGGCAACCAAATCAGTGCAGGTGCAATCGAGGATCAAGCAGCTGGCTAAAATCGATAGAATAGAAATCGATGAGATCGACGGATCAACCATTCATATTAAGTTCCCACCCGCACCACATGCCGGAACCATTCTGGTTGAGACCGAGGATGTTAGCAAGCGATATGGAACTACGCATGTTCTCGACAAAATAGAAATGATTATTCACCGCGGTGAAAAGGTTGCCTTTGTTGGCCGTAATGGTGAAGGGAAAACCACCATGGCCCGCATCATTATGGGCGAGCTGGAATATGAAGGAAACTGCAAGTTGGGCCACAACCTGAAAATTGGCTATTATGCCCAAAATCAGGCCGATGTACTGGATCCGCTGAAAACTGTTCTGGAAACGATCGACTATGTGGCTATTGGTGATATCCGGACAAAAATGCGCGACATTCTGGGTGCATTTCTCTTTAGTGGTGATGATATCGACAAGAAGGTTTCGGTCCTCTCAGGAGGCGAAAGATCGAGGTTGGCACTGGCCTGTCTGCTGATGGAGCCCAAAAACCTGCTGGTCCTTGATGAGCCCACCAACCATCTCGATTTGCGATCGAAACAGGTTTTGAAAGAGGCCTTGCTGAAGTTTAACGGATCGCTGATACTCGTATCGCACGACAGGGATTTTTTAGATGGTTTGGTAACCAAAATATTTGAATTCCGTGGCCGGAAAGTCAAAGAGCATCCGGGCGATATCTTTGAGTTCCTGAATAAAAAACGACTGAACACGCTCAAAGAAATCGAGCGTAAGGAGATTGTTCAAAAGCAGGATAAAGTTGAGATGAAGACCAGACAGGAGCTGGTTCAAACGCAGAATCCTACGATTGTTGTTACCTTGGCCGATAACAAACAGAAATACGAAGAAAAGAAAGAGATTGATCGGCAAAAACGCAAAATAGCCACCCGCATCACCAAAGCCGAGGAGCGGATAGAGGATCTGGAAAAGCGCATCCACCTGGTTGAAATGTTTTTAGCCGATCCCGAGAGCATGGCCGCCAACGCCGGCGCCGATCCTTATGTTGAATATGATCAGCTGAAAAAAGAATTAGGAGTGGCGATGGAGGAGTGGGAAAAGGCGCACGAAGAACGCGAAGCGTGAAGAATGTGAAGAACGTGAAGAACGTGAAGAGGGTGAAGAATGTAAAGAGGGTGAAGAACGTAAAGAGTGGGAATATGGCAGGGACGCAGAATTGGGTCTATATTTTTGCTGTTTGGATCAAGTAGAATCAAACGTGTTCATCCGCTTACTACTCCTATAATGGATGGGTTGGAAGCCTCACCGCGATTGATCCGCGAGAGATGCCAAAATCAAACTAATCAAGGCCTTTACACTGGTTTTTGAGGGTTATCCTGCTAATCCGCTTATCGGGCCAATACCCGGCTAACCACCTTGCCACCATACGGTATGTCATTGTTTCCAACCAAACAGTCTTTATACAGGTGACTGATTTCACCGGCAGGTTGATTGTTGAGCTGGAATTGGGGAAACAGCAGAGAGGCGAACCAGATAAGGCCGGCAAATCAAAAAGGCCATTCAATGTTTTGTCACTCGTCACTTTTCACTCGTCACCATTCGATCTTCACTTCCCACTCCGCTGCCTCACCGCCTCAAACAATATCACCGAGGCTGCGGCGGAAACGTTAAGAGAGGCAATCTTACCCAGCATCGGAATGCGCACCTCCTGATCACATAAAGCCAGTATATTGGGGCTGATGCCATGATCTTCAGCTCCCATGATCAGCGCCATGGGTGCCTTAAAATCGGCCTCATAAAAAAGGATGTCTGTTTTTTCCGTGGCACCGGTAATCTTCAATCCGGCATTTTTCAGGTACTTGATGCTCCGGATCAGATCGGGTGTGCGGCATACCGGAATAATCGCAAGTGCCCCGGCTGATGTTTTCATGGAATCGGGATTAATCTGAGCCACTCCCTTTTCAGGAATCAGGATGGCATCAGCTCCTGCCGCCTCGGCTGAGCGGGCTATGGCACCCAAATTCCTCACATCGGTTATTCCATCAAGAATTACCACCAGTGGATCCCTGCCATCCTCAAAAACCCGCGCAACCACCTCTTCAAAGGGAAGATAAGTTACAATGGACGTTATGGCGATAATCCCCTGATGATTTTTCTGCGTCATCCGGTTCAGCTTTTCCACCGGAACATATTGAAACGGAATACCCGATTGCCTGATTAAATGAAGGAGGGCATAAACTCCGTCACCCTGCAATCCCTTTTTAATCATTACTCTTTCAATGGTGCGTCCGGCCTCTATGGCCTCCTGCACGGGCCTTAACCCGAAAATATAATCTTGCTGTTCCATTACATGCTAAATATTTTACCTCGCCGCCAGGAATCAACCGCTCTATTCCAGATGGGTCGGAATTCTTCTTTTCTCTTTAATTTATAATCATTTCCGATCCAATAATCGTCGGCCAGATTGAACTCAAAAGTAATCTTCTCTCCGGTTTCGGAAGCCTCATAATACCACAATTCCTTTGTTTCAGTTCTTTCAACCGAAAATGGAGGTCCTAAAAGCAGATAAAGCATGCCCCGGTCAGTTTTCCAACCTTGCTTGCTGGATGGAAAATAAAGATTGGCAAAAACCACGCGGTTGTAATAAACCCGGATCAAATCTCGTGCATTAGCGTAGGTTTTACCCTTTTCGAACCAAAATTGATCAACTGATGCTTTTATATCCGGATTGGTCAACAGTTTTTGATACTCATCTCGCGTTGTGATATATTGTAATGGTGGAAGCATATCTTCCGGCTGGGTTATCTGAGGATAGTGATCACCAAACTGAGTGAGGCATAATCCCTTGGCTGGCTCAGGTTTGAAATGGAACACATAAATGCCCTGCCCTCCCAGCCGATAAAGCAAACGCTCCGAATAGGCCATATAAAAAGTACTGTCGGGCAGCGGAATATTATCGGGCTGCTCCTCAATCGCAAAAGGGGGAAGCGGCAAAATATTCCGGGGCTGAAAAACAGAAATATACACCCGCTCAGCATTACTACCCTGCTTGATCAGCCGAAAAGATTCACCCGGATAAAAAAACTGCTCAAAAGCCACCCTGTTTTCCGGAAAACCCAGCACCAGCCAATCCTGCTGATTTTCTGCCTGAGAGCGATCTACCAAAACCCGATCCCTTACCATTGATTGCCTGATCTGGTCTTCAAGGGTAATATCCAGCAGATAGGATTGACCTGGCGAAGTAGCCAGATTGACAGATGCAATGATCTGCTCACCAACTGATTCCCTCTCAATCACAAATTGCTGGGTATCGCGCTGGGCAATCTCATTATTTGCCAGCGAACTGTAAAGCGTAAATATCGCTCTGATTTTTGCCTGACTTTTAACTTGCGTATTTGCCTGATTGAAAACAACTTCGCTGGTTAGCATCTTTATATACAGCACACTTTCCGTTTCTGTAGAATGATACACCTTATATTGCGGATGAAGAATTGTTTTTCCCGGATTGTATACAGATAGTTGGGATGAAATCTTTGTGGAAGGCGGACGAAGGGACGCGCAACCGATTATAAAAATAACCGTCAAAGAAATAGAAATCCCCAACAATCCCCTGATTATCCTCTTCATTGCCATTCATTTATTGGATTAATCGCCAATTGCAGGTTAAAATATCGCGGGTCACCTGAAACTTCTTTATCTATCCACTCGGGCCATTCCGGATTTTCCGAATCGGCCTTTAATTCTACCTCAGCAAGGATCAGACCCTCATTATCACCATGAAATTCATCAACTTCCCATTTATAACCGTCATGATGAATGACATATCTGCTTTTCACAATCACCGGTTTTCCGGCAAGCCGCATAATTTCCAGGCCGTCATTCAAGGGTACTGAGTATTCAAACTCCTCCCGCGATATACCTGTTGTTTCCCCCTTAATAGTTATCAGGGCCTTACTGTCGGTAATCCGGATTCGCACCGAACACTTTGGATCCGTTGAAAGATAGGCTTGTTGAACAAAAGATGCATTAACCGGCTGGCGCAACTCTTGCCAGAGGATTTTGTTTACTAAGTACTTACGTTCGATTTCCATCTTAATCTGCTGCTTTTGCCAATTGTTTAAAATCTGCACCAGTGGGATTTTGGAATACCCGTAGCTCGAATTCAGGTATCACCGCCAGAATATGATCAAAAATATCAGATTGTACATTCTCGTATGCTTCCCACTCCTTATCGCTGCTAAATCCATAAATCTCAATGGGAATGCCTTTGTCCGTGGATTGAAGCTGTCGCACCATGGTGGTCATTTTATGCTGAATATCGGGATGATCCTTTAAATAGCACTCCAGATACTTCCTGAAAATACCCAGATTGGTTAACCGGATTCCATTGGCAACCGATAAATCAGCCTTTGGAAATTTCCTGTTTAACTCATCGAGCTCGGCTCTTTTGGATTTTATATACTCCGATACGAGGTATATATTACTAAGGCGATCCAGCAAGCTATCGGAACAGAAATGAACGGTTCCCATATCGATATTAACAAACCGCTTGATCCTCCTTCCATTGGATTCCTCCATACCCCGCCAGTTCTGAACCGGCTCCGATACCAATGAATAAGTTGGCATAGTGGTGATGGTTTTATCCCAATTTTCAACCTTAACAGTGTTCACTGAGATTTCGAGAATTACACCATCAGCATTCTTCGATGGTATGGTAACCCAATCCCCAATCCTGACCATTTTATTAACCGATAGTTGTATGGTAGCCATTAAACCAAGTAGGGTATCGCGGAAAACGATAACCAAAACAGCCATAAAGGCCCCTAAACCCGTAAAGAAACCTTTTAAGTGGAACCCAAAAACAATTGATAACATCCATATTCCGGCAATCAGAACAACCGTAAACTGAACAACCTGGATATACCCTCTGATCGGTACCCTACCCGACACATCCAAATGGGTATAAATTTCATTGAGTGCCTTTAGTCCTGTAGTGATTACTGATGTACCAACCAGAATCATGTAAATAGAGGTGGCTTTTTGCGAAAAATCGATAAATGCCTTTACCACAGCATCCGGCTGAACAGTATCAACCGAATAAACACCGTTAAAAATGTGCGGCAGCATGTAATAAACTACCACTGCCGGAACAAAATGTGCGATCCTCCTGAATACGCCCATCTCGAGCATAATGTCATCAAAGGGATTATTGGTACTTTTTACAATTCGATTGATTACCAATTTAATAATGACCCTGGTAATGCGATCGATTGCAAAACCCACCAGGAACAACATTGCCAAAAGAATCGCCAGATGTAAAAACTGGCCAAACGCTCCGGTCAATCCCCAGGTTTCGAGCCAATCCGATAAATTCTTGAAAAGCAATTTCAGATGTTCACCCATATCATTTATAAAGAATTGGTTATTTTCTTTGGCAAAAATACAATGTAATTTACCTTTATCGCTGGTATTTAATAAAAAACGATTTCAATGAAAAAGATATTTCTATTTCTACTGGTTCTTGTTGGATTTGGCGCTCATGCACAAATAAAATATGAGGAATATTTTACCGACAACACTTTACGTTTCGATTACAACCGCTGTGGCACATCAACTTCAGAGGTGGTCAGCTTCATGCAGATGAAACAGGAAGGGAAGTGGTCAGGACCCCGCAATCACCTCATCGATCCTTTTGCCTGGGGTGAATATCGGGTTGAATTGTATGATCGGACTACAAAAAAACTGATCTTTTCTCGAGGATATGCCGGATTGTACAGCGAGTGGCAAACAACT
This sequence comes from uncultured Bacteroidota bacterium, assembly GCA_903919925.1. GTDB lineage: Bacteria > Bacteroidota > Bacteroidia > Bacteroidales > UBA12481 > UBA12481. The sequence continues at coordinate 13,857 of CAIXKO010000436.1, read as the reverse complement.
GCCGAAGCAAAAGTTACGCCCAGATGCTTTTATGAAACAGCTCTGGTTCCGTTTCCTAAAAAACCGGTTACACTCCAGCTTTACAGCCGCGATCGCAAAACAAAACTTATTAAAACATTTGAATATCAAATTGATCCAGCCAATTATTTTATTTCCAAGGAATCAGGCCCAATTTACAAGTCTTACATGGTTCACGATTCAGGTGATCCCTCTGAAAAAATTGATGTTGTATTTTTACCCGATGGTTTCACTGCTGGTGAAATGGACAAATTCAGGGAAGCAGTAAAAACCTTTTCGAAAGGGTTGCTGGATACAGCCCCTTTTACTGCAGTATCAGACAAGTTCAATTGCTGGCTGGTTGAAGCGCCTTCACTGGAGTCTGGAACAGATATCCCAGCAAAAGGAACCTATAAGAACACACTTCTGAGCACAAGTTTCTACACATTCGACAGCGAGCGGTACAACATGACTTATGATATCAAATCGGTAAGAGATGTAGCGGCAAACGTTCCTTATGACATTATTATCATCCTGGTCAATTCTGAGAAATACGGTGGTGGCGGGGTTTACAATTACTATGGATGCTTTACCGCATTCAATAAACAATCGGTTGGTGTTTTTGTCCATGAATTCGGGCACACTTTCACCTGGCTAGCCGATGAATATTACACCAGCGATGTTGCCTATCAGGATTATATCGATATGACCGTGGAACCCATCCAACCCAACGTTACCAACCTGGTTGATTTCAGCAAAAAATGGAAGAAAATGGTCAAACCGGGCACCCCCGTTCCTACTCCCAGGAAATCGGAATTTGATGGAATACTTGGTGCTTACGAAGGTGGATTATACACAGCAAAAGGCATCTATAGCCCCATGGCAAAATGCAAGATGAACTGGCTCGGCGATCCGTTCTGCCCGGTATGCACGAAGACATTGAAGGATATGGTAGAGTATTATACGAAATAATGTCCTATACAAAAACGGGAGGACACATGGGTCCTCCCCTACCATCTGTCCTCCCCACCCCATCTGTCCTCCCGTTTTCAAATTACCAGGAACCTATATAAACCTCTCCCTCTTCTGCAAACTCGTCAGCCCTCCCAATAAGGCCAGCACGATCCCCACAAACAGAATGATCCGGTTGTCCTGAACAATCATTTTCCAGGCGTTTTCACTCATACTGTCGGGAACACTGAATGGATTCAGGAAAATATTCCATTTACTATTTTGTATTGCTGCCATCAGGGCCACAAAAAACACTCCGATAATGATCATAACCACACCGGTTCCGATACCATTCTTGATAAATGTGGATAAAAGGAATGCCAAAGTACCCATGAAAAAGATTGGAAACATCAGATGCCAGGCCATGTTAAAAACAGGAAATGGCAAAAGTGCCCAGGAGCAGAAAACACCTAACAACAGTAGAATGATGTAAACTACAAAATAAATCAGTATCAGCCTCACTAGCCATACTTTATACCGGTAATCCGGAATCCCGAAAAGAATTTCCAGCACCCGCGTATCCTCGTCGTTCTGTATTCCAAAAACAGTTGGATAGAAAACCAGCAACAGGCCAGGAAACAGAAGGAGACCATAGATGGATCCTGTATCAATCTTTCCTTTCGAAAAAAGATTGATCAGTAGAATTCCAACAAAAAAGGCGAGCGAGGCAATTAAAAACCAAATGAATTTATTGGCAAAGATAATCTTGAGATTATAACGGACCATATTGAAGATCCAGTTCCAGATTAAGGCAACTCGGTTACTTTTCATATCAGATTGCTTTCTTCAACATCCATAAATACGAATCTTCCAACAAAGGCTGAACCTCAATGGCATCTGGTGAAGGTTTTGTTTCAGCCAATAACCGTACCCTGATATTCAGACCATCACGCATGTGGTGCACCACCTTATAAAGTTCAGATAACCGGTCAAATTCCTCCATACTCACTTCAACCTGCCAAACATGTCCCTTGGCGGTATGGGCCATATCCTCAGGGGCACCCAGAAAAACCATATTACCCTTATCGAGAACGGCTACCTTGTTGCAGGAACTCGATATGTCCTCAATAATATGGGTGGAGAAAATGACTACACGTTCTCTGGATAATTCAACCAGAAGGTTCCTGAAACGGATCCTTTCCCGCGGATCAAGACCTGCGGTTGGTTCATCAACAACCAGAATTCTCGGAAGGTGCAGAAGAATCTGCGCGATCCCGATACGCTGTTTCATCCCCCCGGAATAACTACCGATTTTCTCATTCTTATGCTCTAACATATGAACCGAGCTCAGCACAAAATCAACACGCTTTTCACGTTCGTCAGGATATTTCAAACCTTTGAGTATCCCCTGATAATTAAGGTATTCCCCGGCAGTCATGTTTTCATACATTCCGAATTCCTGTGGCAAATATCCGATCAGGCCTTGTAATTCTTCACGTTTTTCCTGAGTATCAATACCGCTGATCCAGATTTTACCATAGCTCTGTTCAAAGATTCCGCAAATAATCCTCATCAGGGTGGTTTTACCAGCCCCGTTAGGACCGAGTAATCCAAACATTCCGTTCTCAATGGTCATGGAAACTCCGCGCAGCGCTTTAAATGGCTTCTTTTTGGTGCCAATTATCGGGATCGACTGAACCAGCCGGTACCAGCCCCTGCGCATTCTTCCAAACTTACCCGTAATACGGTTCACGTTAACCTTTTCGCGGACAAGACGACTTGAAGTCGCGTAAACGATTAAAGCAAGATACCATACCAATCCGATCAATACATCGATAGCAATATTTTCCCATCGCAATTGGAAAATAAATATACTAAAAGCCGGAAATCCCCAGAAAATCAATCCTTTAAAGAACTGGTTTATTTTATTAATAAATCCTGCCGGTTTTTTGTATCTGATGTATTTACCTACCGGACTGTACATCGACAGCATCATAAAATAAATCGGTATGCTGAGCAGGAAAATCCAAATGCTGCCTTCGAGGAAGAAATAAACAAAGTACATCATGAATCCAAGGATGGGCAATTGCCATAGAATATCATCCAGATCTTTCCATCTTTTATACTCTTTTTCCATTCCCAATCGCTTGCGAATAGCCAAGCCTGCTTTCCATTGCCTGCTAAATCTTCCGTCGCGTTCATAAATCTTGACCAAATTCTGGATACGGATAACAATCTTTTCATCAAGAGGTATTACCGTATCACTGGCCTTGCGTAAACTGTTCATTACAAACCATATTGAAGCCGGCACACCAATCAATACAAGCAGAAAAGTTACCGCCTGCCATAGGAAAGCATCGATTCCAAAATAAATCAGCGCAGTGAATCCAATCATCAGTGTGTACATTACGATCTTAACGCCAAGCTTCTGTTCTCTCATCCACTTCAAAGCGTTTTCTAATCCCGAATAAAAGGTTGGGATGAACACCAGCGTCAATAAGGTGCTTAGAGCTAAACCTCCGATCACGGTAATGGCAAACGGTTTACCAATCAGGCTTACATATTCCGACTGACCCATTGCAAGGGGAACCATAGCCACACAGGTGGTGCACGCGGTAATAAGGATCGGCCGCAAACGGGCCAAACCGGCAGTCATTAGTGCACGTAGTTTCCTGTTGCCATTTTTCCGAAGGATATTTGCATAGTCAATCAGAATAATCCCATTGTTCACTACAATCCCGATGAGAATGATAAACCCTATCAGAGTATTGGCATTGAGAAGAGAGGTTTTGGTAAACAAAATGGCTAGAAATGAACCTATTCCTGCAAGTGGAATCGATAGGAGCAACACAAAAGGCGTGCTGAGTGATTCGAATACTGCTGCCATGATCATGAAAATCAAAATAAAGGCAGCCGCAATCAGGAAATAGAAGTCAGCAAACTGATTTACTTCATGTTGTACCTCAACCGCAACACCGGCAGGAATTTTCATACCTGACACCAGGTTATCCACATCTCCCCGGGCTGCCTCAAGCAAGGTTTTTGAACCATTTGTTTCAGCATCAAATCGATAAGTGACCTTGATCTGTTTTTCCTGATTCAACCTGCTGATTGTGCCCATACCAAATGCAAAATAAACCTTTGCCAGGTCCGTAAGCCGATGCCTGCTCCCGTCGGTCGAAGGAACATCCATGGTTTGAAGATCAGTCATCGTACGGGTCTTGTTCTTATCTACAATAACCTCATCATATTTTATCAGGATATCATATTCCTCGGTACCTTCCTTGAACTTAACTCCTGCTGTAACTTCCGTTGGAAAAGAACTCAACTCTGACATTACCGAAGAAAGCGATACATTTCGTTCACCCATCTCCCTGGTATTGAATGCCATTCTCACCTCCGGACGGTTATCCTGAACACTTACAGTAGACTGCGTTATAGTGGTAAGATCATCAAGATAATACTTAACATCCTCAGCCACAGCCTTCATTAAATCAAAGTTCTGTCCTTTGATGATAACACTTTCCTGCTGTGTGCCAATACCCATTAAGCTTTCCAAACCTCCACCACCGGCTGAAACTCCGCCGCCTCCACCACTACCGGAGAATCCGGAGCTCGATGACTGCTGAAATTCATAAGTGATCTGAGGTATGTTCCTGATTTTATTCTCAATGTCAGCTTTGATTTCAGGAAGCTTTCGTTTTTTTATGTCTTCGAATTTTTCGTAAAGCTTCACTGTAACCGTTGCCTGAGCTTCCTGGGTTGAAGTCACGAGATCCTCCTTCTCCGGCAAGTCCATCAATCTTTCTTCAATGGTTTTTACCGTAAGGTCGGTTTTATCCAATGTCGTCCCCTGGGGCATGGTAATGGAAATCCTTATCTGATTGATCTGTGCCTCTTTTAGCGTATCGTTCGATAAAGCCAAAGCTGCAAACAGGGTAAGGAAAAACATGATCATTGCCCCAATAACGGTTCCCGCAGGATTGCGCAACCCGGATTTCAGGATCAGCACATATATCTGAACCATCCGCTTATGAAGCGAAATCTTTTCGAAAATCTGAGGCCCTTTGTTTGGCGAGCTTTTCAGCGTAAAATGGGTGAGCATGGGAACAAGGAGCAGCGCCACCATCAGGGAGATGAGCAAGGTTGAAATAATTGATATTCCAACATTGGTTCCTAAAGTCCTGATCAGGTAATTCTCTGAAAAAAGGAATGGTAGAAATACCGTTACAGTGGTTAGAGTTGAAGCAACTACGGAACGCCAAACCTCTGACGTCCCCTGCGTAACCGCAATATCGGGCGACTCTCCCCTCGCCGCGTGCCTGTAAACATTTTCCAGCACTACAACACTGTTATCAACAAGCATCCCGATTGCCAAAGCCATACCAACCAGTGTAAGGCTGTTGATTGTTATTCCAAATGCATAAAAGGCGTTGAATGCAACATAAACCGATATTGGAATTGCCAGCGCAATGGACAAAACTAACCGTCCATTTTTCAGGAATATCCAAAGGATGAACATAGCGAGCAAACCTCCGGTAATGGCAAGATCAATGATCGAATCGATGTTCTTTTCCATCGTTTCAGCCAGGTTCTCCTGAACTTTGATCTCAATTCCCAGGGGGCCAAATTCTTTGTTCAGTTCTTCGATAAGTAATTTCACCGAATGTGAAATATCGATTATGTTCACCTGGGAATCAGCCACCAGATTGAGCGTAACAGATTCCATTCCGTTCACGCGGGCATAGGAAGTCTGTTCCTTTACTCCGAAATAAACGGAAGCCACATCCTTTAGCAAAACTGGTCCGGCTTCCTTGATAACAATATTCTCAATCTCTTTTGGATCAACATATTCTGCAGTCACATGAACAAAATACATTTTGTTCCCTGAAAAAGCACGGCCGGCAAATGTGCGGTCACGTCCGTTCTGGGCAATGGCATTCCTCACCTGAAAAGGAGTAATCCCATACGCATCGCATGCATCTTTGTCAAGAGTAATCTCAAGAGTTTTCTCCTGACCGCCAAATACGGTCACACCAGCAATCCCATCAACATTTTCAATTCTTGGTGTGATTTTCTCATCAGTGATCTGCCGGATTCGATTAGCTCCACCTGCACCCCTTACTTCCATAGTCATCAACATGCTGGAGGCTTGTTGAAGATCAACTTTCATAACAGTGACAGTGAATTCTGTTGGCAAAGTCGCCTTCACTTCATCAATTCGTTCCTGAAGTTTAAGCTGAGCATATTTCAGGTTGGTTTTTGGCTCATAAGCAACGGTAATTGTACCTCTCCTCTGCGCAGCGGTCGAGGTAAGTTCCTTGATACCGGGAAGTCCACCAACTGCACCTTCTAAAGGAATAACAGCCTGCTTCTCCATATATCCCGGATCCACCTCCGTTTGCGAAGACACCTGAACCACAAGGTACGGTGACTCCGCATTAGGAAAGAGCTCCACCTTTAGCTGACGGTAGGATACTATTCCAAGTAAGGTCAGCCCGATGAAAATCATCGAGATCAAAACCTTGCGTGTTACGATCGCCTTCATCAGGAGTTCTCCTTAACTATTTGTGCCTGAGCATTCTTTTTCCTTGATGTGATCCGGTCAATAACATCATAATAACATGGAATCACTATCAGGGTAAGGATGGTACTGGTAACCAGACCACCGATTACAGCCAATGCCATAGGAGCTCTAAGTGAAGCACTCTGCCCGATTCCAATGGTCATCGGAACCAGCCCCAGGATAGTTGTCAGGCTGGTCATCAGGATCGGCCGGATTCTCATAAAACCAGCCTCAAGTATGGCATCGTGCCTGTTCATTCCTCCAAGCCTTAACTTTGTGATTGCATCAATCAGCAGGATAGAGTTACTTACCGCTATCCCCGCAAGCATTATTATTCCGATATAAGCCATCATACTGAAAGGCATTCCCAAAATGAAGAATAACAGAACCGTACCCACTCCGGCCAGGGGAATCGTCAACATGATGGTGAATGGATGAATCAAGGATTCAAACTGTGAAGCGAGAACCATGTATACAAGAATGAGTGATAGAATCAGCGCAAAGCCCAGGTTCTTCATCGACTCTTTACGTTTCAGCTCCTCACCGGCTTGCCTGATTGTATATCCCGGAGGTAAAACCACTTGCTTAAGATTCACATCCAGATTTTTGATAACCTGGTCGATCGGTTTACCTTTCTTAAACTGGGCAGATACCTGACCTACGCGGTTCTGGTTTGTCCTCAGTATTTCCTTTGGTGCATTAACTTCCCTGATATTTGCCACATCGCCGAGCCGTACTGTGTTGGCTCCCACTTTCAGCATAATATCCTGCAATTGATCAACTTCTACATCAGGCAGTTTCAGGCGGATTTCGGTCATCTCGCCTTTATAATCAAATTTGCCTGCTGCAGTACCGGTCAGTAATTGTGTTACCTGGCTGGTTATCTGATCTATCGTGATATTATACATTCCAGCCCGATAGCGGTCGATTACCAGTTCCACTTCCGGTGCTCCACTCTGAATGGAAGATTCGATATTGAAAAGATCACCATTACTCTGCATAATGGTTTCAACCTCCTTTGTTAATCGATCGATATGGATAAAATCCTTACCAACCACTTCAACCATGATCGGGGCCTCATCGGTTCCGAGAGTTGCCTGAAGTGCGGTTTCATCCAGAACAAAGCTAAATTGCATCTCAGGCATCGAACTGAATAACTTGCCCAGATCCGTGAGTAAAACATCACTGGTTCTGGCCGCTTTATCTATAAGCGATACTTTCAGTGAAGCAGTATTCTCGCTCTCAAAAATCGATTGATCATTGGTTGCACTGGCAGCTGAGGGTCCAACACGTGTATAAAGATTTTTAAGGTCTTTCCCAAGCAATTCACGGATCATTGTTTCCAGTGTTTTCACCGCCTGGTCGGTCCGCATGAGTTGCGTTCCCTCAGGCAAACGAATATTAATGGTAAACTCCTTTGCTTCGGTGCGCGGCATAAACTCGCTACCTATCGGTTTGATCAGCATGGCAGCGCCGCCAATCAGAACCAAGGAAATGAATATAATCAGCCATTTGAAACGAAGAAATTGCTCCAGAACTTTCGGATACCATTTAAATCCAATTGCTTTCAACTGGCTGGCTGCACTAACCGGTCTCATAAACCGGTCAAACAACATCGGTATAACAAACATGGCAACAATCAGTGAACAAATAAGCGAGAAGGCCACGGTCCAGGCCATATCCTTGAATAGTTCACCCGATGCTCCATGCAGAAATACGATCGGCAGAAATACCACAATGTGTGTGATAGTTACAGCAAAAATCGCCCCTCCAACCACTGAGGTCCCGGTTATCGATGCCTCTCTTATGGACATTCCCTTTTCCAGATTCCTGAAAATACTTTCGATAACTACAATCGCATTATCCACGAGCATCCCCGCACCAAGTGCAAGCCCTCCCAAAGTCATCAGGTTCATTGTCAACCCGTTAAAATACATCAGGTTGAATGTCGCAATGATGGAAATAGGAATTGCAGCACTGGCAATCAATGTTGACCCTATTCTCCGGAAGAAAACAAACATAATAAATACAGCAAGTGCCATACCAATTAAAGCGCTTGACTCAACCTCTCCGATGGCTTTGGAAATAAATGTTCCCTGATCTTGTATGATCTCGAAAGTATAACCCGGCAGAGATTTCTGGAGTACAATAAACTCCTCCTTAAGCTGATCAACAGCTTTGACGGTGTTGAAGCTTGGTTCTTTATAAATTGCCAGACCTATAGCCCGCTGGCCGTTTATCCTGACAATATTATTAGGCTCCTTGTTTTTAAATTCCACCTTGGCCACATCCCTTAGGAAAACTGGTACCCGGGTTGTAGTAGCAGCAGTCGTCGATGTTCCGGTAGCTGCAGCGGTTCCGCTTTTGAATCCAACAATCAGTGACGATATATCGTTCAGGCTCGAAAACACGCTAACTCCCTTAATTACATATTGGGTACCCATTTCAACGATGGATCCGCCAGAGACATTCCTATTGTAATTAGTAATCTGGGAGGTAATCTCAGAGGTGGTAATTCCAAATGCATTGAGCAAATACGGATTGGTGCTGATCAGAACTTCTTTCTGCTCCTGACCTTCCAACTGAACATCTGCTACACCCTCGAGCCTGACTAGCTCATTACGAAGGTAGTTTTCGCCAATCTGCCTGAGTTCGTCCATATCAACCATTGTCTCATGGCGCATAGCCACAAGCATAACCGGCGATTGATTCGGGTCGTGCTGCGTTATGGTCAGCGATTCAATATCACTGTTCTGGGAATAGGTTCCGAGTGCCTTCTGCAATTCCAGAAAAGCATCGTCCATATCCTTATTCCACGCATATTCAACAGTAACCTGAGCGGTACCTACGCGGGTTACTGAATTAACTCCGGTAACCTGGCTCTGCCTGATACAAACGGACTCGATCGGATCCACAAACAATTTCTCAACTTCTTCAGGAGGGCGCTGGCCTGCTTTAAGCTCAATGTATATCCTTGGATTGTTAAGCTTCGGAAACAGATCCGTGCCCAGCTTACCAAAGGAGATATACCCCAGCAGTATTACTGCCAGGATAAACATGGTAACTGTGACCGGGTATCTGACTGAAAACTCGGTAATCTTTCTCATAATGATTAGAATAAGTCCTGCTATCGGACGATTTTAACTTTTGAACGGTTGCCAAGGGTTTCAAATCCTTGAGTAACAATCCGGTCATTCTTCATCAGGCCTTTTACAATTTCAACGGAATCCGGATTCTCTAAACCCGTGGTAATCAGCCTTTCCATCGCTGTGTTTTGATCTATAACAAACACGGTTTTCCCCCGCTGACGTGAAACAATGATGTTTTTGGGAATAACAATGGTGCTATCCTTTTTCTGGGTAATAATTTCTGCTTTGATATAACTACCCGGACGTAATCTAAGGTCATCGTTTAATATAGTCAATGAACCCTTGAAATTTCGGGTTTCCGGACTGATGGCAGGTGAAAGCTGGTTAACCAAACCGTACAAGGTATCATCTGGCAAAGCGTAATTCAGGACTCTCACTCGCTGATTGACCGAAATTTTCCTGAGGTCTTTCTCTGGCAACTGAAATTCCATGTACAATTTCTTGTAATCCATAATTTTGACCAGTGACTGGCCCGTTGTCAGTTTGTTTCCGGATGTATAAAATGGAAGGTCAACAATAACTCCGGCAAAAGGGGCTTTTACAATCATCTTTGCCATTTGCAATTCAGCAGCGGTATAAGTATATCTTGCATTGATCAATGCTTGCTGCGATGTGGCCAGTTCCCGTTCTGTGGCTCCTCCCTTATCCAAAAGAGATTTTTGTTTCTTAAACTCGTTTTCCGATACATCAAGATTCAGCTTTTTCGAGTCAATCTGTATACCATTCACATATTCGGCATCTTCAAATTTAACGATCACGTCACCTGCACTTACCTGGTCGCCTAGCAACCATGGTCGTCCGGCACGGGGATTATTCTGAAGTACATATTTACCTGACATTTCAGACTTTAGCTCAACCTCACGTGTTGGGTAAACAGTTCCGTTGGTTTCAAGGAATTCCTCTATGGATGATAGCTTAATGTCCAAAACAGATACCGGTACGGCAACTTCGGTAGCAGCATCAGTTTGCTGGTTCTTGCAACCGCTGATAACCAGAATGGCTAATCCGGAAAACAAGAAGGTAATTAGGGAGTTTCGGTAAAATTTCATATCAGTTTACTATTTTTTGATTTCAGTTGGTACAATAGATGTTTTGGTTTCCCAGTCAAACAGAGTCTGAATCTTCATGTTCAGTATTTCCAATTTATAATTGATCTGGGCATTAATAAGATCAAGTTTTTTTGACGATAGCTGCGTTTGGAACAGGTTAAGGTTCATACCGGTTAAATCGCCATTAAGATATCGCTCATTATTGATTTCGTAAGTAAGCTGGGCATTGCGTACGTTTTGTTCTGCGATAGTAATTTGGTTCAGCAGATTTTGAAGGTTCCGGTACGTTTGACGAACGGTCTGAACAATAGTGTTTCTCTGGTCATCATAATTTACCTGTTGACTTTCAATACTTGTTTGTGAAGCCTTGATCCTTGCCTTACGCTCGCCCCAGTCAAAAATCGGAATCTGTAAAGTTAAAGCAACCTGCTCATTATCCGCCGGAGCCGAGTAAACTTTTGTTAAATCCTGGTTGTCTCCCAGTAAACCAACGGATAAAGAAAGATTTCCCTGAAAGGAATTGAATGCCATAGTCTGGGTAAGACTTTGTTTTGCATTTTCAATGCTTATCTGCCGCTGTCTTAATTCCATGCGGTTGTCAAGAGCAAGTTTGATTGCCTCATCAAGAATTACCGGAACCGAATCAACTACAGGGTCGGCTAACACGCTAACCTCATTGTAAATATCCATGCCGATCAGCATCTTGAAATTATCCTTGGCGTTATCGAGGGTAACTTTGCCATTCTCCCAGGAAGATTTACTCGAAGCCAGGTTAAGCTCAGCCTGATAAAGCTCTTCGAGCCTTGACAATCCCCCCTCAACCTTGTTCTTGATTATCTCGTAATTTTTTTTCTGATTATTATATTCATCCAGCGAAATCTGTAATCTCATCTGCTGATTATAAACGGTATAGAACTGCTGGGTAACAGACTTCTCCAACTGCAGCATCTGAATGTTGTAGTTAAGCTGTGAGTTTTCAAATGACAACTGCAGGGTATTCAATTCCAACTTCATCTTGTTATAAGTAAACAATGGCTGATCGTATTGCAACCGTACGTTATTGTTGAATTTCTTCGTTACGTTATCGTATTTTTCAATACTGCTCTGCTGCCAGAACAAGGAGTTGGACAGTGTAACAGTACCGTCAGTCCACGGCAACCTTTGGCTGATGTTGAAATTACCGGCAGTTTTCAAATTCTTGGTTGTATAAAACTGATTGTCAAGAGCATAAAAAACCCTGTCGTTACTATAACTTAAAGGGGTTGTATTAATCCTGAAATTTGCCTTATAGGATGCTTCTGTTGCTGTCAGCAATTGCTGCTGCTGGATTAGATTCAGCTGCACGATTTTTATATCCGGACTGTTTTTTGCTGCAATCAACAATGCATCTTGTAGTTTAACCAGCTGCTGCGCCCAGGATGTGCCTGAGAAAACCAGACTTAAAACCAGGGCGATTAATAACGTTTTCTTATTCATAATTTATTAAGGTTTATCGAAATTCTTTTGCCTTTTGCCTTTTGCTACTGCTGTTTAACCCACTTAACAGCATCTGCGACTACTGTTTTACCAGTATTCTTGTCGGTCATTACAACTTTTGCAGTATCAGCTCCATAATAGAATGATCCCAGTTTGTTCCAACCGGTTTCTGCAGATTTGAGGGCTAAGGTAATATCCTCTTTGCCTTCGGAATGAAATACCGTAAAATGGTATTCATCAGCTATTTCGGGCATGTTGCCCATACCCCCGCCCTGGCCTCCGCCTTGTGGGCGCTGTCCACCGCCTCCTCCGCCACCCATTCTCATACCCATGCGGGCAAGGTTGGGACTCAGGAAAGTGTATACATCGTAGAAACCTGGTTTCTGGATAATCGTTCTCCATTCAACCGAAATATCGCCATCACCTGATTTCATATAAACAGCCGACCGCACAAAATCACCATAAAAGCCAGATTGGATAATCGGTGTCCAGAAAGTCGGAGGCCTCCAGGACCGCATGCTCTCATAAGGAACGTTCGGATTTTTTGCATTAATCTTTAACCATTTTACCATTCTGCTAACCGATGCAGCCCCAACCGTTGAAAAGCCAGTATCCTCATTATCAACAACAATTTCTCCAGGCTCACTCATGGTTAAGATCACGGGTACCGGTTTCATGCCTTCCATAGGTTCATAGCCCTTTATCTGTTCAAGTTTTGGAAACGGATAACCGATATTATTAGGCAAATTGGTTGAGATCATTGTATTAACTGACATGGCACGAGGCTGGTCATCGAGTACATACCCAATCTGAAAGGCTTGACCGGCCGGAACAACAAGAAACTTATCGGTTGCGGCATTTCTCCCTGCAAGAGCGAAGCTGGCACCGCCCCTTCCGCCACCACCACCTCCACCACGCTGGCCCATTCCTCCCCGGCCACCTGCACGGAGAGTGATCTGTATCAGTCCACTCTCTTTTGAAGGATTGGATACATCATATAATAACTGGTAGCGGGTACGATCATCCTGCTGCACTTCTATAACGCGTACATGGCCAATCAGATATCCGGGAAGCTGATCCGCATTAAACCATTTATTGGCTAATGAATCTGCATCAAAATTAAATTTAGCTTTAAAATCAGCTGTAAAATCCTCAAAATCAATCGTTTTATATTGCGATTTTGCTATTTCCTCCAGAATAAATGGCATGAAATCCACCGATCCGGCAACCGCTTCGAGGTAGGTAAAGAAATACTTTCCTTTGGCATCGATAACCTGACGTAAAGCCAGATTATCCATATCTGTGCTCAGCAGTTTCTTAAATGATTTCTTCTGCAACTCAACATTGGCCTGTTCTGCAGCGCTTAATCCGCTGGTCCCCATTCCAAATCCGCCCATTTGAGTTTCGCCGGTATTACTTAAATAGGATTCCAAAGCGATATTAAGAACCGGATACTGATCAGATCCCAGATGATTAACAAAGGTGAAGAAGTTTGGGAAAAGTGAAAACTTCTTGTCAGTATCAGTCGACATCGATGGGCCGTTCATGTTGAACATCATTCGGTTATCGGATGCTCCTGGTTGAAAATTCTCGGAAATGAAATTCCGGAGTACCCGAAGCTGGATATCCTTTTCCGACAATGACTCTTCTCTTTCTTTCGCACTCTTCC
>CAIXKO010000435.1 GCA_903919925.1 uncultured Bacteroidota bacterium | reverse complement strand
CATCCTCCAGCGATTCATGAATGCCTGCGGCGGACGAGGCAATTCCCCCATCAAGTTCAACGGTTCCATCTTTACCGTTGATACCTACAACCGCAACGATGAGTTTGGCGGGATGGATGCCGATTACCGGCAATGGGGCGGGTGCTACTGGTGGCAGAATACGCGGTTGCCATACTGGACCATGCTTGTATCGGGCGACTTCGATTTGATGAAGCCGCTGTTTGCCATGTACTTTAATAGTCTGCCCCTGAGGAAGATGGCCACGGAAAAGTATTACGGCCACGCGGGCGCCTTTTACCCCGAAACCATGAACTTCTGGGGTACCCATGCCAATGGCGATTACGGCTGCAACCGTACCGGTATGGCCAATGGGTTCACCTTCAATCCATACATACGGTACTATTGGCAGGGCGGTTTGGAGATGTCGCTGATCATGCTCGACTATTATTCCTTTACCCGGAACAGGTTTTTTGCAAAGGACACTCTGGTGCCGTTTGTATCTGAAATCCTCACTTTCTTCGATCAGCATTGGAAGAGGGGTGCCGATGGTAAAATATTCTTCTCGCCTGCCATGTCGCTGGAAACCTGGCACACGGCTGAAAATCCGCTTCCTGAAATCGTTGGGATCAAGGCGGTGGCTTCAAAAATGCTTGCACTTCCGGCCGGAATGATTACAGATATTCAGCGCAGCCAATGGATTAAATTGATTCGTGATCTCCCTGAAATCCCTTTGAGAACGGTCAACAACGAAACGGTACTGGCTCCGGCTGCCGTGTTCTCAAATAAGGCAAATGTGGAAAATCCGGAATTGTATGCCATATTCCCCTACCGCACCTACGGAGTTGGCAAACCCGATATCGATCTGGCTAAAAGAACTTTCGCCATACGCATACATAAAGAGAACGGCGGCTGGCAGCAAAACTCCATCCAGGCTGCGTTGCTCGGTTTTTCCGATGATGCCCGCCAAATGGTTATTCAGAGTTTCTCTACCTGGGATAAACACTTCCGTTTTCCGGCATTCTGGGGACCCAATTATGATTGGTCGCCCGATCAGGATCACGGAAACGTGGCCATGATTGCCCTGCAACGAATGCTGATACAATATGATAACGATACCTTCACCATGCTGCCAGCCTGGCCCGCCGGGTGGAATGTACGATTCCGCGTAAACATGCCGGGAAATGTGATCAGGGAAGGGGTATATGAAGATGGAAAACTGAAAAACTAACTGACCGCCAAGCCGGTTGGGCGCTGCTAATTCACATGACAAACCTATAAATCTCCGCTTGTTACAAAACCAGGCTTGCTGGTGATATCCCGATTCTTAAGAATTTGATAACATCCCCCTAATGCTGGGGTAAGGTATAACCAGTTTCTTGCGGCTTGGTTTTTAAACACAATTTCCTTCCGGAATGAAGAGATTTTTACTATTTATTTTATTGGTGATGGGTATGCTGCGGTTAGGCATTGCTCAGCAAGGAGTGGTAAAGGGAATCGTATCTGACTCCAAAACCGGGGAAACCCTGCCAGCATGCCAGCTCATCCTCCAGGGAACTTCCACTGGTACCATAACCGATTTTGATGGTAAATTCGTATTGCTGAACATACCACCCGGTAATTACAACCTGGTATTTTCTTACATTTCATACGATAACGAGATACTGCCGGTTAACGTTAAGAAGGGCGATACGGTCAGACTGGAGATAAAGCTGAATCCGGCAACAGTCACCCTTTCGGAAGTGACAGTTAAGGGCGTACGTCGTACAAACACGGAGATGTCGTTAATCACTTCACTCCGGGGGGGCGACCTCATCGCCAACGGGATCAGCAGTCAGCAGATAGCCAAGTCGCTGGATAAGGATGCATCGGAAGTTGTGCGAAGGGTTCCCGGTGTGAGTATCCGTGATGGAAGGTTTGTAATCGTCAGGGGTTTAACCGAACGGTATAATACGGTTTGGCTGAATGGGGCCTCAACACCAAGCTCGGAGATCGACCGGAGAGCATTCTCTTTTGATGCCATCCCAAGTGACCTCATCGACAATATCCTCATTTACAAAACACCCGCACCTGAATTGCCCGCTGACTTCTCCGGGGCCATGATCAATATCAAATCAAAAACTTTAGTAGATAAAAATAGCATAACTGTTTCCTATTCTGCAGGTCTTTTGCAACATACCACTTTTAACGATTTTTACTCTTACCAGGGTGGGACAACCGATTGGCTGGGTTTTGATAATGGAACCCGGGCACTACCGGCAGATTTCCCTACAACCACCGATTTCAGAAGGATGGCGGACAATTCGACTCCTCAAGATAAGGAGGAGATTACCCGGTTCGGACAGGAATTCTCAAGCATCTGGACGCCGGACGCTATCCGGGCCAGACCCGACCATAGCATGAGTATCAGTATCAAACATCGTTTTACTCTGGGGAAATTCTCAATCAGTAATATATCGGCCCTGACTTACAGCAATACCCTTTCGGGCGAGAATATTTTCCGGGCAGCCTACCAGGCTTATGATACCATTCGTGACCGATCGAAATTCTCCTATGATTTCAACGATTTACGATACTCACAGAAAGTCAGGGTAGGTGCCCTGATGAACTGGATATTCATTTTTGGCAACAACCAGCGGATTGAATTCCGGAACCTTTTCAACCAACTTGGAACATCGCGCACCACACTTCGCGATGGCCAGAATTTCTACGGAGGGAGTTATGAGCGTTCATACGAGCTTGCTTATGAAAGCAGGGCCGTATACTCGGGGCAGCTTGGCGGACAACACAGCTTTAACCAGGATAAAACCAAATTAGACTGGACTCTGGGATATTCTTTCGGGAATAAGAACCAGCCCGACATCAGGCGGGTGACCAGCTTAAAGGGTGAGGACTATTCATCGGCTGATCCGTTTACGCTAAGCGTCAATTTTAATGCTGATCCAAATCAGCTTGGAAGATTATATCTTAAAAACGATGAAAACATTTATGTCGCTGGCGCCAATCTGGAGCAGCGTGTCAATCTGAGAGTCCTGATTCCCGTGATCAAAACAGGGTTCTATACCGAATTTAAGGACCGGCAGTTTGCAGCCAGAAATATAGGTCTTGCAGCTGCAAACTTTGCTAAATTTAATTTCAATCTAACCCAGCTACCCGCTGATACTTCCAATATTTTTTCTGATTTGGTTTTTAATCGGATCGATTCCATTCTGGTGAAGGAGCATATCAATTCCACCAATGGATTTAAAATTGATGAATCTACCAATCTGTCAGACTCTTACAAGGGAAACAACCGACTGCTGGCCGGCTATATCGGAATACTTTTTCCCATTTCCAGCACCTTTGATCTCTATGCCGGCGTGCGTGCGGAAAGCAACCTCCAGAAACTGGATGGGTTCAATGAAATAGGGCGTCCGGTTAATGTAAACAACAATTTTTTTAACCTTTTCCCGTCTGTTAATCTGAGTACTCATATAACTGAGGAGCTATTGTTACGCCTGGCTTACGGGAAAACAGTGAATCGCCCTGAATTCCGTGAAATTGCTCCCTACGCCTTTTATGATTTCGAAGAAAAAGCCACCATCTACGGCAACGATTCGCTGAAAAACGCATACATACAGAATTTTGATGCTCGCATAGAATGGTACCCCACACCGGGGGAAATGATTACTCTGGGCGGCTTTTACAAGAAATTTGATAACCCGATTGAAGCCCACCTGAAAGATTTTGGTACCGGATGGAATTATATGTATTTCAATGCCAGTCAGGCAAAAAGCCTTGGATTGGAACTCGATATCCGTAAAACTCTGGCCGGGCTCAGCAATGCAGGCAATTTTCTTAGCTTCTTTAAGAATTTCACTTTTGTTGTTAACGCTTCATTGATCAAAAGCTCAATTATTAATACTGATCGCACCGAGCGCGACTCTGTGCGGCAATTGCAAGGCCAATCGCCTTACCTGGTTAATGCAGGGATCTATTATCAGAACCAGGAGGCTGGTATGTCCGTCAACCTGATGTTCAATCGTATTGGTGAGCGGATAGCTTATGTTGGGGATGTAAACAATCCTCACATTTGGGAAATGCCTTTTAATTCTCTCGATCTGAGCATCGATATTAAACTGGCAAGGAACCTTGTTCTTAAAACAGGAATCCGGAACCTCCTGGATGATACCGTTGTATATAAGCAGTACGAACAATTCAACAAGGATATCACCAATGATGGCATTGGTGACGGGGTTGTTACCCGTGAAGAACTTACAAGGGTATACAAACCCGGTAGATTATTCAAAATAGGATTAACGCTGGACCTATAAAGGGAATGACTTTAGTCTTGTCCGTAACAATCCAGTAACATTAGCCAGCGGCTTAAGGTAAATATCACAATTCCTTAACAGCCCGGAAACAGCAGTCCCGTTTCAGTCTCCCTAATTTTGTCGCGTGTAAATTATAAATAATATAGTATGAAAAAAGCGTTACTCTTTCTTGCTTTACTGGTTGCAACAGGTGGAATGGCATTCGCACAGAACACCATTGATAACCCTTTCTTTGATCATGTAAAATTCCGCGGTGCATTCGGTACGGTGGATTGGACAAGCGGCTGGGCCAATTTTGACCCGCAGGCCACAGTTTATCCAGCTCCAACAGTAACCGTTGAAGCCGGTGATATCTCAACCAATACCACCTGGACCAGCGACAAGGTTTATCTGCTAAATGGCTGGGTTTATGTAACTAGTGGTGCAACTCTGACCATTCAGGCCGGTACGGTAATCCGGGGCGATAAAGCCAATAAAGGCTCACTGATCGTTGAACCAGGCGGGAAACTGATTGCCCAGGGGACCATTGCAAACCCAATTGTTTTCACATCCAACCAGGCTGCTGGAAGCCGTACATACGGCGATTGGGGCGGCCTGGTCGTTTGCGGCAATGCCATCACAAATAAGGTAAATCCCCAGATCGAGGGCGGTCCGAGAACCCGCTATGGCGGCACT
>CAIXKO010000434.1 GCA_903919925.1 uncultured Bacteroidota bacterium | reverse complement strand
GTTAATAAATTCCTTAAAATCATGCGGTTGAGTATTTAGGTTTCTCATACTAATAAATTCAAAACTGAAATTTAGGTTTAAAAATGTTGTCCTCAAAATCCCTTTGCTAACTTTGTGTGAAATGGAAATAATGAAAGCAATTGAGATAACATCAAAAACTGATCAGGCAGGGCACTTGAAAATTGATTATCAACTTGATAAAATCGAGAGAAGGGTTCGTGTTTTAATTCTTCTTGATGATGACCCTGCTGAGCAGGATGAAGAAAAGCTTTGGTTGAACTCAATATCAAAAAATCCCGCTTTTGATTTTCTAAACGATCCTGCGGAGGATAATTATTCTTTAAAAGATGGTGAGCCATTTCACGATTAAATACCATGATTTAATATTCAATAGTTTTAGTTCCTTTTCCTTTTGATGATTTTACTTTTTCCAAAATAAGACCCGCACTCTGTTTAACTTCTGAGATAGATAAGTACGAATTGGTTATTATCGCATTTATATCCAGCAAGATACCAGATGAGATTATTGAAAGCGATTATTTAATTCGAAAGAATACTGATTCATGGACGGGTACTGGATTAACTTCTGACTCTGTGATAAGGTTGCACAAATTGGTAACAATTCCTAAGTCCCTTATCAAGCGGAAATTGGGAGTAATCAATCAAACTGTTGAAATTGAAATTAAGAAGAGAATTGATCAATTATTTGACAAAAAATAATTATCGTCACTCTCTAAATGATAAAAATGGCAAAATTTCATCGCGTAACCACCTCCCAAACTTTTGATCTCACTGATTTGCCCGCCGGGCCTTCAACCGTGAGAACAACCGTCCATAGCCCGCTGCCGGCGTATTGATGAACGGGATTCCGCTCTTCAGAGGTTTTCCCATCCCCAAAATCCCAATGCCAGCCCGTGATTTCTCCAACCGACTGATCATCAAACCGGATGATTCGCTTTTCCTCGTTTTCTACATAATATTTCCAGTTGGCCCCAATCGATTTTTGAAATGATTTTTCGAGTGGCATCAGCCGGAAGGCGCACAGGAAGGAAGCATCAAAAATCATTCGCCAATCGTGCGAAAGATTCATAAATGATTCACAACTCTTACCATCAAAATCGAGCATGGACCAGGATATTCCGATAATTTCATTCTCCTTCAGGCGGGAAACCAGCGAATGCTCCGGACCTTCGAAAGATGCATAATCGAAGGGCGTTACATAAAATTCCATCAGCAACCTGCCGCTCTCCCCGTGTTTGAAATTATACTGATAAGCCGCATCGGCATACGGAAATTCCTTGATCCAGGGAGTTCCGCCCCACACCATGGCCCAGTCCTTGCCCGATACCGGTGTAAACACATGATAATTTTGGGCATGGGCCCCGTGCCCCTTGAAATAGAGCTGGTTCTTGGGGACTTTATTCATATTCCCACTCTCCTCATTAATAAACGTCCCGCCGGAAATATCCCCATCAATCACCAATTCAAAAATATCCTGTTTAAGTGCAGGATCATTAAAATCCCAGTAATCGTCATAAGCATCGATATAAAAATAGAGCCTGTTCAGGTCCTTTACCCACCCCACCTTGACCATAATATCAAAGTCCTTTGGGTTCAGCTTTTCCCCTTCACCAAACCGGGTATTTTTCAGTTCATCAAGCCCAATAGAATAGGTATCGGGCACCATATTCCAATCGGCAAAATTGCCATCGATCTGCGGAATTTTGTCTTTCGGAAACTGGAAAACTTTAAACTCCTTTTCTGGCCGGGCAAACGACATGAGGCCTATGATGAATAGAGGGATGATCAGGTTTCGGATTTTCATAATAAAGAAAAATATAAAGTTTTTTCAAAACGGTCCTGCCACCTGCGTAATTATTGATTGGTTTGAAACCGATAGTTAGCCCTGCGTTCCGGAGCGTTATCCCCGTTCATGAAAAACTCCGTGATTTCATCGGTTTTCACAATATTATCGGCCCAATGAAAATCAAAAGCCAGGTTAGTCCCGGTGCTGATATCCGATCGATTTACCTTGACCATCAGCTTATTACCGCTAACATGATAGGGTACAGGCGATATTTTCCCGGTTGTGCCATCTTTACCCAACCAGGCCATAACCGAGTTTCTTTTGTCGATAACCCTGATGTTGACCACAATATCATACCCTTGCCATCCTGTTTCCTTTCTTTGGTCAGTATCGATATAAAGCAACATCCAGTTTGCATCAGTCCAAGGTGTAAGCGCATCGCGGGTTTCAGCATAAAAATAAACCGATTTGGCATCATAGGCCACCTTCATGGTAACCAAATCATTCCGGCCGGTTGTATTAACGTAAGGGCCGGCCATTCCCTGCCCAGGACTGTTCCGGTGCCCCGTATCGCCTATATGGTCATAATAGGTTGCCTTCACTTTATCCCATTGTTTAAAAGAGCCATGAATATCAATGGTCGCGGGTGGACCAGCGTTTGTCGGTTCTTGCATTCCCTTATACTTCCTGATATTGGCCATGAGCTGATAATAATAGTTATCGGTATGCCCGCCGGTCATGGGTTCAATATCCCGGCTGAACTCCTGATTATACTGATCGATGAAATAATGGTCGCCAGTTTTAAGTTCTTTTCCGGCTTTACCCAGATGAGCACCGGGGTAGAACTTCCACACCTGCAGTGATTTATTGATATCCGGCCCCATTACCTGCGATCCGGCGCTCCACTCGTTCCAACCGGTTACGAAAACAAATTCCGGCTCCACCTCCAGTGCACGGCTCCACTGCTCCTGAAAACAAAGTCCCTGATCGGTATAAGGAGTTAAATCGTACTTATCGGCAGGAGGCTGGCTGAAATTATGGAAACTCCTGCCGATATTGGATAAGGGATGTTGCCCTACAGCCACTGGAATCATTTCCGGCTTATCAGGCGATTCATGCCAACCTGCAGTCTGCGGATAATGATCAACCCATGGCCATTTATCTTTGCCCCAGGGAGTGGTTTGATACCAGGGCAATGAGGTCCAGGCCCAACTCTGCCGGATAGTAAAAAAGTTGCGAATTTCATCCGGAAAAATTACGTCATTATTGAGCTTTCTGGTTGGAATTTCGTGCTGGCCAAACAATATCAGCGGCTTGCCTTTCCAACGAAACCAAAGATCGGAATACAATGCTTTTTGATAAAATTCGATCCAAATTTTATTCACCGAAATCTCACTTCCCAAAAATGCGATAGCCGGGGTTCTTTCCCCAATTGATCGCATTTCACTAAATACTTCGCAAACCGGAAGATAAACCTCCGCATAGGTCCTGTCATTGGTTACGTCAAAAATTATTACGTCCACTCCGGCATCCGATAATTGTTGAGCATGCCGGCGGATCATCCACTTTTCATTGGAAAGATAATAACCACATTCCGGTTCCCCCCAGAAATAATCACCATCCACCCACTGCGGATTATCGGGATTTTCCTTGATGGTTTTTGTTACGTCAAACGGTCCATTTCCACCCGGACTAATATGGGTCATAAAATAAAACATGCCCACAAAACGGTCCTTCTTCACGGGACCGCACTCCTCATAAGTTGGAAGTTTCCGGCCCAAGGCATCCGTTGCCACCCAATCATCAACCTTCAAATCACGGTACTGGCTTTGGGCCCATACCATACCAGAAACCGAGAGCATCAGCCATATCAAAACACCTTGTTTCATGATAGTGATTATTTTTCAATAGTTAGATTCCCGAGTAAGCCAGAAGGAATCAGCGTGTAATTTTCGGAAAAGGCAGCTCCTTCTGATACAAAACTGAATGGTCCGTAAGCCCAGGGCCTTAGTGGCAGCTGATGCAGCGGACCAAAAGTATTCCGTCTGGTTAATACAACATTCAACAAAATTTCATTTTCGCAGTTTGCCATAGCTGAGATTTCTGTTCGATACGGTTGCCAGGCGATCATTTGCTCCGGTGAACTTTTTCCTGATACTTTAACACAAGCGGCCTCAAATTCAGGCACATTCAGCATGAGGGTTTTCTTGCCCTTCCATCCATTCTCAACGGGAATATTATAAGTGATCCCTCCAGAATAAAACGGAAGTCCCTGCGATACAATATCTCCGGCAATCAGCTTTTCCGGAAGTTTGCAGAGAACACTAGTGAACCCATCGAGTTTAACTCCAAAGTTGCCAATCAGGTAGAGCGCCTCCAGATTTTTCTCTCTCGAAAAATCAACCATAATTAAAACCTCATTATTACCCTCCTTTAAAAGCGTCGCCGGAATACCTATTTTCTTGATGGCAGGATCGATCCACCAACCTTCATTCCGATCAACTACAGGACTACCGTTGATATGAATGGTAAACAGCTCCGGCGTTTCCATACATAGGAAAACAGAATCAACTGGCAAGTTTTCAATTGTAAATGGAAAAGATATTCTAACTTTTCCCTTAATCTCCGGTTTCCCTTCAAATTTAGAGGCAAACCACGGCTGCAGCATTTCACCTCCACGGAATTTCAGTCCAAACCGGGTACGAAGAGCTCTGTCGATCTTTAATATTTCAGCAGGTTTTGAAAACGATTCATTGTTAACCGAATAAGAACCCATATCGAGAACACATACATTTTTTTCATTCAAAGAATAAGTGAATGGCCCATTGATAACACTCTTTTCTTTCGGCTCAAACCTGGCATTTTCTTTAAGATCACCGACCTTTTCATCTGATAGGGTGAAGATATGTTCACCAGCTGGCGGAATATCTGTAATCACCTCAACATACCCGTTTTGTTTGTTTGCCTTTATCTGATAGGGTTCTCCGGTTGCACCATTCCACCCGGTCACCCGTCCTTTACCCGGTATCCTTAATAATACCTGAGTGTACCCACTATCGCGGTTCATATTCATAAGTACCACATATTTCCGGTAGTTATCCTCCCTGACCTGGCAATAAATACTATCAGGCAATTTACCTGTAACCGGATCAATTACTTCAACCACCGCACCGATATGCTTTTTAGCAGCCTCCACAACCGCCATTTTCTGATAAGGCACCTGAATCCCTTTTGAACTAAGTTTCATTGCCTCCGGCGATTTTACCGCATCAACATATTCAGGCGCGTTTCCAGCAAAAATCACCTTTCCTCCGGCACCCATAAAATCCTCAAGTAGTTTGAGTGTCGATTTCCTCATTGTGGTCATATTCCCAACCACGATAACCTTGTATGGTGCCTGGCCAACATAAAACAGCGGTTGTTTGGAGTCCGATTGGTCCAACCGTGATAGCCTGCTCATCATTTCTTCGTCGCCATAATCAAAATCAATATGTGCACCCTGCAGCCAGCAAAACAGATTGCTGTAATTCCTCTCCAGATCAAGAATTTCTTTGGTAGCCCCGCTCAAACCGTTCGACCAGCCAACAAATGCCTGACTCCAGGCGCTTTCGATAGGGTTAATAACCAATACATCGCAAACCGGCTTTCCCTGCGACAGCATCAAACCCAATCGGGAAAAGTAATCCTCAACATAACGATAATCCTTGTACCAGCCCGATTGATAAAAAATGCTGGCCGGATAATCGCGTTTGGCTTCACCTTGCATCGTATACCACGATAAATGCTGGCATCGCAGATTGATCCCGAATAGTGCCTGCCAGTTGCCGGTAGCCTTATGATTTTCAAAAGTCATCTGCCATCCCGAGCAACCATAAAGTTCCGACATGATAAACTTCTGATTCATTTGCCTGGCAACCGATGCAGCTTGTTTCACTATCCAGTAATTATTGTTGCCTTCCGTAAGCACATCTACTCCGGGATAACCCATATTCTCATAAAAACGCATCAGCGATCCCTGCATAATCGATTGAGCCATAAGATTATCCTCATGCAGAACGTGGCCTGTAAATATCATGTTGTTTTTCTTGCACCAATCAGCATAAGGCTGTTCCCAGTTTTTAAGGAAGAGCTCCTGAGCCATCTCCATATAATGCCATTTCACCTGGTTAACCTTCCCCCCGTCGTCACGTAAAAATAATTGAGGCAGGCTATCCAGAATTTCATAACCGAATTTTTCCTGGAAGGCAGATGCAAATCCGAATGTCCATGGCACGTTCCACGGTGCGTATTTACTATCATTTGAAAAGGTTCCAAACACCGCACCACGATGGGGTTCATCAGTAAAAATCCCCTTGATCGATGTACCTAACCGGGAGCCTGATTTCTCTTTATATTTTTCATGAGTCAACCGGATATACTCATCGGTTGCCTCCCTGTTCATGGTATTGGCATAGGTATATCCATTATAAAAATCGTTTGGGCGGGCATATTCACAGGCAAAAACCAATATGGTTTTCCCCTTTGGCAGCTTACTTTCTGAAGACCCGGATATCCGCTTTGATTCTGAAAAGCCGGTATCCTTCAAATCCGTGACATAAGCCGCGATGATGGAATCGTTCCAAATGAATTTTTCTGAAGGAATTCTGAGGCATGATAAGAACTGCTGTCTGAATTTTGGGATCTTAGTCACCATTCCACCGGCAATTCCTGAAGGCCAGCGATCCTCATCATACAGCCAGGCTTCCATGCCCAACTTTGCAGCCTCATCGGCACAGGCATTGATCATTTCAAACCACTTATCGCCAAGATATTCCGTTTGCAGCCCTACCCTGGAGTGCATAAAAAAGCCACCCATTCCCATCTCTTTCAACACATTTACCTGCCTGATCAATTCATCTTTCTCCAGATTTCCGTTCCAGGACCAAAAGGGCTTTCCGCGCCATTCAGGACCTGGATTTCCAAAGTTCTTTTTCAAATCATTAAAAGCCAGATCATTCGTTACTTGCATTGGTTTTTTATTGCAGCTAATCAGCAAAAGGCTAAGCAGGGCAATGGTTGTGAAAAGATTTTTTTTAGCCATGACAGGTAATTTATCAAAGTTTTATTTCCAACCGGTAATCCCCTGATGGAGTTATTACGCGGTTATTTTTAGTCCATACTTTCTGTCCGTTCATCTTCACTTCCGATACAGAATCAGGTAAAATGATCTCAGCAGTACAGTTTGCCGGAATTTTTATATCCAAAGTATAATCAGTCCCATTACTCCTTTTCCAGGCAGAGCTGACTAACCCATGTATAGATTGATACGATGCGGAAGCATAATTCAGCTGTTTGACAAAATGTGGGGTGATGAGTATGCTGCTGAATCCTGGTGCATTTTCGTTGATATTGATCCCTGCAAGGTACCGGTAGAAAAAATTATCGATACTTCCGAAAAAGTGGTGAATATGTGAAGATTCATCCGCCCAGGCTTCCCAAAGGGTAGTGGCACCGTTCTTCAGCATAAACCCAAAGCTGGGATAGGTATCCTGAATAGCCAGTTTAAAAGCCAACTCCGATTTACCTATGTGCGGAAGCAGTTCATAAAGGGTATGTACGGTGAATACTCCTCCATAGATATGAAAATCATGTGTTTTCATCAGACTTTCCTGCAAACCTATCAAAATCTTTTCGCGATACCGATCCGGAACGATGCCGTATTTCAGAGCCATGGCATTGGGCCCTTGCCGATAATCTGTTGGTTTTAAACCATGATAAAGTACATTAACCGAATCAAAGCACCACCTGTTCACGCCGTCCTTAACTTTCTTAGCCTGGCTGGCAAAACTCACTGCATCCTCCCTTTTATTCAATACCACGGCCATAGTTTCGAGTCGCTTTAATACCTGATAAAAATTCATTGAGGAATAAACTTCCCCTCCTTCCAATGAATTATTACCATAAGGAGAATTCCAATCGCTTAATACATCGTTAAAAATTCCAGGCATGCCTTTCACCTGATTATACGTCCATACACTTTGTACCCATGCCTTTATTGGATTCCAATTCTGCTCAAACAACCGCTTATCGCCATAGTAGATCCACATATACCAGGGAACATGTACCACCGCTGACGACCAGAGTGGCGACAAACCTGTGCAGTAATTATTATCAGGAGCAATGATAGAAAGCCGTCCTGCAGAGTCTTGTGTATCAACAATATCCCTGGTAAACTTTGTCATCAGTGCGGCAAGATCGAAGTTAGCCATACCAAACTCCATACCGGTAACCGCATCGCCCAGCCAACCGTTCTTCTCCCGGTGCGGACAATCAGTGGGAATGCTGTGAAGATTGCTGATCATGGCTTTTTGCGATATCCGGTGAATCCCATTTATAGTGGTATCGGAGCAATTGAATTTTCCTACCGGAAAAACATCGCTATTCACTTGGCACACATCAATATCTTCAGCGGTTAAAGTTCCTGAATAGCCCGTAATTAAAGCATACCGGAAGCCTTTATAGGAGAACCTGCACTCCGCAAATTCCTCTTCGCCACCCTTCAGGATGCAGGCCATTTGCTGGAATTGCGATGGTTGATCGAGTGTTTTTACCACCGGTTTTTCTCCATAAAAGATCAGTATTTTCTCTCCTGGCTTTCCATTAAATCTCACCCGCAGCCATCCCGACATATTGGTTCCCGCATCAATCCACCATCCGCTTTCGCGCTTCTCCAACCTGATTGGTTTTAATCGCTGAACCACCCTGATTGGCTGGCAGAGCTGAGCTTTCATTTCCCCTCCCGGGGCAGGCGCAGGATTCACCTTTTCCCAAAAACCACCGGGTTTTCCAGGTTCATCCCATGCCCGGATTTCCTTTCGCGCATCATAAATTTCGCCCATCCGTGGATCGTCAAAAACAACCGGTCCACCGGTAACAGTCCAACTCAGGTCGCTGACAATATCTTTTAATGTGCCATCTTCAAATTGAATTTGTAACCGGCACATCAATTTGGGCTGGCCAATAAATCCACCCTTCTTATAAAAATCCCAATGATCCACTGCCATACAACCGTAATTCCCCCTGCCCAGCATCACACCAATCGCGTTTTCTCCTTCGCGAATTAGTTTTGTAACATCATGAACATCATATAAAATGGTTTTTTTATAATTTGTCCAACCCGGATTTAACACCTGATCCCCTACCCTTTTTCCGTTTATTGACAATTCGTAGTAGCCCAGGCCACTGATGAAAATTCTTGCCTCCTGAACCTTTTTATCGGCTGCAAACTCCTTTCTGAAAAGGGGAGCCGGATCATAAGGATGTTCATTATGAAAATTGTAAAGTTCCCAGAGGGTAAAACGCTGACCAAACCAGCTGGGCAGCCCAAATTCCAGGCACTGCATCTCTACATCCTTTTTTCGCCACCACTCCGTTTCCCATTCCTTTTGCGGACGCCAGGCAATCCATTGCGCCCCCTTCCAATCCTGAGGTTTCAATAATCCGGTTCCAAAAAAAGCACCCTCGCTCCAACCTTGAGTCTTTCCATTCTGGTCCCATACCATCACTTTCCACCAATAATTTTGGGCCGGTAAAAGCTCCTTTCCTTTGTATTCAATTTGGGTGGTTTGTCCCGATTTTACTCTTTTTGAATCAAAGGCATCACCCAAATTCCGTTCAAGATTTTCAACTGAAGTAGCCACAATAATCCGATAGGCTGATTGCCGCTGATTACGCGCATCCGACTCCACCTGCCAAAAAAAACGGGGACTCTGAATGTCGATTGCAATTGGATTGGTCAGATATTCACACTGGAGATGGGTAGCTGTGATTTGAGGAAAGGCGGCTCGCAACGCAGCAACGAAACCAAGAATTATTAGAAAGGCTATTCTTTTCATTGAATTTGGTGGGGGTGGTTGGGAAGGATTTGGACCTTGATTTTTTGGTTCTGGTTGTTAATTGGGGGTTGGGGTTTATTTGTTTTTTGGGGGTTGGGATTTATTTGTTTTTTGGGGTTTGGGATTTATTTGTTTTTTGGGGGTTGGGGTTTGGGGTTTGGGGTTTGGGGTTTGGGGTTTGGGGTTTGGGGTTTGGGGTTTGGGCTTAGGGTTGGGTGTGACCTTGAACATTGCGGCGTATGGGGTGAAAGATTTGAGCAGAACTGTGAGGGTTGCAGGTGGTGGTGGTGATGATGGTTGTGATGATGATGGTGATGATGATGATGATGATGATGCTGCTGCTACTGATGATGAGGGTGATGATGGTGAGGATGCTTGTGCAAATTTGACAGCTGATGCCCTTTTGTTCGGCTGCTCTTGCGCGTGCAGCAGGAGGGGGGGGGGAGGTGGAGGGAAAGGCGCGAAGGAGCGCGAGTTCGAGGGAGAGGCAGCAACCCTGGGGGTTTGGGGGTTTGGGGGTTGGGGGGTTTGGGGGTTTGGGGGTTTGGGGGTGTGGGGGTTTGGGGT
>CAIXKO010000433.1 GCA_903919925.1 uncultured Bacteroidota bacterium | reverse complement strand
TGCAGCAGGTATAGCCAAGGAATCATTTACAAATAAGTTCAATCATCATGGGTTCAGATATATACGGATATCAAACCTGAAAGAGGCTCCGGCGGCTGATTCCGTCAGGGCTAGCCTGATCAGCACCGGTTACGAGGCTTCGTCTGCATTTTCCTGTTCCGATCCGGACATGGACCGCATCCATGACATGATTTCGTACACGTTACGTTGCCTGAGTCTGGGCGGTTACCTGGTGGATTGTCCTCAAATTGAGCGGCTCGGTTACGGGGGCGATGGCAATGCTTCATCAGAAACCGCGCAAACCATGTTTGGATTGAATCCCTTATATTCCAATTGGTTGCAGGCCTGGGCTGATTGCATCCGCGACGATGGCGGAATGCCGCACACCGCACCAAACCCCTATCCTGCTGGTGGCGGACCTTACTGGTGTGGTTTCATTATTACCGCATCGTGGAAAACATGGCAGCATTATGGCGATGCTTCCGTACTGAAAAAGTATTATCCTGTGATGCAAAAATGGCTTGGCTACGCCGATCAGCACTCCGCAGACGGGATGCTGAAAAGGTGGCCCGATACGGATTACCGGGGCTGGTACCTGGGCGACTGGGCATCGCCCGTGGGGATTGACCAAACAGCCACCGCCTCCATCGATCTGGTAAACAACTGCTTTATGGTGGTTTGCTTCGATAAAATGCAAAAAATAGCCGCTGTATTGGGCAAATCGGACGATGCCGTCCTTTATCGTGAAAAAAGGGCCATACTTCAGAAGAAAATACATGAGCGGTTTTTTCATCCGGATACCAAAAGTTATGCAACCGGAACACAGATTGACCTGGTATATCCGCTGCTGGCAGGGGTGGTTCCGAATGAGTTGATTGGTGAGGTTACCCGAACCCTCACTGACTTCACGGAAAACAAACAGGGTGGGCACGTCGCCTGCGGGCTGGTTGGGGTACCGGTACTTACGGAATGGGCAGTGAACAGCCAGTCAACTGATTTGATATACAGCATGTTGAAAAAGAAGGATTATCCCGGCTACCTCTATATGCTTGAGAATGGGGCAACCACCACCTGGGAGCACTGGAACGGCGACAGGAGTCAGATTCACAACTGCTATAATGGCATCGGCCAGTGGTTTTACCAAGCAGTAGGGGGCATCATGCCGGCAGAAAATGGGGTTGCATGGCGCGAATTCCTGATCAGGCCGCAGATTCCAAATGGGGTTACCTGGGCAAAAACCAAGGTGGAATCGCCCATTGGCACCATCGCAGTGGATTGGGAGATCAGGGAGGGTGAACTGGTGATGGAGGTAAAGATCCCCGTTGGTTCAGAGGCTAAACTTTGCCTGCCAGAGAAAGTAAGTAAGGTGAAGATCGGGAACAAATCAGTGAGTGACGCTTCCGGGAATATCCTGCTGGGGAGTGGAAAGCATGAGATCAGGGCAACGATGGGTGGATAAAACCCGGACTGGAGGGAGCCTGGGATGGGGGGCACCATCCACCTCACCCCCGGCCCACAAACCCTCGATCCAGGCAGTTTACCTCGACCATGATACATCAAGATCGTATGCTTTAATATCTTTGGTTACCTGAGTTAGCCCGGTGCCATCGGAATTAATGACAAAGATATGGCAGCCATATTCTTCCAGCGGTGCAGTAAACAGGATCTTTGAACCATCGGGCGACCAACACAAGGCAATATTGCGACGAACACCTTGATATTGAACCGGATATTTAAACGTATTGATACGGCACAGGCTGATGACCCCGGTTGCATCGGCATTCATGGTTTTTACGTTAATCCAGGTGGAGAAGGAATCAATACCCGATGAAATGAATGCAATCTTCAATCCGTCAGGTGAATAAACAGGAGTACCCACACTTTCAGAATCATTATTTGGCAATAGACTGGTGACGCCGGATTTCCCCAGATAAGGGGTTAATCCCATGATGCCGCATACCCCGCCGGCACAGCCATCAAGTACAATTGTTCCTGCCGGTGACCAGGAAAATCCGCCCAAAGGGGAAAGCAGCCAATCAGGATAATTGGGGTAATAAAACTTCACCAGCTCTTGCCGGTCTGTTGCATCCTTCACCGGCGACTGAATATAGAGCGCGCCATCCGTTCCGGAATTATAAAACATAATCTTTGAACCATCTGTTGTCCACGATGGGAATTCGAATAAACCAGTTGCCGGGGAAACCTGATAACAGCTTGATCCATCGGTATTCATCAGATAGATATCCCAGCTAACAGAAAGGCTGCTGGAACTAAGCAATAAGGAGCAGGCAATCCGGGTTCCGTCTGGTGAAATGCTGGGTTCCCTGGCCAAGCTATTCAACCTGAACCCGCTGGTTGTTTTTTTATCGATATCCAATACATAGAATCCATTGTTTTCAAATCTGTACGGATGTATCCTGTCGAAAACGATTTTCCCGCTCCCCAGGGCTTTATAGGGGATATCATCATTCAGTGGAGCGAGTACAATCACGCCTAGAGGATCTGTAACTTCAGGATCCTTCTCCTTGCAGCTTACGAGCATAAATGAAATGAAGAGGCAGCAAGAAAAGATGTTGATGTTGGTTTTCATGATTTTAATAAACAGGATGATACATATCCGGCAGATGGTTTTGACACTGCAATTTAAGTAAAATTTGAAAACAGATCATCCCGGTGGCAGGATCAACCGGCGATAAAAGGAATGGTAAAATAGAAAGTTGATCCGGTTCCACGCTCGCTTTTCACCCATATTTTTCCTCCCAGAGCTTCCACGTACCCTTTTGAAATGGATAATCCCAAGCCGGCCCCCTCATATTTACGATTTAGAAATTCACCCCCTTGCCTGAACCTTTCAAAGATGATTTGCTGATGTTCCGGATCAATACCGATGCCGGTATCCCTCACAAAAAATTCAAGGTTCTGATCAATTTTCCGGCAACCAAAATCAATGGATCCGCCCGGGGTATATTTAATTGCATTTTTAATCAGATTGGAGAGTATTGAATATACTTTCCCCTGATCTGTTCTTATGTTAGTCTCTGCCTGCGTTAGCGAATCACTGATATTAATCTGAATTCCCTTGTTCCCGGCTTCCGGTTTAAAAAAATCGCGCAAGAATTCCATCTGCTCGCTGATATTCGTTTTAGAAAGCGATATGGCAATCTGGCCGGCCTCAATCTTGGAGATACTGACAATATCATCGATCAGGTTCAACATTCTGGTACCGCTTTTCTCAATCAGGCTTAAGTAGGCTTGTTGTTCCTCTCCGGTGAGGTCAGCGTCCTTCAATAATTCACTAAAACCAAGAATCCCATTCATCGGTGTTCGTATTTCATGGCTCATATTGGCCAGGAACGATGATTTTAGCCGGTCGCTTTCTTCAGCCCGAATTTTTGCCACCTCCAATTCCTTGTTTTGCGATACAAAAATCTTGTTCAATGATGCGTATTCTTCATTTTTACTGTTTAGTTCAATTACGTTGGCTGATAGCGCCTTATGAGATATCTTCTGATTTAGAATTTCCTTTTGCAGTCGCACATAACCCAATCCGGTAATAGCAAGAAACAAAAGAGTAAATCCAGCATGTACAAATGCATCAAAAACAATTATCTTTTTTGTAGCCTTGTTGCTTTCGGTTAATGGAAATCGCAGACTAAACCCTCCGCGAATATGCCCATTCTCAAAATCCTGTTGCGTATGACATTTTATACAGCTCTTATTGAAAGGCAAAGTCTTGATAAAGCGAAAAGTTCTCTCGCCGTCAATCGTTTCTATCGAACTGCGCGACGTACCCAATCCCTTCTCAAAATCCTCTAAGGCAGCCTTTTCCCACTCATCGGCCTGGTGAGCGGGATCCACGGGCCGCAGACTGGTAAACTTTTGCTGAATATCGGAGATTTCCTCAATCGCCGAATCCGAAACATGTGTC
>CAIXKO010000432.1 GCA_903919925.1 uncultured Bacteroidota bacterium | reverse complement strand
CGCTAAAACACGCTTCGAATGTATTGACAACAGTAAGGAAACACAACTGGTCATTTACCCATGCCAGGGTTCCTATTCAGGGATCTCCGATTCCCGTAATTATCAGGTGGAAATAGGTTTTTCTCACAAACCCTTGCAAGTGTTGGTAAATGGCAACAAAATCGAAAACTGGAAATGCGATAGTTCTGGGAAAGTAACGCTTTCATTTGATCAGAAAAGCAGGACTGAAAAACAGACAGTCAAATTTTTAAAGGTTGAATAAAGTTAATTATTTGGTTTATTATAAAATTTAAACAATTTCAATTTAGCTGGTATGTCAAGAATAATATTTTTTTTACTGGTTACGTGTATTTTCCCTTATGGTCGGGTATATGCCGTTTCTGATGCACGACCAGTTATTATATGGGCCTCTTCACCTGTGACTCCCAATGAAACAGTCCTTTTACAGGCTGGAAATTTTTCTAAAGAGGCCAAAGTCCAAATGGTCCTGTTAAAAGATGGCCGGTCCGGAAACGCTAAATTATTTTCCAATCCTGTTGTACTAAAATGGATTAATGTTGATGTGTTGCAACGGAGCGAATCAACTTTGAAATTTTTGGTCCCCTCAACCTGGAAAATGGGAATCTATGCCTGCCGGATCGTTGACGGACAGGTTTCATCTAATATCTTTTACCTCAACTCCCCTCATTGCTGGTGGTTCCAGGGTGATCAGGGGAAAACGGCAACTCCCGGAGGATGGATCCGCTTATCCGGAAATTGCTTGAACACAGATAAGCACAAGACTTCGGTCCAGCTCAAGGATTCATTGGGTAAAACATTTGCTGTTCCGCTTGAATATGCCCATCAGTTTGATCTTAAAGTACTGGTGCCTGCTACTGTTTCGTCAGGTTCTTATGAGGTCTGGATTCACAACGGATCGGGCGGAGAGATGACCTGGCAGCCATGTGGAAAGCTGAAAGTTTGTAAAGTGGAAGAATGGCCTTCAACCGTTTTCAATGTTAAAACGCTTGGATTCGAAACCGCCTTAAGACAGGCTAAAGCCAACATGGGTGGAGTCATCTATTTTCCGCGTGGCGAATATCACCTGTCCGATTCGATCGAAATACCGGATAATACGATTCTTCGTGGAGAGCGAAAGGACCTGGTCAGCATCTACTGGCTGGATCAGAAAAAGTTACAAAAATCGTTGATTCATGGGGAAAAATTTGCAATCGAGGATATGACACTTTATTGCCAGAATTATTTTTTAGCTCTTATCAGGGTTGATAAAGGTGAATTCCGGATGACCCGGGTTCGCATCAGGGCAGATCATATGTTTTTTCTGGGACGGACGATCGGTGAAGCGAGTTTCAGGGGCAGAAAATTGAATGGGTCTGAAAGAGGAGATGAGTCCGCTATATATTTAAATGAATTGAAATCGTTTTCCATTACCGATTGTGAAATATTGGCCGGTTCGACAGGATTGACACTCTGGAATTCTTCCTACGGAATAATCCGGAATAACCATGTTCAGTATGGTCGCAGAGCTTTCAGATGCGAATGTTCCAACCAGCTTATCATTGAAAAAAATAACCTGGAAGGGCATGATATGGCAGCCACCGGGAATGATTTTGCCACCTTTTTTGGAAATTCTGAAGAAAATGTGCTGTTCAAAGAAAACCGTTTTGCAAATGCGTATGGGCTTGACCGGGAACTGCTTACTTTTGATGCAACAGGAGGTGCCTATTTCGGTCGTATGGCCTCTGTTTCCGGCAAAAAATTGGTCCTGGCAAAAGATCCGCTCTTTAAACGATATGCACTCAATCCCACAGACTGGAAAAATGCCGCAGTTTGTATCCTTGATGGGAAAGGAGTTGGGCAATATCGTCGCATCGTTAACCACCTTGGTCGCGACTGGGAGGTAGATCAACCCTGGTCTGTTGAGCCTGACGAAACATCAATCCTTTCAATTGTACCTTTCAGGGGGAGGACGCTGATCATCAACAATACCTTCGAAGACGGAGGTAATATGCAGCTGTATGGGATGTCCATCGAAAATATCGTTTCAGGCAATAAGGGAATTCGAATGAGCGGTTTTCTGGCCTGGGGT
>CAIXKO010000431.1 GCA_903919925.1 uncultured Bacteroidota bacterium | reverse complement strand
GAGTGCAGTTTGGAGGAAATCATCAATGAGGAATTGGAATACCGGAAGGCACTGAGGATATGCCGAGAAAATCATTGTGAAGGCCGGAGAACGAACTTTCTTCGCGGATAATTTGAGGTATAAAAAGCTGATTTGTCATGAGGACTTGCAACCAGGAAAAATCTGCCTCGGAGAAGGGTATTCAAAAAATGGGGCTAACCCGATCATCGTCGGTAACATGGGAATTGGGTTAACCTTCGAAAATTGACACAGAAATGGAAGGGTATATCTCCTGAATCGTGAGAATGACCGGCGATGTGGTCGTGGCCCGATGTTTATTCCGGATTTACGGCCAGGATGTACAGATGCTTCAAGGCCGGCCATTTGCAAACCATACACAACGGAACGTCTCTGGCTGGGTTGGTCCCATTCTGCGGTGATACCTTTTTCGAAAGCTTCCGATATATGGGCTTCAGGAGCAATTCCTAAGTGCGCCGGCAGCACCTTGAAGTTTTTGCTTCCTTTTGAACTTTGGTGCCTCAAAGTAAAAGGAATAAAAAAAGGGGTGACCGGTGGCCACCCCAGGATATCAAAAGTTAAGGCAGATCCAGGATGCAAATGCCTGCTCAACGGAAACATCAGATTTCAACCAGATTGCCCGGATTTCTT
Organism: uncultured Bacteroidota bacterium; assembly: GCA_903919925.1. Taxonomy (GTDB): domain Bacteria; phylum Bacteroidota; class Bacteroidia; order Bacteroidales; family UBA12481; genus UBA12481. The sequence continues at coordinate 7,575 of CAIXKO010000431.1, read as the reverse complement.
CAATAATTCGATACGCATCATCACCCTGTGCAAAAAAATCCGATTCAAAGATTTCCACTGTTCCCAGAGCTGTATTGATTTTGCCGCATGGATATGTCCCGTGCAGCCAAGTGATATTCAATGTAATCATCAGAAAAATGCCGATGCCTTTCGGACTTATTACGGGTATCAAGCTCACCCAATTGAAACTTGTTGAAAGATTTAAGGCATCAGATTATCATCTGCCAGAGACAAATAGCCCTGACTCGAAACGATCAGATGATCCAGAAGCGTGAGATCCAGCAAAGCGGATGCATCCTTGATCTTCTTGGTGATTTTAAGATCTGCATCGCTGGGAGAGAGGTTTCCGGACGGGTGATTATGGGCCAGGATGATCCCGGAAGCCAATTTTTCAACTGCCGCGTTCAAAATCAACCGGACATCAGTAACCGTTCCGGAGATTCCGCCCTGGCTGATTTTTACGGTACTGATAACGGTGTTGGACCTGGAGCAGAGGATGATCCAGAATTCCTCATAGGAGAGATCAGCGAGAATTGGACCAACCAGATTAAAGGCATCAGCACTGCAACGGATTTTGGCAGGCATTACACTGGGAGTTGAACTTCTACGCCGGCCAATTTCAAAGATTGCAGATACCCTGACTGCTTTATCTGCCGAAATGCCAAACACTGAGGACAATTCCGTAAAGGTCATTTTGGCGAGCGCATGAAGATCGTTACCGGCCAGGTTGAGCAGCTGTTTTGCCTGATCGGGTGTTATTCCGACCGCAACGGAAAAAAGTTCTGAATTTGTCAAAGCAGATCCCCCGATCTGAACCATTTTGGCAGCAGCGGAATCGTTTACTTGCCAGGGAGTCAAAAGCATTTTGTCGTACTTCATTTGATTAAGATTTAAAAATGAAGCACCTCATCTTGAGCAAGAACCGGATCAGGTCAAGGGCGAATGTCAGTTTGTGTAGCCTCAAACTGACCGAGTGCGAAGCAATGGAGGGAAATCACATCGGGGTATAGCAAGAGCCAGCCGGAATCCCTTTACCGTTCCGGGGCTGCGAATAACTTTGTGCTACATTATTATATTATAGACGATTCGCGGGAAAATCAACCAAATTATAATATTCCGAGTTTTGCATCTTCCAGGGCATCAATAAAAACATGCATATTGGTTGAAGGATTGGTATCTGGAGCTAACTTCCTTGACCTACAGCTTGCTTCATTTCTTCTTGTTCTAAGTTTTTCCTTTAACCGATTATCGATTGTGCCTTTCTCATAATTCCTGGAATTTCTATTCAGTAGTTCCCTTAGGCAATCCTCACCCGATAAAGCTGCCGTTTGATTTTTGTAATGGAGGAGAAACCACAATTCTATTACAGGATTGGATAAAATGAGAATCGAAGAATCAATTTGTTGCAGTTTATCAAGGATTTCAATAACGTCCGCATCGTACATCAAAAAGTCCTTGTCTTTTTCATGCTGTGGCTTCCCTCGTTTAAAGGAGTTTATAAAGCGTTTGTTAATACTGGATCCAACAATCTTAGGAATTACTTCAATTTGCAAACGATACTCAGAACGCAAAAAGAGGACGTAAGCTTCTTCAGTCTCTCCTTCACAAAAAACCCAATAATGGGGGTTGATTCTTTTACCGGTCGAAGCTTTACGTTTACTTTTCATACAATAATCTTTTCAGTTGGTCATCTGAATCATCCAAAATTGGAACTGCATCGAAACGCCCTTGTAAATAGGCTTTCTCCAAATCCATTGTGTCACGAAAATCATTGTAATCAAACAGAGAGTATAAGTCCGTCGCCCCATTTTGGGCTTTATTAGCGAAATAGATTTGGTCCTTACGGAACTTCTTAAGGTTTAAGAACTGAGTATTATGGGTGGTACAAAGAAGCTGAGCGGAATCACCAACCCTAAACATATTGAATATATACTCGATAATCTTCGGATGCAAACTGTCCTCGATTTCATCTATGAGTAACACCTTGTTATTTCTAACAACATCCATGAGGGTTAGCATGATAAAAAACAATTTAATCGTCCCCTGCGATTCCTCTGATAGAAAATCAAATGCAACGCCGGGATTTGCCTTATGAAAGGTTTTTATCTGTAAGTGGTCCTGTACAACATCCTCAACTTTTAAAGTCATGCTGGTTAAATCGGCATGAATATTTTTACCTGCTTTTTTAAGAACCTTGATTTTAACATTTTCAATATCACTATCTGCAATTCGAAGAGCTTCAATTAGTTGTTCTTGGTTTTTGTTAGTGATGGTCTCAATCGCCGATATTCCAAAACCAACATAATTTAAAATAAAGGTGTTATGAAAATAATTAAAAACCTCTTTAGCTATATCCCTGTCCATCTGGCTGGCTCTGGAAATATATAAGGTCTTATCAGAGGTGTTTTCTGCCACATCAAATGGTCGCTTGATCACATCGGTAAAAGTGTACTTCTCTCTTTTCGTTTGACCTCGTTTCTCATCACGCGTAAAAATCTCTTTAATGCGACCTTTGGGATAGTAATACAAACTTTCTTTTACAATGGCGGTTCGAGACAGTGAGAATGAATATTCATATTCTATATCGTTGGCTATAAATCGAATAAAGTATGAGCTTAGCTTATTGCCGAAATTTTCAAATTTGAATGGTATAAAATTGTAAACCGTATTCTCATTGTGGTTATGGGATTCGAATACCATGGCGTTGCAAAATCGTATTGCCTTGATAATATTGCTTTTTCCCGAGGCGTTAGCTCCGTATATAATCAAGGTTTTGAGCACTTCAGACCCGTCATGAACAAAAACATTCTCTTTAAGGGTTTTTGCATTTGCTGATCTGATATTTGCGGCCCTAAAATCTAAAACCACTTCATCTCGTATCGAGAAAAAGTTACTTAGGCGAATCTCAAGAACCATTATAACCTCCTGTTATGCAAAATAATTACAAATATAGGTTATAAAATGAACACACGCTAGTTCTGAGACGTTTTTTTAGTTTCACCATCAAAATTTTTCGATGCTTCAGGAAATCTCACAGATGTTAAGCAAGTTAAGGACAACCGCTACCAGTTTTCCAGCTTCAGTCGGTTACATTTTGTAACCGACTTACTGCCCATTTGCATTCGTATTGTTTCGGCCAAAACGGGAAGCTTCCCCTTTCTTCTGTTCATTGCACTATATATTGGATAGAAAGTGAGATGGATCATTTTCGTGACGCCACGAAAATGATCTTCCCGTCTGGAAAGACGCCCATCTGGCGAAGATCGGATTTCTTTTTGCCTACTTTTTCTTTGATCGCCCAAAGAAAAAGTAGTCCGGGATTCCGGTGCAACATTATTTGCTGTAATCAGCTCAAATAAATAATGTTAGCCCCGGAAATGATAAAACGGTAAACCGTTTTTACCTATGTGAGCCGACCCCGCCCTATGGCGAAAGGCGAAGGCAAAGGCTCGATTTTCAGGAAATATGAGTCCTATGCCATGGTTCGGGGCTCAACTCGTTGAGTCCTGAATCCATACCATATTCGCCTTTTTCGCTTTTTTCTAAGTGCGTGCCGGCACGAATGAATGACTGGCTGAAAGGAGATGCCCGTACTTGGTCCAGATGCGTTTATCCACGGCATCACTGAAGTGGGTTGCTTCTTCGGGCAAAATCGTTTTGGATCTCTCGGATGCCTTGTTCTTGGTGAACTTCCCGTCCTTTTGAATCACTTGGGTATTGTTCATGGAGATCAGGGTGTACTTGCATTTGCTGCCATTGAACCGGACGGCAGGGAAGGAAGGATCACTTCCTCTGAGGATGTTGCCCCATAGCAGATACTTGTCATGTTGCGGTGGCTCCATGCCTTTATGCACTTCCTGGATCACAGTCCAGTGGTTACGCTCGAGCCTGGCGATTGCCTGCTCATTGTAACTGCTTGATTTGTTTACGTTGGGGTTCTTACTGTCCCCGTACCGGTCACGGAAGTATATGATAGTCTTATCGATATGATGCTTGTAGTAATCAGTAAACTGATCTACAAGCGAATTGATCATTACATCGTTTGACTGATCAGGCTTGATAAAGAACTCATTAATGAAATTGTCGGTCGACGCCGGCTGCTTAATGACGAAATCAAACGAGCCTTCCTGGCCGACTGACAGGAGGCTGATATTGGAGCCCCAATCCGGGGATAATTCCAGGGGGGCATTGGGGTTACAATCGGCATCGAAGCGGGAATCATGAGAGGCCAGCTTTTGGAAATTGAAGTTTGTGTTCTCCGCCAGGTCACGGATAAAACTATCGTTGGTAGCATTGAAGTACACATGTTTGGCCTCGTTGATGTGGTAGTAGCAATCTTCCACGGTATCCAGCATGAGGTTCATGATCTCGATCAGGAAGGTCAGCAGGTTTTGCTTTTCATACTCCCTGACAATGTAGGACATCCCTACATTATCGATGTTATCGAAGGCATTGGCGAGTGTGAAAAGCAGACCGGTCTTGGATACGAACGGCAGGATCTGCTTTCGGAGCCTGATGGTTTCATTCCAAATCTCCCGGTAGAGTTTTGAGTCCTTGGCATAGTACGCAGGGATCAGTTCCATCTGAAGTTTAACCAGGCGGTTCCAAATAGAAAAGAGTTGGATTCCGGTTTCCTCCTGGTAATAGTTGGCGAACGACAGGAGCCACTTCTGTGTCTGGGTGTATGGCATCGATGAAACATAGTGGTATCCATGGTGAAATGGTATAGGGTCGGGGGACCGGGTTCCCCAAAGCGTTTCGTTTCCCCGGTTGGTTGGCGAAGTTTCCTGATCGTATCGCTCTTTGTCAATGGTCAGGGCTTCGTCCAGAATTTCATAATCGACATTGGGACCCCTGGCTGATCCGATGCGATCCTGGGAAAGCATCAGGATCGCGTTGCCGTTGGAAAATGAAATCACGTTTTCGAATTTCATAATTTTCTCTAGGGGTGCATGAAATGAAACCGGCGGCCGGCGGCCGACTACATAGTTTTTGTCTTTCAGGTAACCGAGGGTTTCCAGGAACTTAAAGGTTGATGGAAGTGTCCTGGTGAGCAACTGGCCATATGTCTGTCCGGTGACCGATATCAAGGCGCCAGGCATCTTGCGGTTGACAGTATGAATATCCCATCCCACCAGGTAGGATTTGCCGGTTCCCCGGCTCCAGACATCTACCCGGGATTTGGCGCCATGGAGTAATGAGTTATACTGTGGCCTGTTAAGATTTACAGGTTCCATCAGGAATTGATCATTTGCTCTGCCTGTTCGTCAGTGATTTCCTCGAACACGGCATCTGCAATTTCCTGCCGGATTTTGGCTGGAAGCTTTTCCATTTCATCAATGTTCATTTGAATTCCACCCGGCATATTATTGATCTGGATGAGGAAGGTGTGCTTTTCTAAAAGTTTTGGGTCGGTTTCCACCATCGGTCTTTCACCGATTGCCTTCTTAAGAATTGTAAGCCCGGCTGCCCAGGCTTTTAGGTCCCCTTTAGCCTTGGCCGCCGCTATCTGGTCGAAAGTATCCGATATCAGCCAGTTATTGTAGAATTCGTAATTGAATGAATGGTAGGTGTTATCTAATTCCCGGGCGAAATTCAAATCATGGTAGGCCGTTCGCCTGGATATGTCCGTGAACTTTGCCATATGAAGGGATAAAGCAGTCTTGGGTTGGGGGTATCGCTGCAGGACCTTTTGCAGGGAGAAGATTCGGTCTAGCATATCCTGGTGTTGAGGAGATAACTCCGATGCATCAGGATTGTCCAGGTAACTTTTGATCACCTCCCAGCGAATGTTTTCGACGGGTACCAGTTGATTACTCATAGGTTTGAGATTTGTGCTTTTGTCCGGAGTTCAAGAAGCATGTTCTGTGCAGGGTTGGAGCCATTTGCGGCTGCCTGGGCTATTGACTTACGCAAGGGAATTTCACCTTTAAACCAACCCCGGTTGTAGGCGGCGAAAGCAGCACCCTGTCCGGAGTTGATCTCATCGCGGAGATCCATGGGATGGACCTCTATATTAACAGCGATATCGGCGATATCAAAGAAAAGCTCCGCCATCGATTCGATTTCGCTAATCTGTTCCTCTGTTAAAAGCATTTTCCAGCTGTTGTTTATCGAAGTTAAAGACCTGGTCATCGGTAAAAATCACTCCTCTTTCGAGCTTGGGATTATCGGTTGCGTTCTGGGAGGTAACGATTGAGATCTTCCAATCATCGTTATAGATGAGTGCCACCTTTGCATGAAGGGAGATACACCGGTAGGTGAATCCTTCCTTCAGCATCTGGAAGGGCAGGGGACTCATGACTTTTACCCGGTTATCGATCAGGAACCGGATTGTGAGAATTTCGCCATGGTTGATTCGGTTCCGGACCTTCTCGAGCGAGTCTTGCGAGATCGAATAGGTTGCCATCAGGATGTGAGCGGGACCGGTTTGTTTGAGGATGTGGAATATTAACCGGAGCAGGTTGAAATTCCCATCGGAATAGTAGTGCTTCTGCCTGCCGGGATCGATCAGCCCGATGCTCTTTGTGAGGGCACCAGTTTGAAATACTACCAGATCAGGATTCTGGTCAGCAACGGTTTCCATAATTGCCAGTGGAATCATGTCCTGATTGTTCTTTTCAGCTGCCGGAACAGATGCTTTAAAGTCAGAGGACTTTATTAAGACCATCGATTTGTGCTGAGAGTGTGGTTATTTCTGCTTTTTTCTTGAGAATCCTTTTCTCTAGGGCGTTCCTCTTGGGCCCATCCCTCATTTCATTCACTGCCGGCTGTTTGGTGGTGGATCCGAATGTCAGCAGGTTGTTGTCTTTACTCAGGGATTTCATGAGGTTCATGCGCCTTTTCATCAGGTCATTAATTGCATTAACCTCGGTTTGAACTGGGATCAGTTTTTTCGCGGGGAAAAGGCGGTTTTCATCCGGCAGGGTTTTCTCTTTAATCCAGAGTTGATGTGCCTCGTAGAGTTCTTCCATCCTGTCGGATAGCTCGGAAATCTGTTCAACAATTATTCTGCGGGATTCCACATTGTCCGGCCGGTTGTCCGGAGCAATTTTCTTCAGTGAATTGTGCAGGATCGACCGTTGGTTATAAACCGTGCTGTACTCTGAAATGATCTGCCTGATCACCTTCGGCAGGTTCGGATCATCATTTTTAATCGCATCCAGGTAGGCTGATCCGGTTGCAACCGGTTTGAGTCCTGAAGGCTTAGGTGCCGCTGATTCCAGAAGTTCCGGTCTGGGGCTAGATGGAATAAGCTTTTCAAGCTCGTAGGCGAGTTTGAAGGCGAATCGGGCTTCTTTGCGGGGAAAGATCCGTTTCAGCGCATGGTTCCGGGAATATTTATCAAACAAGGCAACCCCGGCATTGTAATCACGGTCGGAATTCAGCCAGGACGTTATAGCATCAGTATCATTCTGTGTCATTTATCAATTTTCGCCTTTGGGTTAATTTTCGCTTTATTCCACAAGGTATGGTTTGGCGAAAAGGCGAAAAAGGACAAGGTGGCTCAACAACCACCTGTCAGGTGATCCCAGTTGCCTCTGATAGAAATTCCGGAGTCTGTGAGCACTCGAT
>CAIXKO010000430.1 GCA_903919925.1 uncultured Bacteroidota bacterium | reverse complement strand
TTCGGGCCTGGCTTTCAGTCGTGCCGATAACCCCGTGGAGGCAGTTAAAAAAGCCAGACGCGGCAGCGGTTTCCTGATACTGGCCAATGGATATCCGGCAAACACCACTGCAATCCCGGATGAGGTGTATCGGGTGGCAAAGGAAAGGAAACTGAAACTGTATGTGGAATATGCGGGATCGGTTCCCGGGCTCGACCTTAACGCCCAGCCTCTGGTGATGAACCTGGAGCGTGGGATAATCATTTCGGAAAAAATCAGCGAAAAGCTGAAGCCCATGTCTCTTATCGGATTGAATCATTGTTATTTACAACCGGTTGCCGTGGATTCCAGCCTGATGGTAATGGCAAAAGTGGCCGGGTTCGATAAGGCGGAATACGGAACATCCGGAGTGCCGGTTTATCCGCTGCTGTTTGAACATCAGGGTATTCTGGTGGCAACTTCCAGGCTTAGCAGTTTTGCTACCGGCAGGTTTGGACCGGTAGAGGATTGGAAAGAGATCTGGAAATACATTTTGCAAAAGGTGAGCGGTAATAATAATATCGAATTTACGCATTGGACTTCCGATCTCGCTCCGGCATATCCGTCCGATGCATCGCTACCTGCTGATGCCCGCCGGAACTCGATTATCCGGGGAACAGAATGGTTTTTCAATGGCCGTTTTTTTATCGATCCTTCGTGGAAGGAGATGTGGCTGAAATACCAGGGCGACGGTACCAACCCGTTTGGACCGCCGGTACCGCAAGCTTATCCTAATGGCGATGGCTCGCTGGGGATTCTGGAAGGCCATGCTTCGCGGGTGGCATGGGATGGTGCCGAGGAGTATCGATACTGGATCCGCAATGATGTGCAGGGCGAGGTTTCGATGGCCCTGGCTGCTGTGGGTAAATATCTGGATAAGGAGGATTACAAAAAGATTTCGGCCAATCTGATCGATTTCATTTTTAGAAGCATCATCCGGAACGGTCCCCGGAATGATCCTGACGATCCTAATTATGGACTGATGGGCTGGTCCCTTACCCATCCCTGGGTTTATTACCAGGATGATAATGCCCGGTCGCTGCTCGGCATCATCGGGGCATCAGCCAATATCGGGACCGGAAAGTGGGACCGGCAGATCGCCGAGGGTATAATAGCCAATTTCAGAACTACCGGAGTGAACGGATTCCGTGGTGAACGTATTCTTGAACAGGATCTTACGCGACTGGGATTGGCGTATTTCCAAAAACAGGAGCTGATCAATCCTCATCCCCATTTTGAATCCTGGATTTGGGCAACCTATTTATGGCTGTACGATAAAACAAAGTATCAGCCTTTGCTCGTCAAAACGGAGAGGGCCATCCGGCTCACAATGGAGGCTTATCCCGATAAATGGGCATGGACCAATGGCATCCAGCAGGAGCGGGCGCGCATGATTCTGCCGCTGGCCTGGCTGGTACGGGTTTCAGATACACCGGAACACCGGCAATGGCTCGATACTGTTGTAAATAAATTGCTTGAAAATCAGGTGGAATGCGGGGCAATCCGGGAGGAGCTCGGCAAAGGATCGAGCCCATTCGACCAAACCCACTCTAATGCCCAATACGGATTATATGAGGCTCCGCTGATCTTCCGCAATGGCGATCCGGTGGCTGACATGCTGTATACTTCCAATTTTGCCTTTTTTGGTTTGCAGGAGGCCTGGAAAGCAACCGGAAACCCAAAATATCAGCAGGCAACCAATCGGCTTTCCGATTTTCTGACTCGTATTCAGGTACGCAGCAACCGCTGGAAGGACCTCGACGGGGCCTGGTTCCGGGCATTCGATTACCAGCGGGGAGATTACTGGGCCTCCAATGCCGATGCGGGCTGGGGCGCCTGGGGAACACTTACGGGCTGGATTCAGAGCTGGATCGTTTACACCCAGGTATTGGCCGAAAAAAACACCAGTTTCTGGGAGCAGACTTCCGGCTCAAAGATCGGCCCGGTAGCCGGTTCAACGATTTCACTGATGATGAAATAAGAAAACAGGGTTGGTTACCCCCTGCTACAAGGTTTTCAATAAAAATAAAGGTGGCTTCGTAAAAGTTCTCGACGCTCTGATCAATATTAGACCCATTTTATCATTTAGGTGCATTAGTTAATCGGCTTAACAAGAGGAAATGAAACTGGCTAATTATTATATTTGATAAAATTTTCAACCATGACAGTATCTGAATTGAAACTTACACTTTTCCGCGAGATAGATTCTTTGGACAAAAGTAAACTTGAAGAGGTTTATGGTGTCCTGACCAATTATTTTAATGGACAGAACGATATTTCGGAATGGGATGAATTGTCGGAGAACCAAAAACATGGTATTTTAAAGGCTATTGAAGAGGTAGAGGACGGAAAAGGAATCCCGAATATATCCGTTCTGGAAAAATTCCGCAGGAAGTATTCAAATGCCTAAACTCATTGTTTGGTCTCCTTCTGCGGAGTATGACTTTGCAATTATTCTTAGCTACCTTAATGAAAACTGGAATGAGCAGGTGACCAATCATTTTATAGATTTGACTGAAGGTATGTTATTACAGATTTCTAATAATCCAAGACAATTCCCAGTCATTTTCAAAAAAGAAAGAGTCAGAAAGTGCGTTCTGACAAAACACAATACACTGTTCTATCGCGTAAGTACCTTCCAAATTGAAATACTTCGGGTTTTTGATAGCAGACAGGATCCAAAGACTTTGACCTTAAAGTAAAGCAAAATTCCAAGGAAGTTGAACAGCGATTTTCGATATCTCGCTGAAACAACCGAATATCAACCATTTCATAATCTTTAGTAATTTAGTAGTGAATTAATTGCCATGAAAACAAATTGGATTTATCCGGTTATTGCAGCATGTCTGTTGGTATTTGTCCAGGTTGCCCCTGCACAGGTTGGTTCGTCTACAGTGGATTCACTTGTTTCATCAGGCAATTTTGTTTTGGAGCCTAATCAGTTGAGTGGGTTCAATGTTAACCCCGTGATGAACTTTGTAATGTTAAACGGCGATAACCTGATATTTCAAAC
>CAIXKO010000429.1 GCA_903919925.1 uncultured Bacteroidota bacterium | reverse complement strand
TGGTGGGATTGGCTAAAAATGAGAGCGGCGATGAGCGTTATTACAACAATATTCTGATTGGAAAAGCCAGCCTGGCGCAGTATGACAAAACCGTTCTGCCGGTTTATCTCGATGGCAATGTTTACCTCAACGGAGCCCAGCCTGGTAAGGCCGAACCTTACCCGCTTCTGCTGCCCGATTTCAATCCAGCCCTTACCCTCACTCAAAAATCAGATGGCTGGTACCTGCAGATGAAGCTCGACCCGAAATGGACCGATCAACAGGTTCGAAAGCTGGTTACTACAGAACTTCTGGGATTTGCCAAAGTTCCCGATCTGCCGTATGAGCAGTTCGATGGAAAGCCTTACCTGCTCAACCTCGACTGGTTTGGCATGAAAAGGAATGCGGCAAAACCATTTCCAGGACCATTTGAGGCCAGTACTTTTGATAAGGGAATGGTGAAAGTTTGGTAATTTATTGGTTTACAAAATTCACAAATTAATACTCAAAGGCACTTTCCCATCCCATTTCCTGACAATAGTATTCTGACCTTTACGGCTGATCTCCACAACGGTTTGATCGCTTGCCCTTTTTACAACGATATCAAAGGTGTTTCCGAATGCGGTGATGTTATTCAGAGCCATTTCATCCCAGCCATCCGGCAATTTGGGTGATATTGTAAACGACCTTAACCCGGTTGGGCGCAAGCCAAACAGGCCCTCGGTAAATATCCGGCAATACAGAGCCGATTCTCCTGACAGCTGCTTCTGATCGCCCTCGGGCCAGGCCTCTACCGGATACGGAACATGTACCCCGAGCAACCGTCGTTCTGAATATTTCTTTAAATAATCGAGTCCCCTTGCGGTTTCGCCCGATGCCAGCACCCCACGCAATCCGTAAAGCGTTGACCGGTCCCAAAAGGTTTTATCGCCTGCCTGGGTGGCCAGTCCGTCAACCGTCCATAACCGTGGTGAAAACAAGGCATCCACCGTGCCTGATTTCCGGCTGTAAATACCCACCGTTAATGGCATGCAAATCCAGGAGCGAAGCACATCATTCTCTTTATAATAGCGGTATGTTTCATATCCTTCCACCCTGGCTCCGAAAAACTTCTCAATCGATGCCCTTAGTTGAGTTGCCTGTTTTTGGTAACCCATGACCATCTCTTTGGGCTTACCCAACTCTCTGCAAAGCATTGATGCCGATAGTAATGCATCGTAATACATACTACTGGTGCACAGGTTTGCTGAACCGGCCGGAAAGCGCCCCTCCAGCTCGTCACTGTCGGAATTAACCACTCCATCGGCATTAACTTTGCGCCGGCTGAATTCCAGACAATATTCAATCAGCGGCCATAGCTCTTTGGCTATATCGATATTTCCCGTGGCCAGTGCAAACCTCGAGGCTCCATAAGCAATCATCGCCTGATCGCCCCGATCGCCTGCCCCGTCCCAAAAATCGATACCTTCAGCAATGATCGAGCTGGGAATCGGCTTAAATTCCTTGTTCATGAATTTCGCAAACCAACGGTAAGCATTCAATCCGGCCTCGGTACCCAGCGGATATCCTGCCATTCCATACCATGGCCCAGTGTATTCAGCCTGATCATTGGCCCAGATCGCAGCATGATAACGGAAACCTCCCGGCGAATTGATGTATCCGTTTTTTGTGTTGTAAATGCTCTCCCCAGCCCGGAGTTTTGCAAAGGCAAATGCGGTATTCAAAACCGCATCAGGAGTGATCAGCTGCATGGGTTCCTGTATCGCCCTGATGCGTTTGACCCTCTTATCAACCTCACTGTTCAAATTAATTTTCACCAAGGACTCACCTGCCTTAACCGCCTGATAAACCACCGCAAATACAGCAGAATCGCCTGGCTGAAGGGTTTTAATACCTTCGTTCAGGGTATAGCTAAAAACCGAATGTGGCCCGTTAGTGCTGTGCAGCGTATCGATCCGGATCTCTTTCAGGTTGTATTCCATCGAAACATTGCAGGCCTTATTATCAGTATTGATCCAAACAAACTTCTCAATAGCCGCTGGCAAATCAGCACATGGCAACAGACTTCTGCGGAGGATAAGCTTATTGGAAACCCTGGACCGGTCGATCTTTTCTAAACTGCTTTCAATCTGTAAAACGCCCGAGTGACTCATTGATATTACCTTTTCAGTAAGTCCGGGGTTAGGGTACCCGTTCATCAGGCAAGGTTTCAACGGAGTCATGTTCACGTAAAACCGGGGCAGATCCTGATCCGTAAAAGTCAGCATCATGGTACCGTGGGTATCATTTGGTTTTAACCGGAAGGTGGGGTAAATAACCGTTCGCACCAAACTAAGTCTCTGCATACTATCGACCGAGTAACGAACCCAGAAGGATACCTTTTCGCCGCTCATTTCGATATGGTCAAAATGCGGATCGTTCGGTTTAATAGTCCACCCGATACTGCTATTTTTCAAAATATTCCATCGGGTCCCTCCATTTTGGGCATTCAAAAGAAAAGGGGCAATTAAGACCATTGTTATCGCACAGATTCGGTTCATATAGTTAAGATTTAGTATCTATCCAAAAATGATCAATTATTCCGGCATTCCAATGAATCGGGTAATCCAATTCCATGAACACGGGTATGCCTGGATTACGCTAAAAAAAAAGACGCAATCAGCGTCTTATCAAGAAGGGATCAGATTATCGTGCCACCTGAAACCGGCCCGATTTAACCTGGTTCTGGGGCAGAACCAACCGGTAAAAGTATAAACCTGGACTAAGATCGCGGCCGTTGAGCGTGATGGCCCTTCCGGGCACCATTTTCTGGCTCAAAACCAAACTGCCTAAGGCATTAAGGATTTCTATTTTAACCTCACCTTCCAGGTAGCCTTCCACTTCAAGGGTGGAAAGATCCACTACCGGGTTTGGATAAATTTTCACCAGCAAGGAACTAATAAGATTATTATCGATACCCGAGCCAGCGCCTTTAATGGTGGAAAGTCCGGCAGATTTCCATGCACTGATACCCCCTTGTAAATTGTATACCTGTTTGAAATTTTTCGCAATCATTTTGTTGCATGCAGTGGAGCTGCGTGCACCGCTGCCACAGTAAACAAAGTAGATTTTGTTTTTATCGAGCTTGCTGATGGAGTCGTCAAAATAAATGGAATTCACATCCAGATTTCTTGATTTATCGATTCTCTCATTGATGAATTCTCCGGAAGTACGAACATCTAGTATAACAAAATCGACTGATCCTGCATGGTTTTTTATCAGCGTATCGGCTTGTATGGCCGTGATTGTTTTATAGTTAGTACCCTGCGCAACCGTGTAGGTTCCGATCAATATGGTAAATAGGATAACAAAATAAAACCTCATATCATTAAGATCTGTTCGCAAAGATAACACATTTCATGCCGAAATCAGCAAAATCAGGCAGCTTAACTGTTGTCCGCAATGATCCGGGGGTAAATATTTTAGTTCATTTTCCCAATCAGGGGTTCGATTTTCGACCAGTAGGCAGGATCGAGCAAACGTGCACTTCCAATCAGGGCAGCGTCCTCTTTGAGTTCCGACCATTCAATCCGCGTATGACAATCCAGATCGGCCAGGGCCTTCTCAAATGCCGGAAGAAACAGGTCGGATGCACCCACCATGTTTCCGCCAATTGCCAGTACTTCGGCATTAAAAAGATTGAGCCATGGGCCTAAAAAACTCCCGATCCCGGTGCCATATTCCTGAAATAGCGCTGCTACTTTAGGATCCTTGCGGGCAACATCGGCAATTTCTCTTACCCCGGGAAGCACCTCTCCGGTTAAGGAAGTGTACTGCTTTACAAACCAACGGGTTGAAAATGAATCATCGGCAATGCCATCTTTGTAAGGAAGATGCCATACACAGCCCAATGCAGGTGCATCCTTGCGTTCCACCACTGGTATGCCGTCATCGATAAATGCCGATCCAAACCCGGTACCGAGGGTTATGGCCATCGATTTTTTTGTCCCTTCTGCAACACCCACCCAGGCTTCTCCCACGGCAAAAGCAGTTGCATCGTTCATATAACGCATGGAAACCCATTCCGGCAATTTCAACAGATTACGGATTCCATCCGAAACATTAACACCATACAGGCCAAGATATTTCTCTACCCTCTCAAAAAGGGCGATCCCTTTTACATAATCAAACGGCCCGGGCATGGCAAACCCAACTCCCGCCAGTTCATCTATGGCAATGCCCAGGATAGCTTCTCCAACCGCCTCGGCCCAAACACCTAAAATCACATCTGACGAAGCCGTGTTGTCAACCGCACAGGTAACCCTCGTTTCGGGCAGTATCATCTGATGTTCCAGATCGATCAGGGCGCAAGTGATGTGACTCCCGCCAATATCAGTGCCCACAGCATACTTTCGTTTCATAATCAAGCTATCTTTTGGTTTATCCTTATTCAAAGTTCACGGGCTAAAAATAGTGAAATAGAATCAGAGTGTGTTTATACTCTCCTATTTCCTTCTTCCCTTCTTCCCTTCCTGCCCTCTTGCCTTTTTGCCCTCCTCCCCTATACCTTATCATTTGCTTTACAGCAGCTAATTGCCTAAAATCGCTGCTGATATTTGCTAGCTCATTTTTTTGGTTGTAATAATTCAGTAAACGATTCCAAAATGAAAACTTCATTTCCCGGTGTCCGCTTCGTTCCGATTTTCACGTTTTTCTTCACCTTTCTCCTCCTGATCACTTTTTCACCAGCAAAAGCCCAGCAACAGAACCTTCTGGACAACAATTTATTAAGTCGCGCTGAAAAAACAAATTACCTCGAAACTTCGCATAATGAAGATGTGGTGAAGTTTATGGATGCGTTAAAGTTGGCTTGTCCTTTAGTTTCGGTTGAGCAATTTGGGACCACCAAACTCGGCAATCCAATGCTTTTGGCGATCATGGCCAATCCTAAAATAAGTACTCCGGAGGAGGCAAAAGCTTCGGGAAAACCCATAATTTATATCCAGGGAAACATTCATGCCGGCGAAGTGGAGGGAAAAGAAGCTTCCATGCAGCTGATGCGTGATATTGCTTTTGGATCCAGAAGATATCTGCTCGATAACCAGATCATCCTATTCTGCCCCAATTACAATCCGGATGGCAATGATAAGTTTGCGGACAACAACCGCCCGTCGCAGGAAGGAAGCCCTAAACTTACCGGTGTGCGTGCCAATGGGGAAGGACTCGATTTGAATCGTGAGGGAATGAAAGCTGAGGCGATCGAAATGAAAGCTTTGCTGAGTGGCGTGTTTCTGCGTTGGGATCCCGCTCTTTTCATGGATCTGCATACCGATAATGGTTCCTGGCACGGATACATGGTGAATGTTGCACCGGCATTTCAATCGGCCGGTATGCCCGAACCTACAAACTTCACCTACACCCTGTTAAAGGAAGCCATGCATTCCACTCTCGATAAATCAGGGATAAATGTTTTTTGGCACGGGTACCTGAGCATGAGGCCTAATGAGAAGCCTACCTTTACCGCTTATGACCATTTACCCCGCTACATCGCCAATTATGTGGGACTCCGGAATCGAATGGGAATTCTCAGCGAAGCTTTCCCGCATGAGCTGTTTGAAAAACGAATATTATCGAATTACTATTTGCTGGTCAGCGTTTTGGAATATACTGGAAACCACGCAAAGGAGGTTACGGATCTGATCGCAAAAGCTGACCAAACCACCATCGAAATCATTAAATCCGGAGCTGGGAAAATCCAGAGGGGAGTCAGTTATGACCTGGCACCTGAGCCTGATCCTATCCGGATGCTCATCCGCGAAACCGTTCCATACACCGATGCCAATGGCCGGAAACGGCAACGACCAACCGGGAACCTCAACTGGCTGGATAGTATTAAACATTCAAACCATTTTGTTCCGGTAAAACTCAGCACCGTTCCCCGCACTTATGTTTTTCCGGCCGAGCTTACCGGGGTTGCATCCAAGCTGGAGATGCACGGGATAATCGTGAAGAAAACCGCGAAGAAAATGAAGATTGAGGGAGAAGAATTCGTGATTAGTAAATTTAGTAAATCAGAACGGGAAGGATATGGTGGTCACAAAACTGTTACGCTGGAAGGGGATTTTAAACCGGTAAAAAGAACGGTTCCAGCTGGTTCTTTTTATGTAGATATGGCACAGCCCCTGGCCTGGCTGATTTTTTACCTGATGGAGCCACAATCTGACGACGGCCTCCTGTATTGGAACTATTTCGATGATTTTCTGAAAAAAGCCGGGGTCGAAAAGGGCAATGTCGCTTATCCGGTGATTAAAACCAATTTGGCTTTTTGAGTGATTGACCTACCCTGATATCCCTGCATAAGTTCTTTCAGTGGAATGTTTTTATTATAATTGAGTAAAATTTGACACCGCTCGTATCCGATGAAAACAAGGTACCCGTTATTGGCATCAATTTCCATTATTTTTATGAGTTTACCCAGTATTGCACAAGACATTAAGTTGGTAAAACCTGATAAATCAGGAGGCATTCCTTTAATGCAGGCACTAAATAACCGTACATCTTCAAGAGAGTACGATAACCGCAAACTGACCGATGAGCAGTTATCCGGACTTCTTTGGGCTGCCTGGGGAATCAATCGTCCGGAAGAAGGTAAGCACACAGCCCCATCCTCCAATAACAAGCAGGAAATGCAGGTATATGTGTCACTCGAATCAGGATTGTATTTGTATGTGCCTGAATCACATTTGCTTAAACAAATTCATAATCGTGATATCCGGAAAAGTACGGGAAAGCAGGATTTTGTGGAAATTGCTGCGGTAAACCTTGTTTTCGTTTCCGATTTGATAAAGGCAGGAGTAACCAATCCGGAAAAAGCCGGTCCCGAGGCGCTTAACACCTCCGCAATCAACACCGGTTTTATGGCCCAAAACGTTTACCTGTATTGTGCATCTGAAAAACTGGCTTGTGTGGTGAGAGGCTGGATGGACACACCGGAGTTGGCAAAGGCAATGGAACTTGCGCCACATCAACGAATTATTGTTTCACAAACGGTTGGGTATCCCAAAAAATAAATCATGACAATTTCTCCGCAAAAAATCGGAAGTTACCGGTGGCGAATCCTGGCGCTTCTTTTTATGGCCACTACCATAAACTATATCGACCGCAGTGTTCTAGGTGTTCTTGGCCCCACGCTGCGCGATAATGTATTTGGCTGGACAGTTAAAGATTACGCCAATATTACCATCTCATTTCAAATTGCTTACGCGATAGGATTGCTGTCGATGGGTGGGATCATCGATAAATTGGGAACTAAAAAAGGATATACCCTTTCGATCATTATCTGGAGCACATTTGCGATGCTGCATGCGGCTGTAACCAGGGGAATGGGCTGGATGGGGTTTGCAGCGGCACGATTTGGTCTTGGAATCGGAGAAGCAGGAAACTTTCCATCGGCAATCAAAACTGTTGCTGAATGGTTCCCGCGGAAGGAACGTGCATTCGCCAGTGGAATATTTAATGCCGGCACTAATATCGGAGCCATAATAGCCCCTTTGTTTATTCCCCTCATCGTATCGAGCGATGGAACCAACTGGCAGTATGCCTTTTTGGTTACCTCTGTTTTTAGCGTGATTTGGATTATCCTATGGAACATCACTTACCAGAAACCTGAGCTTCACCCAAAAGTGTCGCCATCTGAACTTCAGCATATTCTGAGCGATCCCCCGGAACCGGAAATAGAAAAAATTCCATGGAGGAAATTGCTGCCTGTTAAGGAAACATGGGCATTTGCTGCTGCTAAAACTGCCGATGCGGTTTGGTGGTTCTACCTGTTTTGGGGAGGGTTTTTCCTGAACGCCCGGTTTGGTCTCGAACTAAAAGGGTTAGCCTTGCCGTTAATCGTCATTTACCTGATTGCCGATGTGGGCAGCATTTTTGGCGGATACCTCTCCGGTGCCTTTATCAAGCGTGGCTGGACAGTTAATAAAGCCAGAAAAGTAACCCTGCTGATTTGTGCCGTTCTTGTTTTGCCCGTTACTATGGCCCCAATAGTCACCAACCAGTGGGTCGCGGTGTTGCTCATTGCTTTGGCTGCTGCAGCTCATCAGGCCTGGTCGGCAAACGTATTTACCCTGGTCTCCGATGTTTTTCCTAAACAGGCTGTGGCATCGGTGGTGGGAATCGGCGGAATGTGGGG
>CAIXKO010000428.1 GCA_903919925.1 uncultured Bacteroidota bacterium | reverse complement strand
GTATTAACCTCAAATTCAACCGGTATTGCTGCCTGGATATCTCCCCCCTCGCCTATCTGGCTGATCAATTATCCTTATGCATATTACAATTTGGGTAATGTTGGGATCGGTACTGCATACCCCGATTCAAAGTTGACTTTGAATGGTGGAGATGGCTCAGCTGATATCCATTTGATGAACACCCTGACCGGAACCGCTGAAAGCGATGGCGTAAGGTGGGGAACACATGGCGATGGCGTTTATATGTGGAACTACGAAAACACCGATATGACCTTTGCAACCGGCAATGAGGTTCGGATGAGAGTAAAAGGAAACGGCAATTTGGAATTGTCTGAAAACCTTTGGCTACCGCAAGGGAAAAAAATTGGCGTCGGCATTTACGCCCCCACCAATGCGCTTGAATTATATAGCGGCTCCTCAACCTATGCCAAGTTTTATCATACCTCCTCAGGCACGGATTTCAACGATGGATTCCTGGTTGGCACAATGGAATATGGTAACAATGCCTATCTGTGGAATTACGAAAACGGACCGATGATTTTTGGCGTGAACAATAACACCCAAATGGTCCTTGGCAGCACCGGCAATCTTTCCGTTGGAGGTATGATGCCCAATTATAAACTCGATGTTGCCGGTATCGCAAACCTGAATAGCGGAATCACCTCCGGGGCTGCCCTCCTGGTCAACACCAAGGAAGCCCTATGGTATAACGGCACCTATTTCAGCTGGGGTTTTGATGGTTCCTATAACTACTTCGGCCGCGGAGTATGTATCGGAACAACCGCTGATCCCGGAGCTAATTACCTGGTAGTCAATGGCCCTGTAGCAAAACCTGGCGGTGGTGCCTGGAGTACCTGGTCCGATAGCCGGCTCAAGGATCTCCACGGAGATTACCAAAAAGGTTTAGATGCCATAAATGCTTTACAACCTGTCAATTTTTCCTATAAAAAGGGAAATCCATGCAACTTGCCTTCCGATCAGAATTACGTGGGATTTGTAGCCCAGGATGTCCAAAAAGTTTTTCCCGAAGCAGTAACGGTTGGGAAAGATGGCTACCTTAATTTTGATATGCATCCGGTAAATGTTGCCCTCGTGAATGCCGTGAAAGAACTCAAAGCTGAGAACGACAGGCTGAAAGCTGAAAATGAACGACTGAAAGCCGATCAGTCCCAAATCAATGCCCGCCTCGGTAAAATCGAGAACTACCTGAAGGCCGAAGCCAAAAAATAGTATTATTATTCCTTAACTTCTCTGCGGCTCTACTGTATAACTTGTCTTTAAGTACCCACCCCAACCCCTCCCTGAAAAAGGGAGGGGCTCCTCTCTGAGGGAGAATCAGAGCTCATTCCCCCTCCCTTTTTCAGGGAGGGGGCCAGGGGGAGGGTACCTAAAGACAAGTTATCTGCCATGATGTTCCATTTCAGACGGTGGGAACTCTGCGGTAAAAAACAAATTACTGCTGAGATTTTCTGCATTTAAAAAATCCAGTCCATGAAAACCATCAAAAGACTTTGCATCATCGCCATCCCGATGTTCCTCACTTTTTCCGGGATTATGGCCCAAGGCACCCTTGCCGATTACGATAAAGCTAAAAACCTCGGCAAACTGGTTTCCGATAAAATTCTGCACAGCGGTGTCCGTCCCGAGTGGATCGGAAAAACCAACACTTTCTGGTATTCCACCCTAACCGAAAATGGAACCGAATACTATCTGGTTGATGCTGCCGGGGCAAAAAAGAATAATGCTTTCGATGCACAGAAACTAGCGGCCCAGTTATCCGCATTGAGCGGAAAACCTACTAAAGCTTACGAATTAAATTTCCGTAATGTCAAGTTTAGCGATGATCTGAAAACGATGACGTTCAATTTCGACGGTTTTGAATGGTCATTTGATCTGAAAAAGAAGAACCTGGCCAAAGGCATGGCGGTTTCCAATGAGCGTAATGGTCCCCGCGCAGCGCAAAACTGGAGCGAAAGCCGCGATGAAATGGCAAACAATCCGGTAACATCACCCGATAGCCTTTGGGATGCCTTTATCCGTGATCAAAATGTTTGGATAAAACCCCATAAAGGAGGCAATCCGGTGCAATACAGCAAAGATGGCGTTCCGGGTTTCTTTTATTCATCGTACAATATTTTTTGGTCCCCGGACTCAAAAAAACTGATCGCCGTAAAATTCCGGCCTGCCTGGAAACGGTTCATCCATTATGTTGAATCATCTCCCGCCGATCAGGTTCAACCCAAATACGCTGATGTGGAATATGCCAAGCCCGGCGATGAACTTCCTTTTCAACAACCGGTACTTTTCCTGCGCGATGAGAAAAAACAAATTATTGCAAATGATGATCTGTTTTCTCAACAGTTTGATATCGGACGGTTTGAATGGAAAAAGGACAACAGCGCGTTCACCTTTGAGTATAATGAAAGAGGTCATCAGCTGTATCGGATCCTTGAAATAGATGGAACAACCGGATCCGTTCGAACCCTGATCGAGGAAACCAGCAAAACATTCATTAATTACAGTGGATACCGCTACCGTTACGATTTTAGCGATGGAGCTGAAATTATATGGGCCTCTGAACGGGATGGATGGAACCATTTGTATCGGTTCAATGGAAAATCGGGACAGCTGATCAATCAGATCACAAAGGGCAACTGGATGGTACGCAAGGTTCTGTCCGTGGATGAGGGGAAAAAGCAAATCACTTTTGAAGCCAGCGGTAAGGAACAAAACCAGGATCCCTATTTTATTCAGGTGTACCGGGTAAATTTTGATGGTACCGGCACGGTTCGTTTAACCGATGGTAATGGAAATCATTCAACAAGTTTCTCAGCGGATAAATCCTTTTTTGTGGATACCTGGTCGCGTGTTGACCAGCCTGCTATTACCGTTTTACGTAAATCTTCTGATGGGTCTGCTGTTCTTGATGTTGAAAAGGCCGATATTTCAAAGCTTTTGGCTACCGGATGGAATCCACCGATAGTCTTCAACGCAAAAGGACGCGATGGGGAAACAGATATCTGGGGAATAATTATCCGTCCCACCAATTTCGATCCAACAAAAAAGTATCCGGTGATCGAGAATATTTACGCCGGACCTCATGGTTCATTCGTCCCAAAATCCTTTTCCACGCAAACCGGTATGCAATCCTATGCCGAGCTTGGTTTTGTGGTGGTTCAGATCGATGGAATGGGAACTGCCAACCGCTCAAAAGCTTTCCACGATGTGTGCTGGAGAAACGTGGGAGATGCAGGCTTTCCCGATAGGATACTCTGGATGCAGGCTGCCGCAAAAGAAAATCCTTACATGGATATCTCCCGGGTAGGGATTTACGGAACCTCGGCAGGTGGCCAAAGCTCAACCGGAGCCCTCTTGTTTCATCCTGAATTCTATAAAGTTGGTGTATCTTCCTGCGGCTGTCATGATAACCGGATGGACAAAATCTGGTGGAACGAGCAATGGATGGGTTATCCTTTAGGCGATTGGTATGATGCCAGCTCAAATGTCGTTAATGCATCAAAACTGAAAGGAAAACTCTTGCTGATCGTAGGCGAGATGGATCATAACGTGGATCCATCCTCAACTATGCAAGTTGTAAATGCACTGATTAAGGCTAACAAGGATTTCGACCTGCTGGTAGTTCCGGGCATGGATCATTCCAGTGGCGGCCCTACCGGCGATAGGAAACGAATGGACTTCTTCGTTAAAAATCTTCTTGGGGTTGATCCACCTAACTGGAACAACTTGTAAGGTCAGCCATTCTGATCAGCACTCACCGGCTTTAAAAACCTCAGCTGTACAATAATAGCCAATCCAACAGGAATGGCCAGTAAAGCCATATCGCGCCCCAAATTACCGGCATCCGTGGATTTTCCCAGGATTCCGGTAATGGTGGCGCCTGCAAATACTCCTGCCATGTTCAGAATCCCATATCCGGCTGCCCGAAGCCGGGGAGGAAAAAACTGACAAAGAATAGGCATGTTATTCGTATCAAACATCCCAAAGCCAATACCAAATAATATTGCTCCTGTCAAAACTCCCGCCAGGCCATCCCCAAACCCAATCAGCATCAAGGCCGGTAAAATGAGCCCCAGCCCGATAACACTCGTGTAAATCCTTCCCCTAAGATTGCGCAATACCCATCGGTCCGATAGTATTCCTCCCATTATCACTCCAATAAACGAGGACCCGGCAATCGTTATCGTAGTAATCGGCCCCGCTGCTGACATATCGATACCCAGACTCTTCGAAAACAAGGTCGGCAACCAGTTCTT
>CAIXKO010000427.1 GCA_903919925.1 uncultured Bacteroidota bacterium | reverse complement strand
TTCATGTCGGTTATACGCTGCAATAGCTCAGGCATTATGCCAACATGGTTGGGATCAAGATGTTGTATAACCACAAATGCCATTCCGCTATCCTTGATCATGTGGCCGAAAAATTGCTCTAAAGCTTCCAGCCCGCCAGCCGAGGCACCTATCCCTACAATTGGAAATTCTACTTTTTCTTTTCCCGAATTTGGTGCATCATCAGAGCTGCCGGTACTCAGTTTCTTGGTTTTCATTGGAATGGCCGTTTAAACAATATAAGTCACTCAAAGGTAACACTTTTTGGGGATATCAGTTTGGTGGATTCCTTACCCAAATGGTGGAATCCCTTTACCCAAAAGTACTCCAGACTATACTTAAACCCATTCCTTTTCCAGAAAACCAACACCACGGCCCAAATTGCAATATTTACTAACCCAAACAACAGGCATCCATTGATGGTTTGATCCCAGTCGGGCAGAAAAACATGAAGTATTATTCTCATGATTTCCGAAACTAAGGTCTCCAACAGGTAAATGGTTAAGCTGATACGACCAAACCAGCTTAACAGACTCAGCCTCTTAATCAGTTTTGATCTTTTCTCCAAACCTGAAATGATCAGTACAGCCAATAATAAAAATACTCCCAGCTCGAAATTCGTTTTAAAATACCAGAAATAATCTGGCTTTGAGATGGTTTTTTCGAGATTCATCATTCCTGCGATGCCAAAAACCAAGAAAAAAAGGCCCAAAGGGATAATCACTTTTTTCATCAAATCGTTCCTGCCGCTATAGATCAGTATCCCAAGCAATGCCCCAAAAAAACCATAAGAAAGGTAGGGTAGCAGCGGGTAGGGATTAGCTAAGGTGAAACTATAAAAAATGGAGAGTAAAAAATTGCCCGATTCAATGGATTGTGTAAATTCAGGGTAAATGGTTACCCGCAAAAAGGAAATAATCTGAATTAAAAAACCTGCTATCCCAAGTATTAAGATATTCCGGGTTATTTTTTTTATTCCGTTATTTTTTAACAAAAGCATCAGAACACCGGATACCATAATCAGGTTCAGCGCTATGGTGGATAGTGATGATCCTTCAAAAAGTTTGGTGATATGCGGCAGTGCCAGGTGCAGGTTACGCATTGATCCTGCCACAAAAGTAAGATCGGGTCGGTTGTTCACAAAATCGATGTTCCACCTGCCCAGAAAAATGTTCAGAACATAATGCAAAAACAGATAAACACAACCGGCAATCAATAAAAACCGGTATGTTTTTACCACAGACTCTTCCTTACTCCTCCTCAAAAACATGATCGTATTTACCACTAAAGAATAGATAATAAAAACTCCTCCCCAAAGAGCCATAAAGCTCATGATAATGATTACGATAGGAGGGTTGGTAAAATCCAGTTTGTGGATATTCGCAAAATTATAAATCGAGGAATGAAATAATAAAATGAAAATTAATGATAAACCCCTGATAATATCGAGAGATTCAATTCTTTTGTTCAACATGATTATTTTCCCTCATTATTTATTCCACTTTAAATATTCGTTGTATCCTGATTAATTTATCCGAGTTCGGGTTGATTTCGGGTTTTTCAAAGATAATCGTCACCACTGGAAGATTACATTTATAATTTCCAAAAACCTCCCGGATGCTTTTAATAACCTGATCGCTGTCAAATAGGTCAGGTGAAACATGCTCTTTAAGTTGAATCCTTAGCAGCAATTGATCCGGGCTGCTTTGAATCACCTGGTATTCATCGATTTCATCGGTTGCAGTAATAATTGCGCGGCTGATATAATCGGGGAACAGGTATTGCCATTCCTGAGTTTCAGCGTTTTTCGCATATAAAACATCATCGGCTCTGCCCTGAATGGATTCGATCACGCGAAAATGAGATCCGCATTTGCACTGATCCGGACTAATCGTAATAATATCGTTTAATTCATAGCGGATTATCGGTTGCGATTTTTTATGTAAATCCGTAATAATTAGCTTTTGGCAAGGATTTCCAGGCAGAGTGGCTGAACCATCATGGTTAAGGGTTTCAACAGCCACCAAATCTTCATTGATATGCAAATTTCCACATCGGCATGAAATGGCTACCGCCCCCTCGGTACATTTATATATCTGATGAACCGTGCAGTGGAAAACCTCTTCCAGATATTTCTTTACATCCGGATATAATACCTCAGCATACGATACCAATTGTTTGGGATAAATAGTTAAAGCCCCTTTTTCCACCTCTTTCGCAATAATTTTCAGCATGGATGGTGGAGCCGACAGGACATTGGGTTGCAGCAATGCCAGTTTCTCACTAATTACCGAAATCGTATTTAATTGGCTGATGTAGGTTAATTTATGACCGAAAATCCCCAGGCTGAAAGCCGGTGCGCTAACCCTTAAAATAAATGCCAGATTAACCTTTTCTCTCTTGGGAAAAGGAAATCGGGCAAACAGTGCCGCCTTCATGTATTTTTCTTCGGAGCGGGTAACAATCTCCACCCCCTTATTGCCGCTGGTCCCGGACGACATGCCGATGTTCAGCCCATTGAGTCTCCTGGAGAAATCACGGGATTTTTCAATTTCCAGACAAAAATTTAAAATTTCCTCTTTGGTCAGCCCTACCGTATTATAGCCGGTAAGGTTGTCCATCATGATCCTTTTGTTCACCGGAGGAAGCAACCAAACCTTTTTCAGGTTATGCCCGCGATACCAGCTTTTAAAGAATCCGGAGCGATTGCTTGCATACCTGGCCTGCTGCCTGATTTTTCTTTCCTGATATCTTTTTACTTTTTCCTGATTGTAAAATCGGAACCTGTATTTACACATCAGGAAAAACAGAAAGAAAAACCGGGTTTCAAAAACCTCAGCAAGTCGTAGCATCACATCATGGCGATTTTTTTGAGTAACTGATCAGGAGGGATCCGGGCTTTTCCCTGGTTTCCAATTGCAATCCGTTCATCAGATCGGCTCCGCTCATCTGTACCTTGACCCCGGTATCCTCAAACAATACGTTATAGTTGATTGCAGGGTCGAGGCCCTTTGGTTTCACCGTGATTTTTTCCTTTGTGCAATCGGGACGCCGAAAAGCCAGAATGATACCGTCGCCCTGATCGGGCCGGTTTTGCTGGTAGGCTAACCAGATGGTGTCGGTAGTGATATTTAAATTAGGAGTCAGCGGATAATAATCGCCATAGTAAAAAGGCCGCAAGCGTTTAAAATCTTTGGTAATGTTCTGAAGCAATTCCTGCGTGTAAGCCGGGTTATTTAATTCCCAGTTTGAAACCATGGCAGTGCTCATGCTCGATCGGAAAGTATATACCGATGGAGAGGTGTTACCCGTTCCATGCAAAGGAAGATAAAAGTTCAAGCCATAGGTATGACATTGATATCCATTAGGTTCACCGTAATTATAATCGGTTCGCCAAAGCGGTGAGCTGCGCGATACTGTTTCCAGGTCGAGCCTCCGCCCGCCGCTGGCACAGTTATCAATAATCAGATTGGGGAAATTCCGGAGCAAATCATCCCAATAGGCATATAAACCCTCAATATGCCTGATCTCGGATATCCCAACACGGTTAGGTTTATCGTTAAATTTCCAGTACGGATACGGATCGAAATTAAAATCCTGCCGGTAATAATCCACGCCGTTTTTACGGATCAAATCGCTGATATAAAAGGTGAGCCACTCACGGGCGGCTGGATTTCCCAGATTAAAAAGGTAAAATTTACTATTGAACCGCCCGATGTCCTTGTTTTTTACGGTATCGGGAATACGGATTAAAAAATCGGAATTCATCTGATCAAACTGCGTACCGGCCACAATACGCTCGGGTTCAAACCACAAAATAAATTTGGCGCCTACCTTGTGTATAGCATCGGAAACAGGCTTTAATCCATTCGGGAAGTTGATTTTATTAACCGTCCAGTTGCCCACGTTTTCCCACCACGATCCGCAACCTGTATACCAGCCGGCATCTATCCAAAGCACCTCCGGCACGATATTAAATTGCTGATAGCGCTGTGTCATGGCAATACAATAGCTTTCCGTTGCACAGGCAAACTCATTGCACGGTTGCGGGCCACCACTGCCCAGGGCGCCTGATAAAGGCAATTCCGCGAGCTTGCCATTGATTTTGCGGCTGTGATGAGTCAAAATGAATTGCCGGAACAAGTTATGCCCGATCATCCGGTCAGCCCCTTTCCAAAAAAGCAAACAAATTTGGGGGGTCCTGATCTGTTCACCGGGATACAGCGCCAGCTTCATCCGTTCCATGCCGGCATTGAGCAACCAGCTCTTCAAATCAGGCTGCTTTACATCGGCATACCATTTCCCCGACCACCCGATGGCAGTTAAAACTCCCTGATTACCGGGCATCTCCACATTAAAAAACGGGAAGGCGGTATTGTCTGATGACCGGCCACCCGAGGGAGTCATATAAACATTTTTACCTGAGCTCAAAATGTCAGCGTATCCTTCAAAATCCGAGCGTTCACCACTGCTGCCCCTCGAATGGTGCAACGTTACCGGTCCTTCATTTTCATACCGGAATGAATAATCGATGGCTTTGGCGTTTTCGATAACCGGGGAGTTTTTCCCGGAAGTGTTCCAAAACACGATGGTCCACTCTACCGCCGGATAATCGGAATAGGCAGTAACGGTGCATTTAACAACCAATCCGGTTCCCGGATTGCGCCAGGTAAACAAGGATTTGCCGATAGCAGGATCGTTCGATGGCAGCTGCTCCGATTTAAAATCCCATGATTTAATAAAGGTCCGGGAATCCTTTCCGCCGTAAGTAAAGGAAAACGGGGGCACCTGGCCTTTTGAAAAGTTTTTCAGTATCCAGGACTGCACAGAATTATCCGGTGCAGTAACCCCTGCCAATGAAAAGATTAGAAAGGCCAGGAGAAGAAAGTTGTGTTTTTTCATGGGATAAAGTATTAGAACCTTCGGGAATTATTCAGAGTCATTTTTGATTTTCAGTCTCACTTCATAATCCCGGCTCTCTCCGGGTTGAAGAATGATGAGGGTGCCTTCCTTCCGGGCAAAGCTTTGCCCTTGGGTAAGGTTCGTTCCGGGCTCAAGAGCGGTAACATACTCCCCTTTGCCCCAATGCTGCCAGTTGATCAGCCTTGGAAGTTGATCTTTCCGGAACCGGATTTCGAGTCCAAACCCCAGGCCCGGATTAAAGGCATTGCAGTGGCTGAATCCATCCGGGTCTATTTCAGCATCAATAAATGCGCAGGCTTCACCGGTATCGGAATGGGAATCCAAAGGTTCAGGGCATTCGCGATAATTTACGCTCTCATTAAAAATGGCATCATCTTGTTTCTGCCCGCGTGATTTCCATTGACCATTACAGTTAAGGGTGGTTCCCGCATCGATCAAAGGCCAGCCCATATTGCAGTGATAGAGGATCATGTGGGGCGTGGCACTGTTTCCACGGTTGGTTACCCTATCGCTTATCCGAATCTCCGGCACCCCTAAGGTTCCGGAAATCGTTCGTTCCATTTCCAGGTGGGGACCAAATACGCGCGATTCCCGAACCACTCCGGTGATACTGAAATCCAGCACACCGTTTTCCGGATCGGGCTGCCGGATGGAGATAATTTCAGCGGGAATATTGCTGATGCGGCCATGTAAGCCGCGATCACCAAATTCATCGGAATCGGGTGCTCCAAAGTGGCTGATTCCGCAAGTGGTTACCAGGCCGCCGCCAAAATTACGGAGCCATTCAAGCCCGGTCATGGCAGCATGCTCGGGCGGACGGATCCCTGCCCGGCTGATCCAGGCAAGTCCATGCTGGTTATAAAAAGCCTCGGCAATATCCAGGCACCTGTCGATCACAACCTTGTACCTCAAACCGGATCCGGTATTGATCCAGGCGATACGTACGCCCCGTCCGGCACCATTATCCAGTACCGATGTTTCGATTCCTCCAACCTGGCTCGGATGGCTGATCTTGTTTTTCCAGTTATTCATAGCAGTTTATCAGTATGTTGGTTGATTTACATTAAACTTCATCGTGAATAACATAAGGTTTGCGATAGTTGCGGGTCAGTAACATATCAGCTTCGGGGTCATTGGCAAACTTCTCATAGCCACCCATGAACTTCAGCTCACGTCCCAACCGGTAAGAAATATTGGCCAAATGAGGAAGTGCAGCAGAGAAATGGCCATCCAGGATATCGCAATGCAGGTCGGAATCCTTGCCTGATCGAACAGCATCAATAAAATTGGCAAAGTGCTCTGATCCACCAGGAGCCGCGCGGAAGGAAGGATCGGTGGGAACTGCGGAATTTTCAGCCGGAGAGGTAGCAAACGGCTCTTTTTCACGCTTTTTGTATGCTTTCCAGGTGCTGCCGTTGATTTCCATGTATCCCTCGGTTCCATAAAAAATGTTTCCGATCATAATGCCCAGCTTCGATTCATCGTTGGTATAGCGGCCACGGGTTTCAAATTCCAGCATTTTCCCATCCTCATATTTGAAAACCGAGGTTTGGGTGTTGGGTGTTTCCTGTGAGCACTCTTTAGGGCTGATCCCATAGATTCCACCCGAGGAATATACGGTTACCGGATGCTCATTTTTATTTAAACCCCAACGGGCGATATCGAATTGATGGGGTCCCTGGTTGCCGGTATCTCCATTGCCGGTATCCCAGTGCCAGTGCCAGTTATAGTGTACGCGCTTCTCATTGTAGGGCCTCCAGGGGGCCGGTCCGAGCCAGGTATCGTAATGCAATGAATCGGGTGGTGTGGCATCGGGTGCAATGCCAAATGAATCGCGGGGCTTCAAACACAGGCCTCGGGCCATAAACACCTCACCAATACCTCCCTCATGTAATAACTTCATGGCTTCCATTACATTGGGGATCGAGCGGTTTTGGCAACCGGTTTGTACTCTTACATTATATTTGCGTGCAGCTTCAACCATTTTGCGGCCTTCGAAAACATTGAAACAGGCAGGCTTTTCCACGTATACATTTTTCCCTGCCTGACAGGCCCAAATGGTTCCCAATGCATGCCAATGATTGGGGACGGCAAATGAAACGGCGTGTATCTCCTTATCTTCAAACACTTTGCGCATGTCCCACTCATTTCCAGGCTTGAATCCGGTGAGTTCCTCAGCCAGCTTCGACTTTTCAGCATAGTACTGCTCATCTACGTCGCAAAGGGTTTTCAACCTTACGTTACGGTTATCCTTCAAACTGGCCCATTTGCGGATATGCGATTCTCCTTGTCCGCGTATCCCAATCACACAAACATTGATGCGCTCATTGGCGCCAATGATCGAGCCATAAGACTTGGCAGAAAATCCCATGCCGCCAATCGCTACCCCAGCAGTGCCAAGTAAGCTCTTTTTAATGAAGTCTCTTCTTTCGGTCATGATCGTTATAATTATTTAGATGTTTAATCTTTGGGTTTAACTTATATGTTTAACTTATTGACTTTAACTTATTGACTTGATTTCCATTGCTCATTCATCAGCACGATTGCTTTTTGAAGATTTTCAATTTTCCACGATCCTTCGATGGAAATGCCTCCCTGGTACCCAATTTTTTTTAGTGCCGAAAACCAGGGTCTGAAATCATCCCCTACCACTCCGGGTGCTGTCCGATCCTTGATTTCCGCTATGTGGCAATGCACCAGATAATTTTTTGATCGTTCCAGTACCCCGGGCTTTTCATTTTCGCGCATCAGGTGGAATATATCGGCCAACACCTTTATATTTTCATCATTAACCTCCCTGGCTAAGAGCAGCGCATCTTCAAAAGTGTTAATGAGGTTTGTTTCTGATCTTTGTAAACTTTCAATAGCGATGGTGATTCCGTGTTTTCTGGCTATTGGGCCCAACTGTTTCAGGAGGCTCACAAACTGTTTCCGGGCTTCCTGTACATCAAATCCATCGGGTATGCGGCGGGCACCACCGCTTCCAAAAACAATGATTCTAATTCTGGCAGCAGCAGCACGCCGGAAAGCGACTTCAGCATATCGCAGCACTGAATCGGGACGGGCATCCGGGCCGGTTACCTTAAGAGTGCCCGGTAAAAAACTGTTACAGGCAATCACCGGTAGCCGGCAGGTATCAAATTCTCTTTTTTTATTTGCGAATTCCAGGTCCGGGGTGCCTGGCATCAAATCGCGCTGAACACTGCCCTCCACATAGTTGTATCCGAAATCCATAAGCTTACCGGAATTGGCCAGGGCAGTACACACGCCAAATTGTACACCCTTATTAGCTTGTGGAGCAACTACTTTTGCAGCAGGTTTGCAGCCGGGCAAAAACAGCAATGAAATAAGCAAAGAAATAAAGATTACCCCCCTCAATCCTGAACCAATTTTCATTACTGCTGGCTTTTAGGTTATTAGTCTGATCGGATCCGGATTTCCGATTTATTTTTATCTCAATATGTGATCCATCGATTGGCTAAGTATTTCCCATAATCTCGGGAGCCATTCCTTGTGTTCGGGCTTCATCAGCACTGACCGAAGGCAGGTAATGGTATCACGGTCCCTGAGAATATCTTCCCTATCCAGATCAAAAAAGTGGCAGGGGAGTTCAGCCAGCGCCAAATGCAGATTGTTCCTACCGGCCTGTTCAAATAGCTGGCGTGAGCGTTTGGAGCATTCCGTAACGGAGCTTGCTTTTGGTGCCCAGATAAGGATATCGAGCTCCGGGGCAAAGGCAGTGATAAAGCGGTTATCCGTTTTTAGCTTGCCGTACAGAAGTAAAGCTGCCTCGCGGCCCAGGTCCAGGAGCCCGGCAAATTCCCCTTCCTTTACCATCGGCAGCAAAGTTTGCGTTGCCCACAGAGCCACTGCTGAGGCTCCGGGCCGGCTGCATTCCAGGCTGATCTCGCCCAGGTGCAGTTCATCGGAGCTGAAATAGGTATACGGCGAATCGTGCTTATAATGAACTCCAACTGAAGGATCTTTGAATAAGATGCAACCGCAGCCATAAGGTTGCATTCCATGTTTGTGCGGATCCACCACAATGGAATCTACCTCACCAAGACGGTCATAAACCTCGCGGGTAGGCGCAGCCAGCGTGCCGGCGAGGGTAAAATACCCGCCATAAGCGGTATCGGCGTGTATGCGGAAACCATGTTCCTCCTGCAATCTCAGAATTTCAGGCAGCGGATCGGTGGCACCGGTGGCAGTGGTGCCAATGGTAGCCACCAAAGTACCGATCGGCCCCATGTTAAGCAGGCGTTTTAGCTCTTCCATATCCATCTTGCCAAACCGGTTAGCTGGCACAGTCTGGAAAGGTAGCCCCAGTACTTTGCTCAGCCGTGTGTGTGTGTAATGAGCCTGCGATGAGGCCACTATCAGTTTTCCGGGATGCACCTGCCCGGCCAACCATAACGCTTCCAGATTGGCCATGGTGCCGCCACCCGTGAGATGGCCCAGAAAAGTTTCCCAGCCAAACATGGCGGCAATTCGGGCAACCGCCTCCTTTTCCATATGCGAACTGGCCCGGCCCCCATCCAATGCATGGTTATTCGGATTGATGTACAAGGCCAGCATATAGGCAAGGCGTGCTAACGGATGTGGAGGTTTCATCATTTGACCGGCATACAGCGGATGGAAATAGGGGAAATTATCTTTCATCCGGTCCGCAACTTCCAGCAACACTTCTTCTATCTGCCTGATACCAATTATATTGGTACTATTGGGCTCCAGATCCTGAAATCCATTATTCAACCTTCTTAAAGCTGATTCCAGAATTCTTATCGATTCCGGATCTGAACCGGTAATGCGTGTTTCATCCATTCACCAAAGGATTCATGGCAATAAAGATATTAATTTCCTGTAAAGTTCAGGATTCAATTATCATGTGATTTGTTGCCTGATGATGAATACTTACCGGCCCGTTCCCGGCGCTCAATTGCAATAGCCTTATTGCCGTCCATTTTCTATATTTGCCTGAAATGCGATTAATTGCTGAATTATGAAATCACTTACCTTCCTTTCGGTATTGCTGCTAGCAGCTTCCTGCAGCCTGATGCCGCCAAAGAATATCTATGTTTCTGCCGATGGTAATGACATCAATAACGGTTCAAAAAGCCAACCACTGAACAGTATTGTAGCCGCGCAGGAGGCGGTAAGGAAAATCCGGTCGGAAAATCCGGGCCGCAATGTGAAGGTGTTGATGGGTGAAGGTACCTGGAATATTTCTAAACCACTTTTGTTTACTGCCCGGGACGGTGGCAGCAAAAAGAGTTCGGTTAGCTGGGAAGGAGTTCCAGAAGGTAAAACAGTTATTTCAGGTGGCCGTGTGATCAATGGTTTTCAGGATGCCGGCTACGGAATCTGGTGGGCACCGGTTGATCCGGGTTTTGTGTTCGAACAACTTTACGTGGATAACATACATGCCGTTCGCGCCCGGATACCCAATGAAACGGACTCCATGCCAAGGATTTATCTGAATAAAGCAAACTGGGTTTATCATCCCGATTCCACAGTAAAAAACATTACGCTGTTGGTTAATGACCGCGGACTATTCGCCAACCTCCAGCCCACCGGAGAATTTGAGGTGGTCATTTTTAAGGAATGGACGATCTCGCGGTTTCACGTCAGTTCATTGAACGCCAACCCAGCGGAAATGTATCTGAAACCACCATTCCAGCTTTTTCAGGGCAACTACATTTCCATTTTTTCGCAGAATGCCAATTTGTACAGTTGCTATCTGGAGGGTGATCCCTGTTTTATTGATCAGCCCGGTGAATGGGCGCTTGACCGTGGTGCCAACCGCCTCTATTATAAGCCCCTACCCGGCCAGGAACTGGCTAAAACCACGGTGATAGCACCATTTGCCGATCAACTGCTCACCCTGGAGGGGAAATATGGGAATTCAATTGAAAATCTGGAATTTAAAAATATCAGGTTCGAAAATTGCGCTTATCGCCTCCCCGATTTTAACCACGATGGTGTTCAGGCAGGTTTTTATGTTGGTGGAAAAAATGAACCAGCCGGACAATCCGGGCTTATTCCTCCGGCCATCCAAATGATTTGGGCCACTAATTGCCGGATCACAGACGGCAGCCTTACCCATGCTGGAGGAAATGGGATATTTATGCGTGAAGGCTGCAGGAACAACCGGCTGGAGCGGATGATGATTGAGGATATTGGCGCCAACGGAGTCATGATCGGCCTGGCGTTCGATCCCTTGCAGGATTCCCTTCTGTTGCCGGTGAACAATACCGTGGCAGGTTGCACCGTGCATCAGGCAGGGGTTGCCTTTCATGGCTCTATCGGCATTTGGCTGGGATTTTGTGCCGGTAATGAAATATCCGGATGCGAAGTCTACGATCTCCCGTATACCGGAATTTCCGTGGGTTGGCAATGGAACCCACTACCATCCTCCTCCAAAAACAACCGGATACTGAACAACGAGATTCACCATGCCATGCAATTCCTGGGCGATGGCGGCGGAATTTACACACTTGGATTCCAACCCGGTTCCATTATCGAAGGGAACAACATTCATGATATCCTCCGAAGCAAGCTCAACCATGCCTCCGATAATAATGGAATCTTTATGGATGAAGGCAGCAAGGGGTACCTGGTAAAAAACAATACCATCCGGAATACTGCGCACACCTGCATCCGCGGACATCGTGCATCAGGTGTGGAACTTACCGGAAACACCTTTTATCCAGGCAACAACGCTGCGATAAGTCAAAGCCCCCCCTACAACAAAATGATATTCGCCAATAAGGACACCACCATTCGCTGGAAAAACCCCGGGTGGCCCAAGGAATGGGGGTATGGGGATAGTGTGACAGCCTTTACCATGAACGCCAATATATTTAAGGGTAAATGGTCCTTGAAGGGTAAAGGGTCCTTGAAGGGTAAAGGGTAAAGGGTAAATGGTAAAGGGTAAAGTAAGGGTGAAGGGTAAAGGGTGAAGGAAGGGTAAAGGGTGAAGGAAGGGTAAAGGGTGAAGCCGTCAACCTAAGGATTTATTTGGCTTTTTGAAGGAGAGTTTCCATCAATTTCAATGTTTCCATAAGATGGCATTGGTGGGTGGGATGGAGGTCGGTGGACGCAAATATGCGTCCATATATTTGTATGCATTTCTATCCAATTCAATGCTTCCGTAAGATGGCATCGGTGGGTGGGATGGAGGTCGGTGGACGCAAATATGCGTCCATTAAAGTTTATCGGCTGAAATCCAAAACGGGTCCGGGAATCTCTAACTCCTTTAATACTATAAACAACAAAAGGGATCTCATATGCTAGATTATTAACAAATTAAATCCTTAGGTTGACGGCTATGGGGTAAAGGGTGAAGGGTGAAGGAAGGGTGAAGGTGTAGGGGCGCCCCTTGTGGGTGCCCAAACCCAAAAAAGATCAAAGGAAATTTTAAGGGGTTGTTAGGGGGTTGAAAATCTTCAACCCCTACAAATCATCAATTCATCAACCTTCAGTCTTCCTTCACCCTTCTCCAATCCCCCTTCACCCTTACTTCACCCTTTACCCTTTACCCTTACTTCACCCTTTACCCTTTACCCTTTACCCTTATTTTACCCTTTACCCTTTACCCTTATTTTTGGGGCGCACCAAATCCCAGCGAAGTTAATGGAGCCGCCTGTGTTGCAGCATCACCGGCAATTACGTAATACATCCTGTTGGGATTAATGTACTTTTTAGCCAGGGCTTTATGTTGTTCAAGAGTCATGTTGCGGATGGTGTTTTGCTCGGTCTTCACATAATCTTTTGGCAAATCGTACATACTAATCTCACCAAGCATTCCGGTTAGCGCTCCTAAGGTTTCGTATTTGCGTGCATAGGATTTCAATAGCGAGTTTTTGGTAAAATCAAGATCCTCCTGGGTGATACCTTCTCCGTATTTCACCATCAGGTTTTTAAAGATTTCAGCAGATTCCTGGGTTGCAGAAGAACGAACCGGAGCCGATGCCGTAAAGGTGCCAGCTACCCATGAACCCGAAAAACCGGTGCGGGCTCCATAAGTAAATCCCTTTTCTTCGCGCAGAACCATGTTCACCCAGCCGTTGAAAGAGCCACCGAGCTTATCGTTCATCACCGTTGCGGCAAAATAATCAGGATCTGTACGTGCCGGCCCGGCTGCACCAATATTAATTATGGATTGTTTGGCTCCCGGAACATCTATAAAGTATACAATCGATTTTGCTGGCGGTTCGGGTACTATGTACGTTGGAAAAGTAACTTTTTTTGCCGGCCATTTTTGAGCAAGCAACTGGAGTGAAGCCATTACCTTTTCCTTGTTGATTTTTCCTGCAATTTGGAATGTGGCTAAATCCGGCGAAATGAATGAGGAATAATAAGCCTTGAGGTCATCGAGGGTAATATTGTTCACCGTTTCTTCGGTTCCAC
>CAIXKO010000426.1 GCA_903919925.1 uncultured Bacteroidota bacterium | reverse complement strand
GGAAATGTTTTGGAATCAGCTTCCGTGGTTTATCCAAGGTTCAAAACGGATCACGATCTTCCTTCTGAAACACAACAGCAACAAGGTAAACCGATCATTTGCTATTCAACAAACCAATTTACCAATGATGTAAAAGATAAAGATATCTATCGTTTGCGAGTGCCATCGGAAGTAAAAACTTTTGAGCTGAAAGGGGTGGGCAAAACCGGTACTTATTATTCCATAAATGATTTTGACAATATATTAAATACATCGGACGAGGTTTTAAATCATGAAACAGATAGTATTCCTGTTATCGGGCATTCGCAGAGAAGGTTAACTGAGCATATCAGAACCCTATATTACCGCAATGACCTGACCGGTCCCTTACCGCTGCATGAATTGGAATCATCGGGTATTAAATATGAAAACTATCAGTTGGCCTTAACCCCGGAATTACTGGCGGATGTTTATGGCACCATCAATCTTCCAGATTCGAAAATAAAAGATGAATTACTGATTGATGGAAAATTTGCGCATAGTGAGGGAGACCTGAATTGGTGGATACGTTCAGGGACAACACAATTTATAGAAAGCGGCGAAAGTAAAGCAGAGGCACAAAACCGGTTTTACTCACCTGTTTCCTATACAGATCCGTTTGGATCAAAAACCAAGGTAAAATATTTCAGTAATTATTACCTTTTTATTGAAGAAACCGAAAACAATATCGGAAACAAAGAAAAAGTTGATTTATTTAATTTTCGCATGCTTCTGCCCCAGCGATTAAGGGATGCGAATAATAATCTGACTGAAATAATTAATGATGAATCAGGATTTGTAAAAGCGAAAGCCATACTGGGCAAGGGGGATGAAGCGGATCAGATCACTGGCATATCGGAATATTCTGATAATGAAGAAATTGAGCATACCACTACATTCTTTGATTCAACTGATTCCGATGATTTAATCGTTGCAGCGAATAGCCTTTTAAAAGCTGCCACAGAAAGATATGTATATGACGCATTTGCATACAAAAATTTTGGCAAACCCATAGTAGTTGCGACTATCAGGAGGGAAGAGCATTTTAAAATGAACAGTGGTTCGCCGGTTCAGATTGGTTTTGAATATACCAATGGAATTGGTAAACCGGTAATGAAAAAAGTTCAGGCAGAGCCGGGTTTGGCAAAACAGGTAATTATAAACACTGATGACGGCACCTATACTGTTACTGAGATTAACACTGCCGGGGGTACAATTAAGGAGCTCAGGTGGATTGGTACCGGAAGAACTGTGTTAAACAACAAGGGTAACGCGGTTAAGCAGTATGAGCCCTATTTTTCAGTAACGCCACATTATGAGAATGTTAAAGAACTTATAGAAACAGGAGTTACTCCAATATTATATTATGATGCGATTGGCAGGCTAATTAAAACCGAAAATCCAGATGGCACTTTCAGCAAAACTTTATTTGAAACCTGGAAGCAGATTAATCATGATACCAGTGATACGGTATTAGAATCATCGTGGCATTTTAACCGTACCAATCGCCATATTGACGCTGCGTTGATTGCCGAAGGTAAGGATCCTATCAGGGAGAAGGCGGCAGCCGATAAAGCTGCAAAACATGCTAATACGCCCAGCATAAGGCATTTCGATAATTCGGGCCGTCAAGTATTATCAATTGATCATAACAAGAATACAGAAACCGAGGCAAACGAATACTCTTTGAGCCGGTTGACTATTGATATTGAAGGAAATGTACTGGCCATAACGGATGCGCGTGGTAATTTGGCGATGCAATATAAATATGACATGCTGGGAAACCGATTGTTTCAAAACAGTATGGATGCCGGAAAAAGGTGGCTACTTAATGATGTATCGGGCAATCCATTAGCATCGTGGGATGAGCGTAACCATGAGTTCCGGCACCATTACGATTTACTCCATCGGCCATTATTCAGCCGTGTTACCGGTGGTGACGGGACCGTTCAATTAAACAACGTATTTGACCTTACAATATACGGGGAGAGCCTTTTAGATTTAGACCGAAGCAACGAATCTGATTTGCAATCGATTAACATATTAGGCAGACCGATAAAGCATTATGATACCGGCGGAGGTTTATTTACTCTTGAATATAATTTTAAAGGGGAGCCCTTTCAATCAACCAGAAAGCTATTTAAAGATTATAAATCCGTTCCGGACTGGACGGATGAAAACCTGGATAAAGATTTAGAGTTCAATGAATTTACGGTAAAAATCGAAACTGATGCAATTGGACGAATAGTTAATCAAACGGCTCCGGATGGAAGTGTAACTCATTCATTATATAATAGAACCGGTTTACTGAATAAAATAACAGTGAATCATCTAAATCCTGTAATTGCGATTGAATATATCAGGGACATTGAATATAATGAAAAAGGGCAGCGCGAGCTTATTCAATATGGAAATGATGTTATTGGGCGGTTATTTTACGATAAAGAAACTTTCCGGCTAATCCGATCAGAAAGCAAAAGGCAAAATGGTGATCTATTGCAGGATTGGCGTTACACTTT
The DNA here is from genome assembly GCA_903919925.1 of uncultured Bacteroidota bacterium. Classification (GTDB taxonomy): domain Bacteria; phylum Bacteroidota; class Bacteroidia; order Bacteroidales; family UBA12481; genus UBA12481. The sequence continues at coordinate 1,413 of CAIXKO010000426.1, read as the reverse complement.
TGATTCATCGGGCAATATCACGCATATCGAGGATCGCAACATTCCTGTGCTTTTCTTTGATAATCAACGGGTGCCGGGAGTTTCGGAATATACTTACGATGCGTTATACCGATTAAAGGAGGCGACGGGCCGGGAGAACAATGTTGCGAGCAACTTTGGGAATAAAGATAATTGGAACGATGCTCCTTATCTATTACAAATGAATCCATTGGATCCCATGGCAGTGAGGAATTACCAGCAAAAATATCAATTTGACAAAGCTGGAAATATGACCACGATGCAGCATATTGCCAATGGAGGAAGCTGGACCCGGAATTTTGAATATGAGGAAGCAAACAACCGGTTAAAGAGCATCAGAACCGGGCAGGGGGTAAATTCTTTCGATTACGCGTATGATTATCATCCCAATCATGGATTTATTACTGCCATGCCTCATTTAGAGGCGATTGGATGGAACTTTAAAGAGGAGCTTATTAAAACAATCAGTCAAAGGCGATTGGATGGCGGAACTCCGGAGACTACCTGGTACCAGTATGACGGGCAAGGCGAAAGGATCCGTAAAATTACAGAAAATCAGGCTGATGCGGGTTTAGAACCGAGCCGTAAGGAGGAAAGAATTTATTTGGCTGGATATGAAACATACCGGACTTATCATTTAGGTTCGGTTCATTTTGAGCGGGAATCATTGAGTTTGACCGATGAAGGTCACCGGTTTGCACTGATTGAAACGGTGAAACAGAATGCCGGAGCATCGCCAGAACCTTCAGAGCAGGTTGGCAGCCGGCTGACAAGATATCAGTTAGCCAATCACATTGGTTCGGCAAGTTTGGAGCTTGACGGCAGTGCGCAATCGAGGGTTATCAGTTATGAGGAATATCATCCGTTTGGCACTACTGCTTACCAGGCCAAAAATGCGTTTATCAAATCGGCTTCAAAACGTTACCGTTACACCGGTATGGAGCGGGATGAAGAAACTGGATTAAACTATCACAGAGCGCGTTACTACATCACCTGGGCAGGACGGTGGATGAGTTCTGATCCGGCGGGCTGTGAGAAGGGATTCAATCTTTATATTTATGCCAGCGATAATCCGATTAATCGGAGCGACACGAATGGCAAGGACGACACTAAACCGCCGGTAGTTGATCCGGTACCACCGCCGGTGCCTCCGGCGGCACCACCGCCACCTGTTGGTCCGGTTGCACAGGCAGCGCCACCGGCACCAGTGGTACCAGCGGCACCACCGGCTGCCAGTTCGCTGGCAACACCTTTGAACATCATAACCCATCCGGTATATCATGTTGGGCGGTTTTTCGGTGGCTGGTCGGAAGGTGCGAGGCGGTGGAACCTCGAGCACCAGAATCCGGAGCACCCCGACCTGGTGTTTCAGAGGTGGCAAATGGACACTCTTCT
>CAIXKO010000425.1 GCA_903919925.1 uncultured Bacteroidota bacterium | reverse complement strand
ATAACTGGTTACAACGGGGAATAAGCCATTTCAGGAACACGGCACCTTTATACGGCTTCGACCAATTTTTTCTTCCGATTGTGCAAGGAAGCGTTAATCGTGGTTTGCGAAAACAATCCGCTGAGTTTATTGCGGAGCAGGACATGCCTGCAAATGCTATTGGTGGTTTGTCGGTTGGAGAACCCGAAGAGATGATGTATGAAATGATTGAAGTGGTTAATGAAATTTTGCCATCAGATAAGCCAAGATATCTGATGGGAGTTGGAACTCCGGTTAATATTCTGGAAGCCATCAGCAGAGGGGTAGATATGTTTGATTGTGTTATGCCTACCCGAAATGGAAGAAACGGGATGTTATTCACCCGGAATGGTGTGATGAATATGAAAAACGAGAAATGGAAATTTGATTTCTCGCCAATCGATCCGGAGGGTCCTTCATTTGTAGACCAGTACTATTCAAGGGCTTACTTGCGTCATCTGGTTATTTCAGGAGAAAGGTTAGGGGCACAGATTGCCAGCATACATAATCTGGCTTTTTACTTGTGGCTCGTCCGTGAAGCCAGGCATCACCTCCTGAAAAATGATTTTACAGAATGGAAAACTAAGATACTGCCATCGCTAACTAACCGTTTATAGATCGTGCTAAAACGACTTGATATTTATATCATCCGAAAATTCCTGGGAACCTTTTTCCTGGCGATCGGATTGATTATTCTGGTGGCAGTTGTGTTTGATTTTTCAGAGAAGGTGGACGACTTTCTCAATAAGAAGGCACCATTCAGAGATATTATCTTGCAGTATTATCTGAATTTTATTCCTTTTTTTTCCAACTTGTTCAGCTATCTTTTCGTTTTTGTATCGGTAATATTCTTTACCTCAAAAATGTCGGTCCATAGTGAAATCACCGCAATCCTATCGACCGGGGTCAGTTATCGGCGCCTGATGCTTCCCTATATGGTTTCGGCAGTCTTGATTGCGGCACTGAGCTTTCTTCTTTCCAATTACCTGATACCCTATTCCAGCGTTAGCCGGCTGGAGTTTGAGGCGAAATACTTTGATAAGGCCTATGGAGCTCCGGAGCGAGATATCCATAAACAGATTGATGAGGGGGTTTTTATTTATTTGGAAAGCTTCACTCCCCGGAATAATTGGGGTATGAAATTTTCCATCGAGAAGTTTGAAAACGGGATATTGAAGTCAAAGATGATGGCGGAATCGATTCGTTATGATTCAATAAAAAATACCTGGAGATTACAGAATTGGTGGATGCGGCAGATTGATGGTATCAAGGAAACCATAACCAGCGGAGCTTCAGTTGATTCAGCGCTTAACCTTTTACCGGGAGAGTTTAACCGGAATGATAATGTAGTTGAAGCCATGACCACTCCTCAGCTACGGAAGTTCATCAAACGTGAATTATCGCGCGGGCATGGCGATGTGCTCTATGAGATTGAGCGGCACCGGAGGTTTGCCGGACCTTTTGCGGTTTTCATTTTAACCATTATCGGAGTTTCCCTGTCCAGCAGAAAAGTAAGGGGAGGAATCGGCATGCATATTGGCTTTGGTATTGCGCTCAGTTTCTCTTACATATTGTTTATGCAGATTTCCAAGGAATTTGCCCGTGCCGGTGATCTGGCACCCTGGCTGGCTGTTTGGCTTCCGAACTTTGTTTATGCTGCGATAGCGGTGGTTTTATACAAACTGGCTCCAAAGTAGAGACCGCCAGCCTGTTGTCAATCGGCCCCAATTCCCGTCAACCTAATATGAGACCGCTAATCATCCGTTTTTATGGGTTTTCTCCAGTATGCGGGATAAAAGTAAAAAACTCCAGGTAAGAATAATTCCTCCCAGCAGAATCCATAAAGTGGTTGACGAAACATTCAGATTGGGTAAATGGAGGTCGATTTTGAAATCCGACAACCAGTAACTTATTGTTGCAGATGTTTTTTCAAATATCGAAACAGCCTTTTGCATACCGATTGGTTCTTGAGCTTTTTCAGAAAACAGCAGAAATATGATACTAAGTAAAAAAGTTCCAGGGATGCCCCATTTCAACCATAAAGGCGGTTTATATGGCTTTAAAACAGGGGCCAATTGAATCATTCCTATTTTTTTCATAACGCTATCGGGGAAGTCTGGCGGAGCGGTAATAGGATCCGATGAACGAATCAAAGCTGACAAAAAAGAATCATGCAGTTCCTCTTCCGAAATCATTTTGTTTGCCATAAGTGGATCTCCTCCTTTAATACTGATTTGATCTGTGCGTGCATTTTCTGCCGGGCACGGAATAATTTAACTTTTACATTGCTTTGGCTCAATCCCGTTATTGAAGACAGCTCCTCAATGGAACATTCTTCCCGGTAAAACTGTTCTGCTAAAAAAACCTCATCAGGGTTTAAAACTTCATAAGCACCCTTGAGCAGTTTTTGCATATCTTCCTGGTTTAAACGGCTAATAGCGTCATTATCATTGCTTAGGCCACTCCATACCTCATCGTCGGGCTCAAACCCGGTTGAGAACCGATCTTTTCTGATCTTACTGATGCACGTATTATATATGATACGGTAAAACCAGGTTGAGAAAGCGGAGTCGAGCCGGAAACCTGGCAAAGCTTCATATGCTTTGATAAAGGCTTCCTGGGCCGAATCGCGTGCCTCTTCCTTGTTTTTCAGTACCTTGTAGCAAAGGTTATACGCTTTGTCACCGTATTTCTTAACCAGGCAGGCAAAGTAAACCTTTTCTCCCCGGAGAACCATACGTATACATTCGGTATCATTTATTTCGTGCATCTGTTGTTTAGACGCAAGAAAGCAAATTGAGGTTACAAAGTTGTAACCTGATTATTTCTATTGCGTCAAAAGAGTAAATTAATTCAAATCATTATGGCACCAGCATTAGTATTCATTGTTTTCTTCTTGTCCATTTTCGGTGTTTTCTACCTGTATATCACCACGAGACATCGCGAGAGAATGGCTATGATTGAAAAGGGAGTAGATCCGGCCCTCTTTTCCTCTGTTCGTTTACCGCAGTCACCAAAAGGAAACAGGAGTGGCTCAGGGTTTAAATTTTCGTTGAAATCAGGTATGCTGATCATTGGCATAGGCATTGGGTTTGTGATTTCTGTATTATTCAACGGAGTACTGGATCATGAGTTCTATCCTTTGCTTGTGATTGGTATCATTTTTATTTGCGGAGGATCAGGGCTTATATCCGGTTTTTATATGGGACGTTACCTGGAAAAGAAGGATAGAATCGATTAACCGGTGGTGAAGATGTTAAATGAAAACCGCAATGGCTTAGCCGTTGCGGTTTTCATTTAACATCTTTTAACAACCCTCGGATTTAAACCTAAAGGGTATATCTTTATCCAAAAGCTAAATCTTAAAATAAACCGTGGAAATCAGAATCGAAAACCTGAACAAGATTTACAAAGGAGGCAACAAGGCCCTTTCCGATATTAACCTCGTGATTGACGATGGAATGTTCGGATTATTAGGGCCAAACGGAGCTGGTAAATCAACGTTAATGAGGATACTAGTAACCCTCATGAAGCCAAGCAACGGAAAAGTGCTGGTGAATGGAATGGATTTACAAAAGAACCGGAAACAAGTTCGGACATTGTTGGGGTACCTTCCTCAGGATTTCCGGTTTTTTGCAAAATACCGTACCTGGGAATTTCTGGATTACTCAGCAAGACTGGCCGGATTAAAGGATAGGTCGACCCGTAATAAAGAGGTTGAACGGATGCTGGAGCAGGTTGGCCTGTTTGAAGCCCGCGACCGGAGTGCCGGAAAACTTTCAGGTGGTATGAAACGCCGACTTGGAATTGCACAGGCCCTGATAGGAGATCCCAAAATAGTAATCGTTGACGAACCCACAACCGGTTTAGATCCGGATGAAAGGATCCGGTTCCGGAACCTTTTATCGAAAATGACTGAGAAGGAGATGATTATCATTTTGTCGACCCATATCGTTGGCGATATATCGAGCACCTGCCGAAGTATGGCTTTGCTCGAAAAGGGTAAGTTGGTTTTTAGTGGCGCACCGGATGACCTGGTTGCTCAAGCCCGTGGACACGTGTTTCAAATGAACGTTTCAAATCGTGAATTTGAGGATGTTAAGGAAAAGTATAATGTAATTTCCACCATTCCCTCCATTAATGGCTGGGATGTTCAGGTGGTAGCGGAGAATACCGGTCACTATCCTTCAGTTCCGATTGAACCGAACCTCGAGCACGCCTATGTATATTTTATGGAATTGGTATTAAATCAACCGCAAGAATTGTATTGATCATGAAAACAATCAGAATTATCGGAACAATAGCATGGTTTGAAATGCTGATCCTTTTCAGAAGCTGGTTTTTCAGGATATTCACCGGTTTGATTTTGCTGGTGCTTTTGGTTATGAACATCGATGTTCTTAATGATAACGGTGGAAACTGGGCGATTAAGTCTATGGCCTCCAATATTCCTTATTTCAATATTCTTATTTTGAGCCTTACGCAGGCATTTATAGCCATGTTTCTCGCATTGGATTTCCTTAAACGCGATAAGAAACTGGATACTTCAGAGGTTATTTTCACGCGGTCCATGAGCAATTGGGATTATGTTTGGGGAAAAACCTTTGGAATCCTTTCTGTATTTGGAGTACTCAATATTTTGGTACTGGTGCTGGCTGTCATCGTAAATATGGTAATGGGAGACGTTTCGGTTAATTGGGCAGCTTATATTTATTATCCTTTGATTATCAGTTTGCCATCACTGGTTTTTATCCTTGGCTTGTCGTTTATTGTAATGTCACTCCTTAAAAATCAGGCAATTGCCTTGGTTATTCTACTTGGATATACCGGAATGATCATGTTTTTTGGGAAGGAAAAATTCGACTTTATTTTTGATTACATGGGATTCCGTTTGCCCATGGTTCATTCCGATATGATTGGGTTTGGTTTTGAAACGAGACTTATGATTCAACGAGGGATTTACTTCCTGATGGGACTTTCCTTTATCTCCGGAAGTATTCTACTGATGAAGCGGCTTCCACAATCGAAGTTTCATTCTTCTCTATCGTGGATTCTGACCATTACTTTTGCTGTTGGATCTATTGCAGGAATTCTGACCTATGCCGGAACTACTGCCAGTAATTCCTCGTACCGTGCTGAAATGATCAAACTGAATGATCAGAATTTCAAAATGCGTGTATTGAGTTCTGAATCGGCGGAACTAACTATAAAGCATCATAACCGGACGATCAGTGTAGATGCAAAAATGACCTTCACCAACAAAACCCATGAGAGTATCACGAAGACGGTTTTTACGTTGAATCCGGGATTGAAGCTGGAGGAGCTGATGATCAATGGAGTAAAAACATCTTACGATCGAAAGGACCATCTGGTTTTTGTTACTTTACCTGAGGCACTCGCTGCAGATAAGAGTGTCCAAACTGAATTTGTATATAAAGGCAATATCGACGAGCGTGTATGTAACCTGGATATCAAGGATGAACAGGCTGCCGAGAAATGGGGCCCGGATTTCCTGATCGCGATTCGCAAGCGGTTTGCTATACTGGAACCTGAATATGTTTTACTGACTCCGGAATGTGCCTGGTATCCTTTACCTGGAGTACTTCACGGTTCCACCATATCGGTATTGCCAACCTGGAACTTTACGCAGTTCAAAGCTACAGTGGAAACGAAGAAAGGCCTTCAACCGATCATGCAGGGAAAAATGGAGCAGTCGGGCAACAGCTGGGTATTTAATCCTGAGAAACCATTGTCAGGAATGACTCTTGTTATAGGACCTTATAGTCCTGCCACCTTGAAAGCCGGAGGGGTTGATTTTGAATTGAATACCATTAAAAATCACGATTACTATACAAAAGTTCTGGACTCCATCTCCGATACGCTTCCCAAGTTCATTGGTGATATGAAGCAGGATCTGGAGCGGAGGCTTGGTTTGAAATATTCTTTTCCGAGGCTCCGGATGATCGAGGTCCCGGCACAGTTCTACGCTTATTCCAGGTTGTGGATCAAAAATCGGGATTTCCTGCAGCCCGAGATGGTTTTTTTACCAGAAATGGGAGGCATGCTTAGCCGTGCAGGATTTGCTCAGGAACTTCGGGCATCCAGGAAGAGTGCGAAAGAAAGAGAAGAGTCATTGTCGGAAAAGGATATCCAGCTTCGGGTACTCCGGAATTTCATTTCCGAGAATTTTCAACCAGGAGCATCCGATAACCGAATGATGTTCAACATGAACGGCCCATCGATGT
>CAIXKO010000424.1 GCA_903919925.1 uncultured Bacteroidota bacterium | reverse complement strand
CCCATCCACATGCTGAAAACGATGAGTACCGGGTTGATCAGCATGGATGCAACTATTTTTGGGAAAATAAGGTAATTGGCAGAATTCACGCCCATAATCTCCAGCGCATCGATCTGCTCGGTAACCCGCATGGTGCCAATTTCAGAGGCGAACCTTGAACCTACTTTTCCTGCCAGTATCAGGCTAATAACCGTTGGCGAAAACTCAAGAATAACGCTTTGCCGCACCGTAAAACCCACCATCGACATGGGAATGAGGGGACTGGTGATATTGTAGGCGGTCTGGATAGCGACAACGGCCCCCATAAAGGCCGATATAAAGGCTACGATACCCAGTGATTCAAGGCCAAGGCTGTTGATTTCGGTTATCAGCTGGTTCCAGAATATCCTGCGTTTTTGTGGACGGCTGAAAACTTTTTGCATCAATAGCACATAATTTCCGGTCGTGCTAAATACTTTCAGCATAAAATGTTTTTGCTAAAATACCAAATTTCTGTGAATATGCGTTTATGAGTGGGAATTATTGAGGACAGGGGCACGGGGGAATCGGTTTTTTCACGCCTCATTCGTCATGAATTCTGCTTTTCTGACTTTCTTGATTTTTACCTACTTTTGCGATGAAAATATCAGTCATGAAATTTTTACGATTCCGCTTGATTTTATTGTTAATTCCGTTTATTTTGTTATTTCTTGCCGGATCGTGCAGTTCAACAAAGTATCCGGCGCACCGGAAATCCCATTCCAGGGGGTGTAATTGCCCGAAGTTTTAATAACTGAAATTATACCGTGCAACTTTCCCTTTTTCAAACAAAGCCCCCAACTCTCAGACCAGCGCCTTCTCCTTTAGGGGAAAAGATAAGATCGGTGCTCGGACCGCGTCTTCCTGAAGCGGCAGTTGAGGATATTGTGGTACAGATAGGCAAGGATCCAATCAACCTGAAGGTTGTAAACCATCGTATCTCTAAAACTGGCGATTTCAGGGCACAACACAACGGGAGTCCCGCACGGATTACGGTGAATGGCAACCTGAACCCCTATGCTTTTCTTATCACACTGGTTCATGAACTGGCTCACCACCATGTAACCCTCGATCACAACCGGCTGATGCAGAAATTCACCCTGCGCCGCAAATCAAGGCCACTGCCGCATGGAAAAGAGTGGAAGGAAAAATTTCACACTTTAATGCAGCCTTATATGAACTGTGAAGTTTTTCCTGCCGACATTCTTCCTGTACTTATCCAATACCTTGAAAACCCGAAGGCATCCTCTTCGGTTGATCATCACCTTTCAAAGGTGCTGAAAAAGTACGACCCCCCCGATCCTACCCTGCGATTGGAAGAACTCCCCTTTGATGCAGTTTTCAGCCTCCATGGAAAAAGAATTTTTCAGAAAAAGGAGAAGCTTCGCTCTCGATACCGGTGCATCTGCATGAAAACAAACCGGATATACCTTGTCAGTGCCGGTGCGCCGGTGGAGCCGGTTTGAATGACAAATGACAAATTAGGGTTTTTTATATACTATGATTTCTGGGATACTGATTCCAGGCTTTGTTGTAAAAGGTTTTTG
>CAIXKO010000423.1 GCA_903919925.1 uncultured Bacteroidota bacterium | reverse complement strand
GGTGCTGAAAGAGAGCGGCTTTTTCAGTAAAGAAAAAATCAGGATTGCTGGTGCCGATGTTACCCCTATTGATTTTACCTGCCGGATATTGTTTAATGAATGGAAACTGGGTGAATACGAGGAAGAGATCACTGTGATGCGTGTTACCTTAATTGGTGAAAATCAGGCCGGTGAAAAGGAAACGGTGGTATGCAACCTGCATGATGAATACGATACCACAACCGGAACTTCCTCTATGGCAAGAACAACCGGATATACTGCCACAGCTGCTGCAAACATGATGCTCGACGGATTGTTTCATGAAAAAGGGGTGTTCCCGCCGGAATTGATCGGTAAGCAGGAGAATTGTTTTAATTATATACTCAACTACTTGAAAGACAGAAATATTCATTACAACATAACTCATACCGTATCCATATGAATATTAAATACTTAATTTCATTAAGCATCCTGATATCCGGATGCTCGTTTTCGCAGGGGCAAGAAAATATTTCTGATAAGAAAACAGGGAATGCCCAGACTCTGTCGGATGAATTTGTCAATCCGCCGATGTCAACCCGTCCGGGCGCTTTCTGGTGCTGGCTGAACGGCAACATGACAACCACCTCAATTACACGTGATCTGGAGGCCATGAAATCCAAGGGAATGAACAGGGCTGAAATCTGGGATGTTGCAGCGGTCAAAAATCCATCGTTCATACCTGCCGGGGGAGCATTTCTGGGTGATGAATCGGTGAAGCTGATCAAACATGCCATATCGGAAGGGAAAAGGTTAAAAATGAGCATCGGCATTGTTGCCTCAAGCGGGTGGAATGCAGGCGGATCGTGGGTTACACCTGATTGGGCATCGAAAAACCTGTTTTACTCGAAAGTTGAGGTTGCAGGTCCGCGGACCATCGCCATGGATTTGCCTTTACCAAAGTTCCCTGAAGGTTGTCCGATGAAGGATAAGAATACCCCTGTTTTTTGTAAAGAAGTAGCAGTTCTTGCTGTTCCGTTTACTGCTGATAGTTCTGTTGCCAGCCTTTCCAATGTTATCAGGCTGACCCCATTGTTCAAGGATGGGAAATTGAAATGGGAAGTACCTGAAGGGAAATGGGTTATACTACGATTTGTGTGTTCAAACAATGGGCAGCAACTAATTGTTCCCTCTCCCAATTCGAATGGATTATTTATCGATTTTTTTGATCCTGAGGCAACTAAAAGGCATTTAAAACATTTTATGGACCGGCTGGGTGTTACTCCTGAGAATTCCGCGGAAGCCGGACTAGCTTATTTTGAATTCGATAGCATGGAACTTGCCGAGGGTACCCCATGGACCGATTCTTTTCCGTCCATCTTCCTGCAGAGGCAGGGATACGATATCGAAAAATATCTGCCTGTTTTGGCCGGCTGGAATATTAAAGATATTTCCGCCCGGTTCCGCTATGATTTCAACCGGGTTGTTAGCGATCAGCTGATTTATAGTCATTATCATACGGGTACCGAATTCCTTAAGAAGTATCATGCAAAGCTGGTTTCAGAATCCGGCGGTCCGGGCGCACCGGTTTGGAATACCTGTCCGGTTGATGCATTAAAGGCACTGGGATCGGTTTCGGTACCACGGGGCGAATTCTGGATTCAGCACCGGAATATGTTTTTAATCAAGGAGGTGGCAAGTGCTTCACACATATATGGTCAGAAAATCGTAGATGCTGAGTCGTTTACCACCTGGAGAAGGTGGAAAGATTCTCCGTTTGATATGAAAAAACTGGTTGACCGGGCATTTTGCGAAGGGTTGAACAATATCACCTTTCATACTTTTGCGAGTACCAATCCTGAAGACGGACTGCCGGGCCGCACCTACCATGCCGGATACGATATGAACCCGGGTACCACCTGGTGGAATAAATCGAAACCATTTATGGATTACCTTTCCCGATGCAGCTATATGCTTCAGCAAGGGTTATTTGTTGGCGATGCCTGCTATTATTATGGTGACCAGACCCCAAATTTTTTCCCGTTTTTCCATTCGGTACCCGAAAAACCCAGGCTCAAAGGGTTGAGCAATGGCTATGATTTTGATGTTGTTAACTCCGATATTATCCTCAACAGGATGACGGTCAAAAATGGCCGTTTGGTATTACCCGACGGGCTGAGCTATGCCATCATGTTGCTTCCCGATCAGGTTCATATGCCACTGGAGGTGTTGGAAAAAATCAGCGAACTCGTTAAGGCTGGTGCCACCATCTTAGGGCCGCGGCCTGCCACAGTGCCCGGTTTGAATAATTGGGAAAAGGAGAATATTGCACTTAACCAACTCTCCGGAGAGTTATGGGGAAAATCGGACGGCAAAAGTATTTTTGAAAACGCTTATGGTAAAGGCCAGGTAATGTGCGGCTTATCTGCTGACGAAGTACTGGAGAAGAAGGGTATTGGACCCGATTTTAGTTTTGATGGGAATTTGGGATTTGATTATATTCATCGGACAACGAATCTTGGTGAAATCTATTTTTTGAGAAATGACCGTGAAGAACCGGTAAAGGGGGTATGCCGTTTCCGGGTATCTGAAAAATATCCCGAAATGTGGGATGCATCAACGGGATCCGCAACACGTGTATCGGCTTATACCCAGGAAAAATCAGGGATCAGCTTTGAAATCGAGTTACCCGCCCATGGGTCGGTGTTCGTGGTTTTTACAAATGAAAAGCGTAAAAATATTTCAGTATCTACTGATAGTAAGCAGTTTAAAACCAAATCAGAAGTCACGGGGCCCTGGAAGGTAAATTTTCCGCCAAACTGGGGAGCCCCTCCCACGGCTGTTTTCGATCGGTTAATTTCGTGGACAGAATCTGAAAATCAGGGAATCAGATACTTTTCCGGTACCGCTATCTACCAGAATTCATTCAGGGTGGATTCAGAAACAATTAAAAAAGGAGTGATCATTGATCTGGGAGAAGTACGCGATGTTGCTGAGGTTTTTATCAATGGAAAATCCGCCGGGATATTGTGGAAGAAACCATATCAGTTGGATATCAGTCAATTAGTTAAAACCGGTGAGAATGATCTGAAGGTAGAAATAGTGAATCTTTGGGTTAACCGGCTAACCGGGGATATGTTAGCGGATCCAAAGGATCGGTTCTGCAAAACCAATCAATCCTATATGAAATCCGAGGTATGGCCGGGTGGTGATGAACCGTTCAGGCTTCAGACTGCGGGGCTGTTGGGGCCGGTAACGTTAACCGAAATGAAATGATGCGCCAGGCAGCAGGCGTGATCATCAGCAGTGGGAATGATGCCTTGTTGCAAGTGCAAAATATATAGCTGGATAAATCTTTAATCCCTTTACCGCCTTTCAGTCCCTTCCTATAAAATGCTATTTTTAAAGGTTCTAATTGTTATTACATGAAAACCAATTGTTCAACCCGGTATGCCATTCATCCGCAGGATTTTAGGTCTTATGACACCCAACGCATCCGGGATGAGTTTTTAGTGGAGAATCTCATGGAGGTTGATACCATCAACCTCATATATTCTCATTTTGACCGGATGGTAGTTGGCGGAGCCGTTCCGGTGAGCGGACCGATGCCGCTGGAAACTGTTAACCAGCTTAAATCGGAATACTTTCTTGAGCGCCGGGAACTTGGGATCATCAATGTGGGTGGTACTGGCCGGGTGATTACGGAGGATGTATCGTTTGAGCTCCAATATAAAGAAGCACTTTACCTGGGGTTGGGTACCCGGAAAGTAGTTTTCGAATCGGCTGACCCGCTGGTACCCGCCCGTTTTTATCTGAATTCAGCAACTGCTCACACCGCATATCCTGCTCGGAAAGTCGGGCTGAAAGATGCCAGTGTATTGCAGCTCGGTGGCAAAAAGAACGCCAATGAACGAACGGTTAATCAATTACTGGTTAAACAGATATTGCCCACCTGCCAGTTGCAGATGGGCCTGACTGAACTTAAGCCAGGCAGTGTTTGGAACACGATGCCTGCCCACACACACGAAAGGCGCATGGAGGCCTATTTCTATTTTGAAGTGCCAGCCTGGCAAACGGTTTGTCATTTTATGGGCCAGCCTGATGAAACCCGCCATTTGTTTATGAAAAATGAGCAGGCCGTGCTTTCACCTTCATGGAGCATCCACAGTGCTGCCGGAACCACCAATTACTGTTTTATCTGGGGGATGGCCGGGGAAAACCTCGATTATACCGATATGGATCCGGCCTCAGCTGATCAGCTCAGGTAAATTCAATACCGGAAAAATTAAAAAAAATGGTTAATGATTTATTTGATTTAAGCGGCAAAGTTGCCCTCATTACCGGTGGTACCCATGGTATTGGGCTGGCCATTGGAAAAGTGTTAGGAGAAGCCGGCGCAAAAGTGTGTGTGAACGACTTATCGGAGGAGAAACTGGCCGCCTGCCGGGAAGAATTCCGGCTGGCCGGACTTGAATTGTACACACTGGTATTTGATGTTACGGATGAAAAGGCTGTAGATGAGGGAATCAGCCGGATTGAAAGGGATTTGGGTCCGGTGGATATCCTGGTCAATAATGCCGGGATCATCCGGCGAATTCCGATATTGGCAATGGCAATCTCTGATTTCAGGGAGGTTATTGAAGTGGATCTGGTAGCTCCGCTGATACTGGCCAAACGTGTTGCTCCAGGAATGATCGGGCGCCGGAGCGGTAAAATCATCAACATGTGCTCCATGATGAGCGTGTATGGTCGGAACACGGTATCGGCATACGCCTCGGCAAAGGGTGGGTTAAAACTCCTCACCGCCAATATGTGCTGCGAATGGGCCAAATACAATGTGCAGATCAATGGCATCGGACCGGGATATATTGCCACGGAACAAACTTCCGCGATCCGGGTGGGTGACCATCCGTTTAATGACCTGGTAATGACCCGCACGCCGGCAGGCCGGTGGGGAGAGCCTCAGGATGTTGCCCATGCAGCGCTGTTCCTGGCCTCCAGAGCGAGTGATTTTGTGAACGGACATATCCTGTATGTGGATGGAGGCATATTGGCCAACTTCGGTTATGTGAAAGGGGAAAATGATGTTTAGACTCATATTCCTGATGGGCTGCCTGTTTGCACCCCTCTCCGGGTTTCCTCAGAAATCCGCGTTTTTACTGAAAAATGATCAGAAAATGTCGCGAACTGGTGAACCGGTGGTATTGAAGCGAATGGATTTTGAAAAGTGGTTCGGACCCGGAAAACCCAATGAAGTTCCTGTTATTAAGCTGGCTTCCGGAAAGTTGATTGCCACCCAGGCGGATGATTCCGACGGTGACGGCAAATGGGATGAGCTGGCATTTGTGGTTGATATCGATGCATCCTGCAGCCTAAAGATAGAAGCCTTTTGGATGGCAAAAGAATTAGCTCCGGTATTTGAGAAAAAAACTCAGGTATATCTGGGCCAGGCAAATATCGATGGGAGTTTTACCGAGGTTACCCGGGCCGATGCCCCGCTGGGACCTGATGGGTTCCCAGCCCGCTACCAGTCGGAAGGTGTTGGCTGGGAAAATGATAAGATGGCGTTCCGTGTGTATTTCGATTGCCGGAACACCAAAGATCTTTTTGGAAAACTCAAACCCGGATTGATACTGAAGAAAGCGGGCACCCCTGAATCAGGCGATTACCATAATTTGGCCCCATGGGGAATGGATATCCTGCATTGCGGCAGTTCACTCGGGGCGGGTGGTCTGGCTATGGCGGAGGGCGATTCACTGTTCCGCCTGGGATCAACTCCGGTATATCAATATGTTAAAATAGCTGAAGGACCAGTGCGTACCATTTTTGAGTTAAGGTACAAGGGCTGGGAGGTGATGGGCCATGAATATGAGGCGGTTGAGCGGATCACCCTTTGGATTGGGAAATACTGGTTTCAATCGGAAGTAAGAGTTAAGGAGTTTTCGGGTGAAAAGCAGGTGGCAACCGGAATTGTAACATCCAGATTGAAAACTGAACCCATCAGTTTCCAGGCTAATGGAAATTTTACTGCCATCCTCACCCATGATACCCAGTCGCTGAATAACGACGTACTCGCCATGGCCGTGCTGGCTCCCACAAATGAAGTAGCTAAAATCGCCCGTGCCAGCAACACTGATTTCTATAGACTAGGTTATCAGACGGTTCCAGTGAAAAGTTTCAGTCACATAATTTCCGAAACTTATTATCTGACTCAGAAAATTAAAAGCGATAGCCCTTCGGTTCACTATTTCTTTGCTTGGTGGGGTTTAGAAAATCCCGCATGGAATGATGTTGAGAATGTGAAAGTATATGTACGAAACGAGGCTGAAAAGTTGAGCCGGCCGTTAACAATTGGATGGTAAAATAGTCAACAACCGACTCCGGAAACGCCAATAAAAATCACCTGATATATTACGCCATGAAAACACTTATTTCGCTGATATTACTGATCAGCCTGGCTTTGCCCGGATTTTCATCTGAAAAGATTTTTAAGAAAAGCGTCATCAAAAAGAGGATGACTGCGGCTGCATTTTGGCAGTTGGAGCATCCGAAACATGATTTGTACGACTGGACCAACGGGGCTTTTTATGCCGGCCTGATGGCGGCATACGAAACCACCGGTTCGAAGAAAATGTATCAGGCATTGATTGATATGGGTGAAACCAACGGCTGGAAGCCAGGCAAGCGGCTGCATCATGCCGATGACTATGCCATTTGCCAGACGTACATCGATCTGTACCGGCTGGAAAAGGATCAGAAAATGATTCAGCCCACGATCGATTCCGTTAATAAATGGATTGCTACTCCTTATCCAACTGGTGGTATACGGAAAATCTGCTGGTGGTGGTGCGATGCCCTGTTCATGGGCCCGCCGGCACTGGTTAAACTAGGGATAACGCTTGAAAACAAGGTTTATCTGGATTTGAACGACCGGCTTTTCCGTGAAACTGTCGATCTGCTTTGGAACGAAGAGGAGAGCTTGTTTGCCCGCGACCTGAATTATATTTCAGGATATTCGGAAAAAGACCTTAAGGAGGCCAACGGGCAAAAGGTGTTCTGGAGCCGCGGCAATGGCTGGGTGATGGGTGGTTTGGTCAGGTTATTAAAGGAATTACCCCATGATTATCCCAATCGCAGTTATTATTTGAATGTGTACAGGAAAATGGCCCACAGGATTGCCTCTTTACAACAGGCTGATGGCCTGTGGAGAGCCAGCTTATTGGATCCAGCATCCTATCCCGGCGGAGAGGCCAGTGGCTCAGGGTTCTACTGCTATGCACTGGCCTGGGGAATTAACAGCGGAATCCTGGACAAAGTCGTTTACCGGCCGGTAGTAGAAAAGGCCTGGGCCGGCCTCAACTCCTTGCTCACCCCTGAGGGATTCGTGGGTTGGGTGCAGCCTATTGGTGCCGATCCACAAAAGAATTTTTCGCCGTCGAGCTGGGAAGTTTTTGGTACAGGGGCCTTTTTGCTGGCCGGGAGTGAGGTGATTAAGTTGAAAAAATGATGAGCACCTGGCCGATTTTTTACCAACCATCAACATAAAAGCAAAAGAAAAAACATTTACAAAGATTAATAATAAGGAAGTAACTTGATATTTGAAGACAAAGATCCTAATATATGGTTTGGTACCAGAAACACTGGATTATTTAAATACCACCGAAAAACCCTTACCCGTTTTTCGGAATAACAATACGATCAGGCTATGAATGAAAATGATCAGAAAGATATAACCTCAAGACGGAATTTTATTAAAACTTCAGGAGCTCTGGCTGCCGGACTGGCCCTTCCTTCCATTTTCGGGCAGTTTGCTTTCGGGCAAAATCCAATTGATCTGACCGATATTAAATCCCTATTTAAATCAAACAGGGAAGATGCATTAATCCTGACTGAACGGATATTTCAGAAATGTATCCTCGAAAGAATATTACCACCTGTACCACCACTGAATCATAACTGGGTTTATCCGGGTGGTCCCTATTACAAGGGGCAGTGGATCTGGGACAGCATGTTTGTAGTTGATTTGCTCAGCATTTTACCTGGCAAGGAGCAGGTGATACGCAATATCTTTCAGAACTACTGGGATTTTCAGGATCGTTGGAACTCCAAAAAGCCTGAATATGCGCACAACATGGTTACCGTTGCCATTAAAACGGAACCACAGGAGGTTCGTCAGTTTTCCCAGATACCCATCCTGGCCTGGGGAGTGGAGCGTGTGTTTCAACGGAATGGCGATACGGAGTTGCTCCGGCAATGTTTGCCCAGGTTGGAAAAGTTTCACAACTGGTATTGGCGGGAACGGGATCTTACCAATACCGGACTGGTTACCGTTGGCTCATACAGCGGAGATATCCAGCACGCAAAATGGGAAACATTCGACTATGAATGTAATATGGATGATCTGAAACTGGTAAAGCACCCAACGCGCATGGGAGAGACTGAAGGGGCTTGGTATGGTGATATCTGGGTGACAGGCAATACAGCTTATCTGATTATGGCCGAGAAAAGTTTGGTCAGATTGGCTGAGATCATGGGAGACACTGCGATGGCTGCCCGGAGGAAACCCTTTATCGATAAAGCAGTTCAGGCCATGCGGGATCACATGTGGGATGAGAAGGCAGGAACATTCCTGTCGGTTAAAAAAGATACGATGGAAAAAATCCCGGTGGCAACAATTAGTTCCTGGGTTCCGCTTGCGGCAGGAGTGCCTACCAACGCCATGGCAAAAAGAATGGCAGAGGTGCTTTCTTCGGAATCCTGGCAAACGCCTCTCCCGGTCCCTACTGTAGATTGCAAAGATCCGAGATGGAAATCAAGCGATTTCTGGCGCGGAGATGTCTGGCCATCAACCAACTATCAGATCGCCAGCGGACTGGCAGCTTATGGGCATACGGGATTAGCTGCCGTCATAGCTGATAAAACCGTTGAAAATGCCATAAAGAACGGGATCAGCGAACATTATGATTCTGTTACCGGTATGCCTTTGGGAATCCCGGACTATTGCATGAGTTCTTCGATTGCTACGATGATGTTGGATGGTTTGACAGAAAAATTCAAATTACACATTCGGTAATGAGACTTTTACAGCTAGGTGCGATTGTTCTGTTGTTCCTGAGTGCGGGGTGTCATAGTCCCTTCCGCGATTTTAATGAAAATGCAGATTTGTCCGGAACCTGGAGATTCCAGCTTGATCCTGACAATATAGGAATGAAAGACAAATGGTTTGACTCGGAATTTACTGATTCCGTTCACCTTCCCGGTACTACAGATGAAAACCTGAAGGGGATTTTCAAGGATGAAAGGGCTGTGGACCGTCTTTCGCGGGTCTGGTATTGGAAAGGTGCAGCCTGGTATCAAAAAGAGGTGGATATTCCTGAACATTGGGTAGGAAAAAAGGTCACTCTTTTTCTTGAACGGACCAAGGATACCTATGTTTGGTTTGATGACCAGAACTGTGGTTATGATAATACTTTGAGTGCACCTCAATATTTTGATCTGTCAAAAACAATTAAGCCCGGGAAACATAAGATTACCGTACTGGTTGACAATTCTAAATTACCTCCGGTAGGGCCTTCCCATGCTGTTGATGAGCGGACCCAGACTAACTGGAACGGCATCGTAGGCCGAATTGAGTTGCAGGTGACTGATCCCGTGTGGATTGATGATGTACAAGCCTATCCCGATGTGAAAAACAACCGGGTCAGAATTCATGTCACCCTGGGAAACTTACTGAATAGTGAGGCCAATGGCGATTTGCTTGTTATTGCAAAAAGTTGGAATACTGAAAACCCGGTAAAATTCAAAACGCACCATGAAAAGGTAGCTGGAATTACCAATGGAAAAGCTATTGACTTTACCTTTGATTTCGATAAAACGGCCCCCCTGTGGGATGAATTTGATCCGGCATTAATCAAACTTAACCTGCAATTATCGAGCCGTGCAGGGGATAAAAGTTTCAAAAGCTCCAAACAGGTAGATGTCGGAATGCGTGAATTCAGGCGTGAAGGTAAATTTATCATGCTGAATGGTAAAAGGATATTCCTGAGGGGACGAACCGATAGTGCCAATTATCCGCTTACGGGATATCCGCCCATGGATAAACAGGCATGGCTGAAATATTTTAACCTGTTGAAATCATACGGGATTAATCATTGGCGGTTTCATTCATGGTGCCCTCCCAAAGAGGCATTCATGGCGGCTGATGAGGTTGGAGTGTATCTACAGCCTGAACTGCCGAATAAGAGGAGCGGAATGGACAGTAAAAGCATGGAGGATGATGCCGCCCTTAAATTGCACAATATCGATTACCTGGCAGTGGATACAGGCAGGATAAATTTATCATTAAAAGATTTTTTGAGAAGGGAAGGGGAGTTGATATTTAAGTATTTCGGCAACCATCCGTCATTTGCCATGTTTACCCTGGGGAATGAACTGGACCGGAATGAGGCCATGTATAAGCTGGTTGCTCATTTCAAAACTATTGACCCCCGAAGATTGTATGCGCAGGGCAGCAACAACATGCACTGGGCACCCGGTTTTGCTGAAGGAGATGACTTTTGGGTAACTGCACGTACAGCGCTTGATTTACCGGTCAGGGGTGCCTTTTTTCAGGGAGATTTTGCGAAACCTCACATTGAGCACCAGTCTCCTTCTACCCTGGTGGATTACTCGAAGTCGATACTTGATGTTTCTGTGCCGGTCATAGGCCACGAAACCGGGCAGTTTCAGGTATCTCCGGATTTTAATGAAATTCCAAAATTTACCGGTGTAACCCGCGCAAGAAATTACGAGATATTCAGGGATAGGCTAGTACAAGCCAATATGCTTGAGCAATCCTCAGGATTCGTTCAGGCTTCGGGAAAACTAGCCGTGATCTGCTACCGCGAAGAAATTGAAGCAGCTCTGAGAACGCCTGATTTTGCTGGTTTTCAATTACTTGATATGCAGGATTTTCCGGGGCAGGGTACAGCGCTAGTCGGCATACTGAATGATTTTATGGAATCAAAAAGCCTCATAACACCCGAAAAGTGGAGGCAGTTCTGTTGTGAAGTAGTTCCTTTATTAAAAATGAGTAAATACACCTGGACCAGCAATGAAACATTTAAGGGGGAAATTGAGATAGCTCATTATGGTAAGGAAGATCTCAAAAGCACTCCGGT
>CAIXKO010000422.1 GCA_903919925.1 uncultured Bacteroidota bacterium | reverse complement strand
TCATTGTTAAAGGTCAGCGGGAGGTGGAGTTCGGCCACAAAGTGTCGTTGGCCACGGGATCCAGTAATCTGATCCTGGATTGTCAGGTTTTGAAAGGAAATCCTGGGGATAAAACTCTTTATCAAGGAGTTATTAACCAGGTGGTCAAAGCTTATGGCATTGTTCCCAGGGATAGTACTGCAGATGGTGGCTATGCGACTCTGGAGAATCTGAAATTTGCTAAAGGGATTAATATCAAGAACATCGTTTTCAATAAAGTAGTTGGAAGCCTTCAGAATCACGTTAGTAGCAAGAATATGGAAACCCGGTTGAAGAAATGGCGCAGCTCCATTGAGGCCGGCATTTCCAACCTGAAGCGGGGCTTTAATTTGGAAAGGTGTAACTGGAAAGGATGGGAACATTTTCAAGCCAAAGTAATGTGGAGTGCCCTGGGCTATAATTTCCGGGTGTTGACAGCCATGGTCATGAAGAGTATCCTCCGTGAGCAAAGCCTTGCGAAGGCTGCCTGATACGCTTTGGCGACCGGCTTTTAGGATGGTTCTATTTGAAAAAGGGAAAAACAAGGGATGGTTGTGTTTAAAATTCTGATTATCAATGGTTATTAACAATATTTGTTGAGTTATTAACAAAAACACAGGTGTCGCAACCAGGCAAAGTGCTCGACCGAGAGAAAAACCAGCTCTGTATCCCGGAAACAATCGGTGGCTTATTTGATTTGTGTGACATTATGGACAGACTCTACTTATATGGATACCATAGATGGGAACACAATTTACCCTCGATCTGAACCTGATTTTTTTGAAATTCAAAATGCAATTTTAGAAATAAGTAATAACACAGGTGAAACGCAAATATTAAGATTCATTCATGAAGGGATGTATCATAGATTATTTTTCTTAAGAAATAATTTTAGTGACCAGAAAACGGTTCTAAATGATAAGATTCTCGATCTACCCCAAGGGGTTATTCGGATAGAGCAAAATCAAAAAAAAGAATATTCAGTACTGGTGTTAATTTATCGTCACTATTTTAATCAGATGTTTCCAAATAGTTCACATGATTGGAAATGATAAATATTGAGAATATTTGATTTGAATTTGGTTCTCAAATTCCTCCCAACTTCATTCCGGGTTTGACATAGCCCTCTAACCCACATTGCAGCTCCCGGCCCCTAAAACCAGAGCAATTCGCTTGATAACCCGGTAGTTATGAATAAATGGGAAATTGTAAAAATATATAGTGTAGATTATCTGTGCTTTGGATTTTGATGATTTCGCAAAAATGATATGTAGACCTCCCTGGCCAGTTGTAGGATAAATATTTGGGATCTACCTTCATAGCATGTTTATCAAGCAACTCAAATCATAACCAGGCCGGTGTACCCGGCATCAGAACTAATGACGGTATCGGTATAAAAGAAAATTCTGCGGTATGTGAACTGACCGGATTTGATCAAGGGAAAGTGACTAAAGACTCATTGTACGGTATATCGCAGTAGGATTATATGTATGTAACGCGGTCGGGGTTGAAAGAGCCTTTTGTTCTTATATCCCCGCTTCTCAAGGCGGTTTTTTTATAGATCCCTTATACATCTTACTGTCCTTTTTTCTCAGTATCACCGCTGATATCTTGGCCTGAAATCAAATGAAATGGCCTTAAAAATCAGACGGAATAAGGTGCTGAAATACCTCGACATCAAGGAAACACCATCCGGTGAGCAAATCTCCTTCAGCATCGTATTCATTAAAAAGAATGGCGAAAGAGTGTTCCTGCCGAGGGCAGTGGCCACCGGCCTTCCTTTTTCATTGAAAACAAACCGGATGCGAGGAGTAGTGCCGATTGACTCCGACGGTGAAAAAACCGGACACGTTTATCCGGTCAATATCGATAACATACTGGAATATAACTCGATGGAGGTATTACTGTAATGGTGAAAATACTCTGGAATAACGCAGGCACACCCCTGATGGCCTACGGGGAAAAGGCTTTTATTACCACTACCGGATCACCGGCAGTGGTTAAGCCAGCCAAAACCATCGAAGAATTGGACCAAAATGAATCCTTCGATGATTATAAGATCAGCCCCTGGGGCCCAGCCAACGACTTTCCGGTAACTGCCCTGGACATAATCGGACGAACCGGAGTACTCAATACCGGATTGAAATTCATCCGGAATTTCACTCTCGGTCAGGGAATATTTCCCGTCCGCATCATTGGATACGATGATCAGGGCAATGAAAAAATGGAAATAATCAATGATCCAAAACTCACCCGGTTCCTGGAAGGTAGAGTCGTTCGCCGGTATATGGCCAACGCTTTACGTGATTATTTCAAACTTGGTATCGCTTTTCCGCAACTCATTCTCAATTCTGATGGAACTGAGATAGTTGGGATCAATACCATCAATGCCCAGCATTGCCGCTTAACCGAAGCAAAAAACGGAATCATTGAAAATTGCATCATTCATGGGGCCTGGCCGGATCCACCAGTGGCAAAGGCTGAAGTCATTCCAGTTCTCGACACGTACGATCCACTAGCTGACCTGATAAATAAAAAAATAGCTAAGAAGGCAACCGCTAAATCCTATATCTATCCTATCCGGGATGAATGGGGCAATGAGGACTATTACCCGCTCCCGATATGGTATTCCGCCTATCGCGCCGGCTGGATCGATATCGCGAACCAGGTACCCGCCTTCCTGAAAAAGGCCTACGCTAATCAGATTACCTGGCTCTGGCATGTGAAAATTCCTTATGCCTATTGGGATAAACGGTTCCCTAAGAGCCAGTATAAAGACGATAAAGTTCGGATGCAACTCATACAGGCTGAGATGGATTCAATCGAACAATCGCTGACCGGTACCGCCAATGCCAATAAAGCATTGTTCTCCCATTACGCATCAAATTCCCAAGGTAAACCTGAGGAACAATGGTTCATCGAATCTTTGGATAACAAGTATAAAGAGGGCGATAAACTCATAACCTCGGCTGCAGCCAACTCCGAGATTCTTTTCGCTCTCATGATCAATCCAAACGTAATGGGCGCCGGAATGCCCGGAGGCATCTATGCCGGCAACCAGGGCGGATCAAATATCCGCGAAGCATTCCTGGTCAATATTGCCGGTGCCTGGCTGGACCGTCAAAACATTCTGGATCCCATCGAGGCGATGCTCGAGTTCAATGGAGTTGCCGATGTTCAGCTCCGATTCCGCAATACCATATTAACCACCCTGGACACCGGTGCCGGTACCCAGAAAATGCTCAGCTGATATGTTTTTCAAATCAACCGCAAACACCAAGCTCGAGGAAGTCCGGAAATTCATTCCGATCAGTCTTGCAACCACGTTCTCGAATATCAGTCCATTCATTCAATCGGCAGAGGTCAATTATATCCTGCCCCTTCTCGGTCAACCGTTATATGGCCTGGTCCAAAAATTCTATGACTCACCTACCCCACTGCCGACCGGCATCACGCTAGAATCTTCTTCTAAATACAACATCCTGATCGAGCATATTCAACGCTCGCTGATCAACCTCACCTATTGGGCATCGTTCGATTTCATGAATATCCTGATGAATGATTCCGGATTTCACCGACAGGAGTCAGATCATGAAAAATCCCTGTTCAAATACCAGGAAGACAGTCTGAAAGCTGGATTCAAAAACAACGGGTTTGATGCACTCGATACCATGCTTGGGTACATAGAATCCAATATTGCAGACTTCACCCTGTTCAAGGAAAGTGCCAATTACACGGAAAGAAAGACTTCGTTTATCCCCAACACAGCTGACTTCAACAAGATATTTAATATCAACAATTCACGCCTGGTATTCCTCAAGATCAGCCGGTACATCTCACAAGTGGAAGATTTTGAAATTCAGTCTTGCCTTGGAGCTACCTTGTTCGAAAAAGTAAAATCTGAACTGGCAAAAGATCAACCGGATGCACAAGTCATCCGGCTTATTCCATATATCCAGAAGCCATTGGCTCATCTTGCTATTGCCCGGGCAGGATTCCACCTGGGGATTAACGTCACCGACAAAGGCTTGTTTTTCGAATCTCAAAATGCAACCCAGCAAAACTCACACGTAACCACCCCTTTATCTGATCAGCAATACTTTGCACTGGCCCGTTCTTCGGAAAATGTGGGATTGGCTTATATGGACAGGCTGACCGGCTTTCTTTCTGCCAACGCTTTGGATTACCCGGAATATATGCTCCCCGGTGGATCACCGTTGATCAGAACCAACACCGGCAAAACAACATTCTGGGTATGACAACCATCGAAATACAATACCGACCCATCCGTTGGCTGAAGTTTGTCCATAAGATAACGACCACTCATCCGGATTCCTGGGAAGAGCTGACTCCCTCGCAGTTCATCTCTGCAGCCTGCGTTTTCAAGGAAACCATCACGGACGATAAATTGATCGCTTCGATGCTGGGGCTCCGGAAAAGGCTTATCCGGAAACTTTCACCTTATCAGAAGTTCAGCCTGATAGAACTCCTGAAATTCCTGGAAACATACAAGCCCTATTACGAGTTCATCATCCCCAAGATTGCCGGATTCTCCGCACCACTCCCACGGTTGAAAGATGAAACTTTTGGCTGTTTCATCTTCGCTGAAACTTACTTTGAACGCTACTCTTCCACTCATGAACCGGAGTACCTATCCAAGTTTATCGCTTGCTTTTACCGGCCCTCAGCGTTCAAAGAATCCGATATTAATGACCGGGCCGGTATTATCGCCAAACAACCCCTGCTAACTCAGGAAGCCATTTTCATAAACTATTTTCTGATCAGGGAGTGGTACACCCAGGAGTATCCGCTGGTATTCAAGCCGGCAGCGGATCAATCTAAAAAGGAAAAATCCACCTGGTTAGACGTGTACGATGCGGTGGTTGGTGATGATATCGTAAAGCAGGAAGAATACGCCAACCTCCCTATATCAACCGTGCTCCGGTACCTGAACAAACGCATTCAAAAACACTGAAATGAAAGCCAAATTCGCTGACCTGGTCAGCTATTTCGAGAACCTTGCCGCTTCGCATGTAAAGCTGAAGCATAACCCGGATGAAAAACATTTCTTCCGGTTCGAGCTGGAAGAGATGCTTACCGGAATGCGGTCCGGAGTAAACTATCCGGCCATCATCCTGGAAGGATATGACTTCAACTTTGTGGATGGCGATTCTGATAACATCCACAAAAGAATCAATTGCGGATTCATGGTGATTGGCAAGGTGTCCGACAAAGGTGATTATGATGCGATCCATACCCTGTGGGATGAATTGGAGGAAATCGGAGATGAAATCATTATCCGGATCCTGTCAGATAAAAGGCAAAAGAAGACCGATTGCCTGGCCTATTTCCATGCCAAGAGTGTTTCAGGAGCCCCATTGACGGATATTAACCTGATCCACTATGGATTTCGGTACGAATTCCAGTTATCCTGGCCCATTTCCAACGACATAAATCCGGGAGCCTGGGAAAGTGCCTGATACACAACAAATCGAGGAATTCAATAAGAATGTCATTCAGTGGGGATTCCGGACACGGAGCCTGCTGAAAAGCAGCATCGCTTCACTTTCCATGAAAGGTAAAGGCGATCTGATGCGACAGCTTCAGATGAAAACCAAAAAAGACTTTGGAGAAATTGACCGCGTCATATTCAACTTCCCCCGTCACGGTGCCTTTTTTCATAAAGGCGTGGGCCGTGGGCACATTTTGGTAGCAGGCCGGGTAATCCGCGGAGAGCGAAAAAACACTTCAAAACACGGATCCAATACTGAGGAAACAATTCTTCGCCATGACAATACGGCTCCCATCATGCGGCGGCCCAAAGCATGGTTCACCCCGGTTTTTGAACGTGAGATCCCTAAGCTGGCCGACATCATTACCAAGATCAAAGCAGATTCGATTCTCGATTCTAACACCTTCAACCTCCGGACATAATGGCAAGAGAATACACAAGAGAGATTTATCTCTATATCAATGGTAAAGAGA
The DNA here is from genome assembly GCA_903919925.1 of uncultured Bacteroidota bacterium. Taxonomy (GTDB): domain Bacteria; phylum Bacteroidota; class Bacteroidia; order Bacteroidales; family UBA12481; genus UBA12481. The sequence goes on along the minus strand of CAIXKO010000422.1, from coordinate 26,218 downwards.
TAAATAACGATATCAAGAGTATCAAAAAGGAAATGAACCAGCTGGTCAATGAACAGGCCAGAATGATCATCGGTTCGAAGGAGTATGTCGAGGCCACGAAGAAAATCAAAGCACTACGGTCCGTTTTGAATGAGCACAATGCATCATTAAAAGAGGTGGACCGGTCCTGGGGCGCCGCAATGAATCGGCTCGGTGACCAGTTCAACCGGTTCCAGACCTTAGGAATGGCCGTTATCGGAGCAACCATTGGGATCATTGCCGGATTCATGAAAACGGCTGAGGCTGCCAACCTTTTTGAAGAAAGGCTGGACAACCTCTCGGCCCTGACCGGCTTAAACGGGAAAGAACTCGAGTGGCTCGGGCTGAAAGCCAAGGAAACCTCCATATCGATCACTGAATCCGGCGTTCGGATCAAACAATCGGCCACCGATATTTTGGATGCCTACACCAAAATGGGATCCCAGCGCCCGGAACTGTTGAAAGACAAGGAAGCCCTGGCTTCGGTAACCGAGGCTGCGATCATCCTGTCGGAAGCCGGCAAGATGGAACTCGAACCGGCAACCGCCGCCCTGGCCACCACCATGAACCAGTTCAATCTCGAGGCCCGGGATGCCAACCGCATTATCAACACCATTGCAGCCGGTTCCAAAGTCGGTGCCGGAGAAATCCCCTATCTGACAGAGGTTATTGAAAAATCAGGTACCACCGCCAACCTGATGGGAATATCCATCGAACAGATGGTGGGAACCGTGGAAGCCATCGCTCCCAAGTTCGCGGAAGCCCGTCGGGCAGGAACCGCACTGGACCGGGTCCTCCTGAAAATGCGGGAACAAGGCATCGGGGTAAAAAACGGTGTATTTGACCTCAACCGGGGGATTGATGAACTGAGAATGCGGTTCGCAAAAGGGGAATCCGCCACCGATCTGTTCGGGGTGGAACAGGCCAAGATGGGAGAGATTCTTGTGATGAACCAAGGTGACATGAACAAGTACACCAAAGCCGTAACGGATACCTCGATAGCCTTTGAGCAGGCAGGTAAAAACACCAATAATAATGCGGCTGCCCTTGCACAGGCCAAGAATAAGGTTAACCTGATGTACATCGAGATCGGGGAAAAATTGGCTCCGGCAGTAATTCGTTCCACCAACGCATTCAACTACCTTCTCAAGGCATTGATGGCCCTTCCCCAGTTCATCTCTCAGAACAAGATCCTGTTGACCGCTCTGGTAGGAGCAATCCTGGCATACAACGGCGCTTTGATTAAAAGCATCGGCGCTTCGATCCTGGATACAGCAACCCGAATCAAGGCGGCCATTGTATTGAGAGCCACAACCGCCTCACAGGCGCTTCAGGCAGAAATGACGATGGTTCAGGCAACCCAGACCAAAGCTCTTACCATGTGGCAGCGTGCTGCAGTAACCGTCCAATGGGCTCTCAACGCCGCCATGGCGGCCAACCCTGTCGGGATGGTGATCGCCGGGATCACCGCACTGGTGGTGGCCCTGATGTACTTCAGAAAAAACTCCAAGGAGAATCTGGAACTGGAAAATACCAAGAAGGTTTTAACCCAGGACCTCACGAAGGCCAACCAATCTCTCAAAACAACCTATGAAGAAATCGGCACCGAAATCGGAAACCTGAACAAACTGAGCGTTCAGGAGAAGACCGATCTGGATGACAAAATCAATAAAACCATTACCCTGGCAGAAGCTGAGCTCGATCTGCTGTCTGCCCGCCGGGGAGAGGTAAAGGCATCGAGTTCAAAAGTCACAGCCGGCCAATTTATCGGCAGTCTGTTCAATCCCGATAAGCTCAAAGAAAAAGCAAGGGAAAACGGTCTGAAAGCTGTTGCACCCTTAGATGAACTGATCCAGGCACAAAGTGACCGAATCAAATCCCTGAGGGCACAGAAAACCGAACTCGAAGACATCCTGCAAGCAGAAAGCCAGGGAGATTCCATCGGAACCGGCACCACAGTTGAGTTGGAATCCAAATTGGAACGTTATACCACTGCCCTCAAGAATGTGACCCGAGGCAGTGAGGATTATATCCGGATCCAGAATAAAATCAAGCAGGTTGAATCTGAACTGGCAAAAGAACGTGGAGCCAGTGATTCGGCCGATAAAAAGTTTGACCGGGAGAAGGCACTTGCCGATATCACGAAATCCCATGAAGAGCAGCTGCTACTGATTAAAACACAGTACGCGCAAGGGATCTCGGACAAGGAAACCTATACCAATGACCTGGCCCAGGAAGATATCCGGTTCCAGATGGAATCCATCGCCCGGCTTCAAAAGCACGGTCAATCCACCATTGCCGAAGAACAGAAGGTTCAGGATCTCCTCATCGGAATTCGGGAGAACTGTGATAAGGAAGCTGAAGATGCTGCCAAGGCTCATGAAAAATCCCTGGAAATGTGGGACGAGGAGTACGAAAAGTTTCTGAAGGATCTCGAGGAAAACCCTGATTTAACAGATGATCAAAAGAAAAGGGTTCTGGAATACCAGTACTGGTGGGATACCAATGCCCAGGGGCAGCGGGAAAAACTCCAGATGGAACTGGATGCCAACGTAATCTCGCAAACCGAGTATTACGACAAAATCAAGGCCTTGGATAAAGATGCCGCTGAAAAGAAACTCCAGCACCTGGAACAATGGGCAGGCGCAGCCACCTCCCTTGCTGAAACCGTTGGACAGTTTATGCAAGCCCAAAAGGATCGCGAACTGGCCACTGCCGGCAAGGATGATAAGAAAAAGGAGGCCATCGAGCGGAAATATGCCAAACGGCAGAAGACCATAGCCACTGCCCAGGCGCTGATCGAAGGAGCACTTGAGATCGCCAGGATCAATTCCAATGCTGGGGTCAATGCCGACTTGACACAGACACTCCGGACAATCTTAACCGGCTTGGCCGTTGCCCGAACAGCCGGCACTATCGCCGTAATCCAATCTCAGCAATTCGATCATGGCCGGTACCCGGTCATGGGAGCCGATGATAAGCAGATTTACCAGGCATCATTGCTCGGAAAGGTTCGCACCGGAATCTATAACAAACCGACTCTCGGCTTATTCGCAGAAAAAGATCCTGAAATTGTGATCGATGGACCCACCACCCGGAATATCCGGGCGAACTTTCCGGAAATCCTTGATGCCATTCAATCAGCCCGGGTTACACAGTATGCTGGCGGATTGTATCCCGAATTGGGAACCGGTCAGCAAGCTTTCCCGGCTGAGCTTAAGGATTTACTCATTGCGAATTACCGGATGATGCAGGAGGTAAGGGATGCGCATCGGAGGCCGGCGATGGTGAGTTTTCAGTCGATCAGGGATCGGCATGAGGAGTTTCAAACCATTATTTCAAAGACGACAATTGGATAACTTTAATTCAATAACGAAACACCGATTATTGAGATATAAAAAAAAATTGTTTAGCTCCAAGGCTTGAACTTCATCACCTGGTAAGAATTGCTTTTACATAGCGTATCCAAGGATTGGGGATTCAGTTTCATCCCTGTCTTTCTACCAATTTTAAAGGTATAGAACAGACCAAAGGAATTGTCAAAGTTTGTAAATGGAGGCAGGTTCGAATCTCCAGAAATATCCTTTACCTCCCAATAATCGCTAAAGCATTTGCTTGGGGCTATTATCTCGATATCTATGCTGTCCAAAATGCGGGCGACCACATCTTCACGATAAGGGATAAGCATCTTCATGCGATTAAACAATCTTTCCGGGGTTAGTTCAAACCAGGATGGATTAAGCCCCCATCCTTCGTGGGTTGTCCAGGAAATTTCCCGGTCGGCTTCAGAATCCTGATAATAATCCTTGTAATGAACCCGGAAACCTATTTGCCTGTAGCAAAAATCATTCCTTGGATCACAGTCTTCTCCACCTCCGGGCAAATAAGCATGCGTAGGGTGCATTCCGAAAAGATAGATTGAGGAACCACCTGGCTCGACGGCAATCCGGAATGGTTGCAATACAGGGGCAGAAGCGCATGTGGTCAAATCCAAATCCTGAACATGAACCTCCAGGATAAGGCTGTCGATGTCGGGCACACCGAGGCTATATCCTCCGAACATATCTACCAGTTTGATTGGAAGCGGATGGTCCAGAATATAAATAGTATAATCCTTTGCCGGGAAGAATCCGCTCTCACGGTCGATTAACGATTTTTCAAGTGTCTCCGTCCATTTGATCTGGTTTCCATTTTTTCCCGATATGTTCACATCAACATCCCTATAAGTCAGCGAATCCACAGGAAGTGTAGTCCAGTCGGTTTTCGAATTGATCGCAAACATCTTGTGCACCCTGACTGTCTGAAAGGAATCGAAGGGATTTAGCATGGCATACACCACCGGAACGCTTGAATGTTTCTCCATAATTTCCGGATCAGACGAGCATCCGATAATGAAAACAATCAAAACAAAGGGTGCCGCAGGATGCCGGAGGGTTGTATCCTGACCAAGGAACCGGAAAGCAAGCGTTCACGCCGGAACTTATGGATTTACTGATTGCGAATTACCGGATGATGCAAGAGGTAAGGGATGCGCATCAACGGCCTGCACTGGTGAGTTTTCAGTCTATCAGGGAGAGGGAGAAGGAGTATTATTCGATAAAAGCACGCACATCAATCAGCATTAATTCTAGTCAAGGAAGCCTTAATCACTTCGATAGACTCATTTGATAAACTACCGGGAAGTGATTTATCTAAAAGTGTTATATTTTTAATGTTCAGAAATTTATCAATTTTAAAAATGAAGGGTATTTCGTTTTTACTTAAAAAATCATCTGCAAAAAAAACTGAATCAATGAAGTAAATGGAATTATCCATCCTTAGTTCTTGACAAAGGTATTGGAATGCTCTTCGCTCCTTTAGCCCTGAAACGAAGACGAAGACTTTACCATAACCCTCTTCATCATAAATCTCTTTAAGGAGTTTCAGTTCTTTATTGTAACAAGAACTACAACTATTCTCATTAAACCAGAGCGCAATAGCATCATTCTTGACAACGTCACCAATTCGTTTCTTGTTAAATTTGTTATCCATAATAGAGGATGTATCTACTATCACTAGTGTCCACTAAAAATATTTAAAAGTTCTTTGAAATCATTGTGTATCTATAACTTACAAGCGTTTTTATAGCGTGACGACTTGAATTGGTTAAGTTGGCTATTTAAATGGCCGACAATGTACCAAGGGAAATATGTGTTCGCTCAGATTGTAGAGTTTCTGCCCCAACGAGTTTTTGATCGCATGGTTGACGAATATGATGGAAATAAGTACGTTAAGCATTTTACTTGCTGGAATCAGTTACTCTGCATGATTTTCGGACAACTGACCAATCGTGATAGCCTTCGGGACCTCATGGTTGCCTTGGATGCGCACAGTAGCAAGTCTTACCATCTTGGCTTTGGCAGGAGCGTTACCCGTAGCAACCTGGCTAAGGCCAACGAATTCAGGAACAGCAAGATCTTTGAAGAGTTTGCTTATCATATGATTGCAGTCGCCCGTAAAGCCAGGCAGAATGAAGACTTCGAGATAAAGGGCAAAGTATACGCTTTTGACTCAACAACCATCGATCTCTGTTTAAGTGTTTTCTGGTGGGCAACATTCCGTAAAACCAAGGGCGGGATTAAACTCCATACCCTTTTCGATATCACCACCCAGATTCCTGCCTTTGTTCATATTACGCCGGCGAGCGTCAATGATGTCAATGCAATGGATTGCCTGGTTTATGAACCCGGTGCCTACTACATTTTCGATCGCGGATATGTCGACTTTAAGCGGCTTCATCGGATCACTTCACATTCGGCCTTCTTTGTGATACGCGGGAAAACAAACCTGAAGTTTAATCGGATGTATTCCAGAAAGGTCGATAAATCCGGTGGTATTAAGCATGACCAAATTGGCAAACTGACAGGCTTTTATGTATCCCAGGATTATCCGGAGAAGCTGCGCAGGGTTAAGTTCTTTGATGAAGAAACCGGTCGCACTTTTGTTTTCCTCACTAACAACTTTGAGTTGTCGGCTGAACAGATTGCTCTCCTTTATAAAAATCGTTGGCAGGTCGAACTGTTTTTCAAATGGATCAAGCAGCATCTGAAGATCAAGTCATTTTGGGGCACCACCGAAAATGCGGTACGCATCCAGGTTTACTCCGCTTTGATTGCCTATTGCCTCGTGGCTATTGTCGGCTCGGAATTAAAAATAAATCGCTCAACCTACGAAATTCTACAAGTTTTGGGAATTTCTCTACTCGACAAAACGCCTGTAGCTGAGTTACTTACCGTTATAGATTACAAAGATGTCAATGAACAATTTTCTAACCAATTGACTCTCAACTTATTTTAAGTGGACAGTCATGATCTACTATATGAAATTTTGAGATTCTGTGATAAAACGAAAACAATTTTATTGCGTTGTTATATTTAATCGACAAATCCAAAAATATTGGGTCCATGGCATCAGGTTGTTCCTTTTCTAAATGCTTACAAGCGGTAAAAATCAAGGTTATACCAAAAAAGCCAATAAGGAATAATTTAAAATTTTTGACTCCTATCATTTTAGAAATTTTTCAAATTAATAGCTAGAATTATGGGATTGTTATCGATATTTAGATTATAAATATTTGTGAACCAGTTCCTTTTCATCACATTATCTTTATCAAAAAATATGGTGGGTTCCATTAAGAAATATAGTATTTTATCATTGAGTATTATAGGTTGAACCTGTCTTGAAATGGAATAATCAAATGGGATCTTGTGAAAATCGTCATTAATTGATTTAAGTAGCTTGTAATTACCACTATTCTTACAATAAATAATGATACCCTGACTTTGCTCAAAGTGAATTGTTGCAACAATAAAGTCTGAAGATTCTGCGTAGAAATATAAATTATATGCAAAATTATTGTTTCTTAACTGATTAGTCAATTCAGTAACAGATTGATTATTTTGATTAAGTACTTCATCTGGTATGTTATTTTTTAAAAAATCGAATCTATAGGCAACAGAAGGACCTGTTGAGGTAAAATGATAAATGTCACGCAGCAATGAAGTACAGTAAGATATTGTATCAGAGAACTTAGAGAAACTATTTATATCACCATAAGAATAATATGGCAATTCGTATAGGATTGATTCGGTTGTTAAATCTATATCATATAATGAAATAACTCGTCTATTATTTGGCATTTGAATATCAAAAATATAATTGCTATCTAATTTAAAAAATGAACTTACGAATCTATTGAATTGTTTTTCCTTGATAAATTCTCCAAAGGAATTATAATAAATTATCTTTCGCAGTCCTCTAGAATATATCTCAATGATTGAATCATTTTCGCTAACAATAAAATCCGTTGCGCGGACATATTCTCCAGGTCCGCGTCCATTACTATTAATCGACATAATATACCTTCCACTTAGAATATCAAAAGCAACAATTTTCTCCTGATTTAACCCTGTAAGAAAATATAATCTTTTTGATGAAGATTTTGTTCTCTGTATTAGCCCAAGTAGAGCTTTTTCACTGGTTTCTAAGGGAATATAATTGACCTGGTAACAGAAAGAAGAAATGCGGCTATCACTTATTTGGTTCTGTGTGTTAATTCTAATCTCTTTACAACGATAATTTTCTCTTGAACAATTTACAACAATAAAAATAAATGATATGATGGATATATATGTTAATCTTTTCATATAAATTTTAAATTATGTTTTTTAAGTAATATTTTCAAATCATTAGAATATAGCAACTTAACTTAATTGGCATTATTACCTGAATCCGGACATTGAATTAAGCTAAGCTGTAAGTTTAAAATTAATATTTACTATTTGATATTCTTCAATCGTTTTATTTCCAAGGAATGAATGCCTTCTTTTCCTATTATACCAGCTTTCAATCCATTCAAAGATTGAAAGCGTAGCCTGTTTCTGCTCGGCAAAACTCTGCTTATAAATCCGTTCCACTTTGATTGATTTAAAAAAGCTTTCTGCAACGGCATTATCCCAACAGCTTCCCTTTCTGCTCATGCCAAGGGTTAGCAGTTCATTTCCGTGGAGAATTCTGGTGAAATCATCACAAGCATACTGAACCCCACGCTCTGCATGAAGAATCAACTCTAGGGTAACAGGATGGTTCGTGATGGCCATAAACCACGCAGCAAGGATAGTTTCCGCAGCTGTCAGCCCTTTGCTCACGGCCCATCCAACTACCTTCCGGTCGAATTGTTTAATGATAACCGTTAAATAGAGCCAGCCCCGATAGGTTCGCACATACGTTATATCCGAAACCCAGACTTCCCCGGGCTGTATAGCCGAAAATTTCCGGTCCAACACGTTAAGGGCAATCGGGTAATTGTGCCTCGAGTCCGTGGCGACAACAAAACTCTTCTGCCTTCGTGCCTGGATCCCTGCTGACCTCATTAAGTGGGCGAATAGGAGTTGGGATGAGCTTATCCCAATCGCAAGGATTTCTTTCGCAATCCTTGGGCTTCCGTAACAGTTCTTGCTATTTTCAAAAACGTCCATGATAGTAATCAAAAGAGATTAATTTTTCGTCCAACGCTCAGAAGGACCTACTTTCAGCCACTTGAAACAGCTTTTTTTACTGACTTCGAACATTTTTTCATATCTTCTCAACGGAAAATCGGGTTCTATGATCATTTTCTTTTGACTAATCTTGTTGGATCATTGGGGTAAGCGACCAGCCTCCATTTGGGGCTGGTCGCCTTACAACCTACTCCGGATCGCAACATTCACAATTTTCCCAATGGCAGAAACATTGATCAGCAACGATGCAAGTGTTTTCAGTAAAATCTTCGCATTTACACCCCCAATAGTATTTCACCATATGATATTTGGGGCCTTCTGGTATACTACTAAACACCAGATCGGGACTATTGGCTGGATTACTTGTTGGTGGGTTAGAATTGATTCCTGCGGCAGAAGAGCCAAACTGAATCGTGGTCGCCAATACGAGGCAAATGAATATCAATAGGATCTTAATTGCTTTCATTTCAATTACTTAAAGATTTAACATTATTAATGAGTTCTTCTTGCCCAGACAGAGTGACTTTTGGATATTGATTAACTGCCGAATTCAGCTTGTTGGAAGTTCTTCTCCTTTCTTTGGTCCAACTTAAATTCTCTGCAGTTAATACTTACGAAAGTTCACTCTGTAGACAGATTAAAAGTTCGGAAAACTAATTCAATTCTCCAAATATTTTGATGAAGGACTTACCCTCAATTATATACTTGAAGTGTTGCCCTCCGTCAACATAAAGATTAAATAAACTATTACTAAAGAAAAATCCTTTGATCGGATCCAAGTTGGGGCCTTGATGACACTTTCTAAAGCATCCTTTGTCAAATCATATTGCAGATTGATTCTTTGGAGTATGATTGTAAGGATTCAACTAAATTCATCGTAATGAGGTGTTAAAGAGTCTTTTGAATTTCGAGATGCATTGGTGAGGATTTTATTAAATTACCCTGCCTAGGTCGATTGACCTGTCCTTTTTCATCCAGCCAACTGCATCTATTTTTAGCCAAAAAATTGAATATGGACCAACTCTTGGTTATTGCCGGATCGCTAATATTGTTGCTCTTGGGGATCATTGGTTTCTGGATACAGAAGTGGATTAAGAGTACCGATGCCCTGACCGAGGCTATTTCGGACCTGCGTGTGCTTATAGCCACCACGCAGGGAAGTGTCGAAACGATCCGGCAGAATTGTGCTTCCCGTTGTACGGTGGTGGACAGCCGCCTGAATTCCCATTCCAAGGTTATTCAGGATCATTCGCTGGACATTGCCTTAATAAAACAAGCCCTCCATTATGAAAGTGAGTAAGGATTTCTCATTGGCCGAATTCGTGCCACCGGCTATCTATGAGCACTTTGTCGATAAATCAATCTGGTTCATCGATCCGAAAATTGTGCAGATGGCGCAGTTCATCCGGGATAGGTTCGGAAAGCCGATCACGATCAATAACTATCTAACAGGTGGCAGTTACCAGTATTCCGCATTCCGGGATAGTGCATGCACGATTGGAGCAACTAACTCCCAGCATCGCCATGGCCGGGCCATTGACTTTCGCATCCAGGGGATGTCACCGATGGAAATCAGGGCAGACATCATCAAGAATTTTGACTTGTACCGTCCATCCGGCCTGACAACAATAGAAGGGGGAACCCCGACCTGGACACACATCGACTGCCGGTTCACCAAACAGGATACTCTGTTAATCGTACCCTATAAATAAAAATTTAGAGACCATGAAAGAAGGAATTGAGAACATTAAGAATTGCGTGGGTTTTGTCCTGGACATTACCGAAGACGTGCAGTCGGCCATGAGTGACGGAAAATTCAGTGTAAAGGATACAGTCCTTTTCATTGGAGATATCCCGCAGGTTCCGAAAGTGATCCGGTCAGCTGCCAAGTTCTGGGATGAGTTCCAGGATCTTGATGAAACCGAACAAGCTGAAATTGTCGCATTCGTTATTGAACGGCTGAATTGTAACACCGCCAAGGCTAAGGCAATCATTGTTCAAAGCTTCAAGACTGCCATGTCGATCAATGATGTAGCCCGGGATGGTATTGCTCTGGCAAGGATCATCAAAGCAGCTTAACCATGTGGAAGTTATTGAGATACTTCCCCATTTTCCTGAAATACCTCGTCAACGTAGGTCCTCTGATATACGAGACCGCTAAATGGGGTTTTAAAATCGTTCGGGAATTCAAGACAAGAAAAGAGGCTAAACCCCCATTGGAACCACTGGTAGAGGATCCGGTAACAAAGCCGGATCTGGATCCGGGTTAATTTACTTCTCTGCTCATAGGTTACTCAGGAGCCGTGACCAATAAAAACAGGTTGCGGCTCTTTTAACTGTCCTTTTATTCTGATCGCTTCTGACCTAGAATTGTCAAATAAAACACATTAATGCTGACTGTTCTCAAATCACCTCCCTTAGTTGCGTTGACCGGAAACCCGGTCCGGTTCTGTTTGCAATCTGACAATTTTTTGGAGCAAGCAGGCTCGAAGATATTCTTCGTCCTACAGTTTGTTGAGTATGGATCAGGGTTCGAGGATGATTGGATAGAATTTCGTTGGAATGGTAAAACAGTCAGGTTTACCTGTAAACCGGTGCCCGATGGATCCGGTACTCAGGTTCATGACAATAGCAGCAAGCCGGCAACAGAGGATTGGTTCGAAGCATTCTTTATCTCGGCTTCACTCAATTATGATCTTTCCTCCGATTTTACCATAACAAAAGAACCATTGGCCCTGGTCCTGGAGGCAAGGGAAATGGGTGACCAATACGCGATAGACTGGGAATGTCAATGGTCATCTTGGGAGAGATTGCCGTTAGGAGGCATGAGTGGCCGTAACCAAATCGCACGGCCATTTTACAAACTAGGTTTGCAGGTCATGCTCAAATCCGGTGAAAATTGGGTTAAAATAGGGGAAGACATTCATCCCGTTAACGAGTTAGGCATCACCACTTTCGATATCCATAAACTCTTTGATGATCTTGTTTATCCTAGCTTTCAATTCCCTGAGCCGACAACACCCTTGATGCTGGTTCGACCGAACGCATGTCGGGAATACAGGGTTCGCTATTTTGAGCAGTTCGGTAGCGATATCACTCAGCAGGCTTTGACTGAATCTGATTCCTTTTTCGTTTTGGCGGCAGGGATTTCTGCCTTGCAGGAAGCTGTTTATAACCATGGAAACACATCATTCTGGGCCAAACTTCAATATAACAACTACTTTTTAACCTGGCAGCCATTGGAGAAAGTGGTTACCAGGGATCAGACTGAAAAGCTTTTCTTTTTGTTACAAGAACCGGTGGACTCTTTGATTCTTCGAATATCATTCCTCTTTAAGGATGGATCAGGAAATTCATCATACCCGATATCCTCAATAGACAACCCCACTGAAAAGAAGGTTTACGAATTAACCTGCACGCCTTCCGTGATGCAGGTTCCGGGATGGGAAACTGACCAGCTGGTTCAATACCAGGTATGGATGGAAGATGGGCACCTGGAAAGGATCAGCGAAATACGGACGTTCCGGATTGATTACGCTTTCCATGAAAGCGAGCGTGCTTTTCTGTTCCTGAATTCACTCGGTGGATACGATACCATCCGGTTTATCGGTGACCAGGAGGATGCCTTGGAGTATGATCGCGTGCAATACAGCTCGGTTCTCGGTTCGGATTTCACGGAAATGAATCACCAATTATCCCAGCTTTCGGTTACCGAGACCCGGAAATTCAAATGCAACACCGGATGGATCACCCCCGAATCATCGGCCTGGATAAGGGACTTTTTCCTTTCGAAAAACGTGTACCGGTTATCCGGGGGGAAACTGATACCGGTCCTTATTAATACGGCACAAGTAGCCCACCGCAAGGATAAGCAGGATTTGTTCTCCATCGACTTTGAATATACCCAGTCATTTTCAAATGAAAACTATTCTCGGGAAATAGTCGCCGCCGATCTCAATGATGATTTTAACGGTGACTTCGTCAATCAGTAGCCATGGCAATATTCTCGATACTGACCCTTAAAAACCGGATTACTGAACGCATCCACGGCAACCGTGCCCGGGTTATTACCGGGGTGGATCTCCAGGAGATATTGCATGACATTATTGATTCCCTTATTGGAAGTGGCGGAGAAGTTGTTCCAGGAACTGACCCAACTTCACAAACCTCTGATTATGGGCTAACCGGGGCAGTTAATGGAACAAACAAACTTTTCACAACCTCGCACAATTTTATTGCATTATCCCCACAAGTATACCTGAACGGTGTGCGTCAATTCCGTGGAGAGGATTACTCCGAGCAGGGAGTTAATCAGATATATTTCAACACCGCACCTTTTTCGGGCGACAAGATCATTGTCGACTATTCTTTCTTAACCACCTAATTCAATAGTTTTTATGTCAACAACACTCATTCGTAAAGCGCAACTCGTCAATCTTGGGATTGTCGATGCCGACGTTGCTGCAGGGGCAGCAATCGTCACAACTAAACTGGCCGACGGAGCCAGTTTTATCAGAAAGGAAGGAACGGTCGCATTCGCAGCCGATCAGTCCATGGGCAACTTTAAGCTCACCAACCTGGCCCAGCCGTTAACTGCAAATGATGCAGCCCGGTTGATCGATGTTCAGAATTCCGCTGCCGGAATTACTGCAAAGGATGCAGTGCGTGCTGCAACCACCGCCAACATTACCCTAACCGCAGCTCAAACTATTGACGGTGTTTCCGTCATTGCCGGGGACCGTGTTTTAGTTAAAAACCAAACGACGGCAAGCGAAAACGGTATTTACGTTTGTGCAGCAGGTGCCTGGGCTCGCTCAGCTGATGCCGATACCGCCGCAGATGTAAAATCCGGGATGTTCGCTTTCGTTTGTGAAGGAACAGCAAACGCTGACTCCGGCTGGATTCTCTCCACCGATGGCGCAATCGTGGTCGGAACTACCTCAATGACTTTCGTCCAGTTTTCCGGAGCAGGAACCATCCTGGCTGGCGCCGGTATGACCAAGACCGGAAGTACCATGGACGTTGGGACAGCTTCAACCGGTCGGATCGTCGTTAATGCCGATAACATTGACCTTGCAACTGTTGTTACCGGTGCATCGATCGGTGCTGCCTCCGGAGCCAGTGTGCCTTACCTGACTTACGATGCTTACGGACGAATCACTGCCGGTGCCAGTCGGAACCTGGCTTGTGCCGATATTGGTGCCCAGCCTCTGGATGCAGTTTTAACCTCCCTGGCAGCAGCCGGTGTGGGCATCATTGTCCAGACAGTTGATGGTACAATCGCCCCGAGAAGCATTGCACAAAGCACCGGAATTGTTGTCACCAATGGAGATGGTGTTGCCGGCAACCCGACCATTGCTCTGGCTAGTGGAGTTATTGCCGCACCGGGAACTTATACCAGTGTGACCGTGGACACCTATGGCAGGGTAACCGCCGGAACCAATCCGACAACCTTTACCGCTGCTAACTTCATTACCGGTGAAACACCTTCAGGAACGGTTAACGGTTCAAACGTGACCTTCACCCTGGCCAACTCTCCGATTGCCGGATCTCAGGAGGTGTATTTAAACGGGATTTTGCTGGAATCAGGAGCTGGTAATGATTACACCATTTCTGGCGTAACCATTTCCATGCTGGTGACTCCACAGACCGGAGATAAACTTCGCGCAACCTATCGTAAGTAAAATCTAAAATGGGCATAACTAATATCCGGGGAACTCAGGTCCAGGACGGCAGTATCCAAAGGTTGGACCTTGATATTGTAACAGTTGGGGCATCCGTGCTAAGAAAAATCGTGGTCGTTGCTTCCACAGGTGTATTAATCAATGCATCCTCCGGGGCCGATGCCGGCACCGGCGATGTATCCCTGAAAGTGGATGAAACCTATCTTGATAGTCTCTATCCCCGGTTATCCACCAGTCGTGCCCAGAACTCATTCCTGGCAGCACCTTCCGCTTCAGCGGGAGGTGCCAGCTTCAGGACCATCACGGTAAATGATGTTCCAACACTCAATCAAAGTACCACCGGGAATGCTGCTACAGCAACCAAACTGGCCACCACAAGAGCCATAAACGGAGTTAACTTCGATGGTTCTGCTGCTATTACAGTTACCGCTGATGCAAATACGTTGACTGGTACAGTTTTGAAATCCACGGTAGTTTCTTCCTCACTTACATCGGTTGGAACCCTTACCACCCTAAACGTTTCCGGATCGATTTATTCCGCTGGTTATTCAACACTTGCAGCATATCAAGGAATCAGTTTTGTTGGTGGCACCTATACTTCAACGATTTATTCCGATGGTGCCAACTTAGTCATCGCTAACGATGGAATGATATATCTCCAATCCGTTACCGGTGGAGTGCTTTACGCTAAAGGTCAAAAATTGGCCTCCGATACCTGGTTCGAAATGATGTTTAACGGTTCAACCCGGGCCAAAACAGTATCAGGGGGATTCTCAGTAACCGGTTGCGGCTATTTTTCCAACAGTATAGAGGTTACTGGCGATGTTAAGGCAACCGGCGACGGATACTTTTTCAATTCAGTATCTGATATGCGGCTGAAGAAAGACTTCGAACGCATGACCCCGGCTTTCGGAATCGGAATTGTCCGGAAGACAAATCCGTACTGGTTCACCTGGCTCATCGGGAAAAAGGAAGGACAGCGGGATTTTGGATTTGGAGCTCAGGAAATGGAAAAGATCCTGCCCGAAATGGTCATGCACCGGCCGGATGGATCGCTCGGATTGTATTATGAACACTATACCGCAATTCTTGCTTCAGCAGTGCAGTACCTGGATTCCAAGATGGCCGCTTTGACCAACGAATTGGAGAATCTGAAAAATGGCAAATAACCCGTTGCAGAGAACCGGCCTCCTGAAGGTCAGCGATATCATGAAGGAGAAAGAATGGTTGGGCAGCGAGAATAAATCCCTGACCAACTTGGTTGAAGGAAACGACCGGCTCACTCCCTATGTGGTTATCAACTCGCTCAATCCACTCAATATCCGCACCCGGATCACCACCAAACCCTATCGGATTTCCTCCTGGTACGATTATAACCATGCCTTGACTGAAGGGTCCACCGAATTAAACGGAACCATTACTGGTGGAACCATGAAGTCAATGACAAAAGGATCGAATGAATCCGGTCCTGGCCTCGGTCTTTATAATAACCATCTGAAAACCCTTACCAACCATCTACTTAATTGCACCGCCGGAAATGCCACTGCCAAGTCTTCCGGTAATGATTCATTTCTTGATGTGTGGACACGGTTTGAAGTCACCAATGCGGTCACCGCCGGCAGGGGTAACTATTATGTGGATAATTCCAGAGCCTACCTTCAGATTGATCTTTCTTCGATTTCATCGATGCGAGTGATTTCCAAGGCAGAGATTCTATTGACCTGTGTGAGCAATACTTACACCCCTTGCAGGGTGGTTTTGGTGAAGTATGAAGGGGGAACCAACTTTGTTGATTACCCATTCTATCCATACTCACAGGTTATTTCAGAGCCGGTTCTATTTGCCTCAGGCGAGCAGACCTTTTCGCTCAATTCAGCCGGCGTTGCCTACTTGAATGAAAAGTTTGCCAGTGGAGACAAGTACCTCAGAGTCGGTCTGATCACCTATGATTACGATTTTTTACAACTTCCGTTTATCGGCGATAATTTGGTCCAAGGTGCCGATTCATCATTCACTTCACAAGGCCACTGGCAGCTCAGTAACAGCCAAACTGCGAGTTTTACCACCGAAATAGTTGGAACCCGAACGCTTCCTGTTATGAAGGTGTTCCCAGGAACATCCGAGCGGATAAGCTTGATCCTGGCCGGATCGAACTATTCACCAGCCATATCCGGGGGAACATATTATTTTTTGAATTGGTATTACCGCTTTGGCCAGTACCCTGCCAATTTTGATAAAGCGGATTTTGGGGCCTATACCAGATCCTATATTTCTGGCAATGAATTGCCTATTTCATTTCTCCATCCGGACAATCCAACCGGGATGTCACCCGAATGGCAGAACGGTTACGCTTTTACATCCGTGGCCGCCGGTGGTGACCTCTTAATCAATGTTGGGGGCTATACCTATCCGGAAGATTCCGTTAACGAGTTCGCTATGGCTCAGCTCAGTATTGTGAATCCGATATTCCTGAAAATGCTCGGAGGAAAATATAACACTCCGAAGCTCAAATATTATTATGATGGTTACGCCGGGGCCGTTTCCACCGGTTCGGTAACAGGGGTAACCTCTTCCCAAGCAACGGTCGGAGGAACGGTGACCACCGACGGCAGGACAGCAATCACTGTCAGCGGCTTATGCTGGAATACCACCGGTACTCCGACCACGTCAGATTCGAAAACCACTAATGGAGGTACATCAGTCACCACGTTCTCAAGTACGGCAACCGGCCTGACACTGGGCCAGACCTATTATATCAGGCCTTATGTTACTACCGAAACCGGAACGTATTACGGAGTGCAGACTTCTTTCACAACACTAGGGCTACCGACCGCTCAAATATCGATCAGCATAGATTTAACTCCAACCTCAGCCACATTCAGAGGATCGGTTAGCGATGATGGTGGTCAGAGCGTTACTGACCGTGGTTTTGTTTATAAAGCCGGTAGCCTTCCAATAATAACGGATAATAAAGTGCCAGCACCAGTACCTACTGGAACAGGAGCTTTCACCAAAGGAATTACCGGATTATCGCCGGGCACGACATACTATGTTAAGACCTACGCCACTAACGCAAGCGGTACCTCATTGTGTGCTTCTTATGATCAATTCTCGACAAGTGCAAACCTTCCAACCGTAACCACTTCCGCTGCCACCTCAATTGCTGCCACATCAGCAACGCTAAACGGCAGCGTGGATGCTGATGGTGGTGCATCGGTCACCAACAGGGGATGGTACTACAAACTGGATAGTACTCCCACCACTGCCGATTCGCAGAAAGTGGATAGTCCAGCTACCGGTACCGGAGCCATGTCCGAAGCCCTTACCGGACTGCTGAAAAATCGGCTCTATTATGTTAAGGCCTTCGCTACCAATTCAGCCGGCACCACTCTCTCGGCAAGTGCAATATCATTCACCACATTATCAACCACTCCGACAGTAGCCTTGACAACGGCAACCAATGGCGGGATGCCCACCTCGATAACGATGAACGGAACCGTCTCCGATGATGGTGGCCATTCGGTTACCGACCGTGGATTTGTGTACAAAATTGGTGGTGCGCCTGCCATAACGGACAACAAAACGTCCGCATCAGTGCCAACCGGAACCGGAGCCTTTACAAAAAATATTACCGGATTAACACCCGGAACCAACTATCAATTCAGCTGCTATGCCACAAATGCTGACGGAACCGTTCTTTATGGTACTCCCGGTAGCTTTAACACTTCCGCAACTGCGCCGGTGGTTGCAGCAACCACGGCAGCTTCAGGCATCACCTACAACAGTGCCACATCCGGAGGAAACGTAACATCGGATGGAGGATCTTCCGTTACCGCTAGAGGAATCTGCTGGTCAACCGGAGCCGCTCCAACCACATCAAACAGCGCCTATTCAGCTGGAACCGGTACAGGATCATTTACCGGATATCTCACTGGCCTTGCTGCCAGTACAACTTATTATGTGCGTGCTTATGCAACCAATGCCAATGGCACCACTTATGGGACCCAGATTTCATTCGCAACTTCAGCCCAATTATTTGCGCCAACCGTTTCATCCACCACATCGGCAACAAGCATTACCCAGACAACTGCTGCATCCGGTGGAAGCGTGAGCTCTGATGGTGGTGCAACAATCACTGCCCGTGGAATATGTTGGTCATCGGCCACAAGCTCACCGACGACTGCTAACAGTGTTCAAACGGCCTCCGGCACAACTGGCAGCTTCTCGGCCAACCTATCCGGATTGTCAGCTTCGACGACCTATTATGTTCGTGCGTATGCAACAAACTCACAAGGAACTACTTATGCAAGTTATGTTTCATTCACAACCTCTGCCAACCTTTACATTCCTTCCGTTACCACAACAACCCCGGGTCAAGTAACCTATAACTCTTTCTGGGTGGGCTGTCAGGTGACCGCAGATGGTGGAGCGACGGTAACCGAGCGCGGATATGTCATGAACACCGCCGGCTCACCAACCACCTCGAGTTATACATTTAAGCAGTATTCGGGAACCGGAACCGGTTACTGTGATATATTGGCAACCGGACTTGCTGCCAATACAACCTATTATGTAAAAGGATATGCAATCAACTCCCAGGGCACTGCCTATGGATCGCAGTTGTCATTCACAACCGGATCAACACCGGTAGCACCGACCGCTACTACAACCTCTCCGGCAACTTCAATCAGTTCCTCAGGAGCAACCTTAGCTGGTAATGTTAGCGCCGATGGTGGCGCATCTGTAACAGAAAAAGGAATTTGTTACAGCACATCAGCGACCCCGACAACTGCCAACTCAAAAGTCACTTCGGGAACCGGTACCGGATCCATTTCATCCACGCTTTCCGGACTGTCATCAAGTACAACCTATCATTGCCGTGCTTATGCTATAAATTCAGCAGGCACCGCCTATGGTGCCGAAGTTGATTTCACTACATCAGGCGGAGCAACAGCACCGTCCGTCACGTCCGGATTCACTGATCCCTGGACATCCATCAGGCGGGCAGTGAACCAACATTCTGATATCAACACCATAAATAGTGAAGTAACTTCTGATGGCGGTTCAACTATTACTGAGAGAGGCATTTGCCACAATGCAACCGGAAGTCCGACCACAGCAGACACGAAAGTCATCATTAGTGGAACCACAGGTCTGTTCGATGCAATGATAGCTGGCTGCTATCATGATGCGACATCATTCTGGTGGCGCGCTTATGCGATCAATTCAGTCGGCACCTCATATGGCGTTTTAAGACAATGCACCTTGGACGTTGGATTCTGGGATATGTAAAATATAATAAAATGTACAAATACCTTAAAATCAACCAGAAAGACATCTTCGATATCTTCCGAAGCATGGGAGTCCTCAAACAGGCTCTGGAACCGGATACTAACCCGATAGTTGAAATCAATTTTCAAACCGCCAGAGATGCACTCGATACCCTTTACAATATTGAAGATGCAGGCGAGGAAAGAACGGAAAGGCTCAATTCCACCCGCTTGGAATTGATTTTCCACGGAATTGACCTGGCCAATCTGCCGGCATCAGTTTCTCAGGAAATTCGTGACAGCATCCCGGTGATGCTGATTCAACCCTAAATGGAAATTTTAGATAACATATTAAACATTCATACTTAATACAAATTACAATGAAAACCTTAAAGAACAACGAGTTGATGATGGTAAGAGATTTACTCACCCGGCTTAATGGTGTCCCGAGCATCAAGCTGGCTTATGCATCCGCCAAAACCATCGTAAAAATCAACAACGAACTTCGCGATCTTGAGACCATGCAGGCTCCAGATGAAGATTTCCGGGCCTTCCAAACGGTTTTGGAAGAAGTCAAAAAGAAATGGGCCAGGAAGCGCAAGAACGGCGAGCCGGCGACCAAGATTGACCGGATAGGTAATCAATCGGTTGAGGTGTACGACATACCGGAAGAGGATATGAAATCCTACCAGGATGAAGCCGAAGATCTGGAATTGCAATTCAAGACCGTTATCGATACCCAGAAGGTTAAGGAAAAGAATTACCTCGACATTCAAAACGAACCATCGAAGGTCCAGTTCCATACCGTGGAATCTGCCGATATCAAACATCTGATTGAAAATAAGCTCCTGACCGGGCCCCAATTCCTGGCTACTGCCTTCCTGCTCAAGAAACCGGTGATCAAAATGAATATGATTCCCGAGGATGTTTCCCAGGCTGATATGATGGCCCTTGTTGAGTATTTCGATCTTTAACTAAAATCCCACATTTCGGTGATACAGCTCATAATCAATAACGAAGCAGTCGATCTAAACGAGAATTCTTCGATCAACATAACCGAGGAATCCCCGGTTTTTGAGAAGGATAATATCCCCGGGGGATTCTCATTCCCATTTGAGCTGCCGGCATCACCGAGAAATAACAGAATTCTGAGCCACCCTGGACGGATCCAGTCGGCCTTTCAGGGTGGTTTTAATCTGCCGTTCCAATTGTACCTCGATGGAAGGCTGATCGGAACCGGAACTGCGACAATTCAAAAGGCAACTTCACTTTCTTACAGTGCATTCCTTCAGATTGGAACCGGTGATTTGGCTGGGAAAACTGATGGGAAAAAACTTTCGGACGTAGATTTCGGAGGCGAAAGAACCTGGGAATTCAAACCGGAATACACATACCCGGAGGATGATTTCGCCCTGTTCCCGATTTACAACGAGAACTTTATGGACGATACCCAGTACAAGGATGCCTGGAAAACCAATCAGTACCGGTTGAATTCTCATGAACTGGGTACCTGGTTTACCGGGGTCAATTCCGTGATGGCGATTTCACCATTCCCTTTCCTGGGATATATTGTGAACCGGATATTTAATCATTTCGGATTTGTGCTGAAAGAAAACATTCTGACCACGGATCCCGACCTTAAACAGCTGGTTATCTATAACAATCACGATTCTGCCAACCTGGTTAGTGTAACCCGACCGGTTACCAAAACCATATTCGGAAAGCGTAACGATGGTTCCTGGGGATACATTCAGCGAACAGTGATCGTAACCACCATCACCCGGGAATTCAATACCTGGAACCTGAAAGATTTCTTGCCTGATATGCTGATCAAAGATTTTATCCTGGCAATCCGAAATCTTTTCAACCTTGCCATAACCATTGATAACCAGGGCTTCGCATCAATCGTTAAAAGGAAAGACCTGATTACTTCTGGGAGATCGGTGCCGCTCAACGCTAAAGCAATGGGTTTGCCTCTGGTAACCATTTCTAATAATACCGCCGGAGTAAAACTTCATTGGGAACATGAACAGAACGATCTGTTGTTCAGTGAAGGATTCAAGGATATTAATGAAGATCCAAAATTGCTCCAGCCAACGGTGGATACCATCGATGAACTGGCCTTACTTGCGGCCACCGTCAATGAAATCCGACTGGTAACCAGTTATGGCCTCTATTATCAATACTCCGGGGAAGAAGTGAATGGAGTTACCGAATATACCTGGAAAGTCTTTTCCAATGACTTTCAGGATTTTATCATTGGAGAAAAGCCGGACGAATATACCGCACTGGCATCCACCTTGCCGATGATTCATTACCAGCGGTCGATTGGTGGACCATTAATCCGCTGCCCGCAAGCTGCCCAGCTTTCCAGTTCAAGAATTAGAAGCACCTCCCTACCTTGCAGTCTCAGGTTTTTGTTCTACCGTGGGATGGTTGAGGATTCAACGGGTACACCCTACCCCTATGGTTCATCGGATGCATTCGATTCAGCAGGAGAAATTCTGCCGGATGCATCACTCAGTCTGAAATGGCAGGGAGAAACGGGCCTGTATAACCAGCTCTGGAAAGACTACCTGACCTGGTGGAAGAAGCGGAAGGTCGTAACCTGGACGATTGCTGACCCTTCGAAGCTGGATTTCTTTACGGTTTACGAGATTGACAACAATCATTACATCCTGAAAAACAGAAGTATTTCACTTCAATATCAGGGAGTTCAGCCAGGTGATTGCGAATTCTACGTCGTTTAAACATCGTTTGAAAATCGACGTTAATACTCGTCCTGGAATTGCATAGCCTTTGTCACATCGGCAGTATCGATATGCAAATAACGCAGCACATCCTCAATTTTTGACTGCCCCATCAATTTTTGAAGGGTTACCACATCACCCGGGTTATTCCTTAAAAAGATGGTAGCAAAGGTATGCCTTGAGGAATGCCAGTTTAGCGACTTCTTCAACTTACAATGCTTGGTCGCAATCAACTTGATGAATTCCCGCATGTTAACCTCTGAAATGCAGTTGAACACCAAACCGTCCATATGAATATCACCTTCATCCTTGATCAGTTGCAAGGCAAATTTCATTAAAGGAATCTTTACCGTTTTTCCCGTGGTATGGGCTGACTTTTTGGGAACCAATATCAGAATGTCCTTGAATATCTGATCCATCTTTATTCTTCTCAAATCGGACATCCGGATTCCGGTATTACAACAGAACAGATACCACCGGAGCACTGACTGTAAGCTTGAAGAAAGAGTGCCCTTGCGGTAAAGGTCAACCATGGCCCGGTATTCCTGATCAGTCAGAAACTCAGTTTTGCAGGCAACCACCTTAACCGGATTCTTTACACCGCTCTTATTTTCCAGCAAGCCGGCCTCGATAGCCCGGTTTACGTAAGCCTTTATAGTCTTAATGTTGCCATGAACACTGTTTTGCTTATTGCCCAATGTTACGCCGAGATACTTCGCATACCGGGTAATAAACTCATCGCTCACTTCATCTGACAAAATTGGATTCTTAAAAGCTTTCAACTTGCTTAAAACCCCGGCATGATGGTTTGCCGTGCTTTGCACAATATCTACCCCAATTCGTTCCTTTATAGCCCTATCCATGAAGTCGATGAAATCGAAACCATAAGACGGCTTCGAGTATTCGAATTGAAGTAATTCAAGGGTCAGTGGGATGTCCTTTAATCTCAGTCGGACCATGATTTCTGTAATCTTGCCCTCCAATCTTGCCAGCTCGAGATTATGCGCTCCACAATCCTTACAGGTCCTTTTTACCAGTCCCTTATCATTATCCCATTGATTGGGCTTAATGAAAACGCCGGTCTGGAATTGCACCCGTTTGCCCGACAGGTGAACGAATAGGAAAACCTGGTTGGTTCCTTCCTTATTCAACTTCTTAGGGTCGTATCTACGGAGTACGTTGGGCACTGGGTTGGTCGGATTGGAGGTTGATAAGAGGATCTTTTTGGTGAAGACCGCCCTCCTATCCCCTTGAGTATCCACCTGACAATTCTCAGGTGGAATTTCAAACGATGTTTGAACGATGTTTGCGCGATGTTTTGCGCTTTTTGTGCTTTTTTCGCTTTTTTGCTCTTGCCTGATTATCAGGTCTTTAGCGTTTTTTTGATCGTTACTTTTACTCGATTTGTGATCCCGGCGGGATTGTTTGTGATCTCGGCGGGATTCTTGCAACAAACTAGTTTTCATTGTCGTAACGCGGGTTTTGTAAGATTCCTAAAATGCTAAAGGCGGTTTAAAGGCGGTCTGCGAAGGCTGTTTTTTACATTCGTTCGTTTAAAATTTTGGATAATTCTATTCTATACAATTGATTTTGTGTTACTTCAGCGATTTTTCAAGTTTTTTGCCAATATTTATTCCGAATGGCTTTTATGGCGTTAACTCTTCTTCTCCTTATTAATCAAGGGTTTAAATATTAATTTTTACAATAAAACGTCCTGAGGTATTGGCTCTTAATGTCTTAAGAAACTCAAACTGTTTTAGACAATTTTAACTAATTACTTGTATTTCTTTGCCTTGGCCATTTTGCAGGGCAATTCGCTCCAATAACAGAGTATGCTTTTCAAGGAGCTGAGTGTATTTGTCCTTGATTTCCTGTAGTTTAAGCTGCAATTCCTCGTTATCAACCTGTTTCCCAAAGGAGTGCCCACGGTAGTAGGCGAAAAGGTCAAAATCCAGTATCTCACATAACCGCTCGGCTAACTCAAAGTCAACACTTTTTCTGTTTTCAAGCGACTCAATATTCTGGGGACTGCAACCAAGCGCTCTGGACAAAGCCGACTTTGTCATGTGGATTTGCTCCCTGCGCTCCTTGATGATCATGCCTACCATTTTTGCCATAACACCTTGATTATTTGTGCTTTTTGTTTAATGGAATATTAGTGATTTTTTGCTGTTTATATCTTTTACCCTACCCGGCAACAACTTTTGCTCCTCATATTCAAGGGCTCCCGAACTATTTCCAATCGTAACTGCCACCGGCAACTTTTGCCAGATATAAAATCAATTTCCGTGGCTAAACTTGTCATGGATCGTTTATCAAGTTATCACCATCCCAATTTCAAGCCAATGTTACACAAATTACTACACTAATACTACACACTTACTACACAACTTTAATTTATTTATGAATCCGGAAATACTTTCTCAGATAAGGCGCATGCTACCAAGGGGTTCCCGTATTAAGATCAAGGACATTACGAAATACTCCCTGAGTTACATCGATCAGGTTTTGAAGGGGAAACGACATAGCCCGATCATCGAAGGCGAGATCTTCAAAATTATGGAGGAACTGCTGAGGATCGAACAAGCAAACTCAATCAAGTATAAAACAATAGTAAGGCTGTTAAAAGGTCTCGGGAGAATATGACCCGACGGCTATAATATATATAGGTATATCACCATGATAGATCCCACTTCTTCCCTGCTGAACAGAAACTCCAACACCAGGAGTCTGGAGTTTATCCGCCGCGCCCTGAAAACCTACCTCAGCTTTCTGAAAAAGGCTGAATCCTACCGGATGCTGACCGCTGTTGAGCCGATCAACTTCGCCGATGAATTCCAGTATGTCGAGCAACTGATCCGCGATATCACCATCGTTCTGAACAACCGATGGTATGAATAGGTTGGGTGCCCCCTACCCTCACCGTCAGATCCCAATCCAGACACCACATTAATCAAGACATTCCGATGATCCCTCAATCAACCATAGACCAGCTTATCAGTATCCCGATCGCTGAAGTGATCGGCAAGTATACCACCCTGAAAAAAAATGGAACGACCTGGGAAGCCCGCTGTCCGTTTCATGATGAAAAGACACCCAGTTTCAAGATATTCCAGAAAACAAATACTTACAAATGCTTTGGCTGCGGAGCCGGAGGAAACAGCATCGCCTTCATTATGGCGAAGGAAGGGATCTCCTTCCCAGAGGCCTGCCGGTCTCTGGCTTCCGGTCATGGCATTTCTTTACAAGAAGAAGAGCAAAGCAGCGAGCAGAAGGCCGCCCAGCATCATGCTGAATCCCTTTATATAGTCAACTCACTGGCCGGTTCCTATTTCACCGCTCAGTTAAACGATCCCGCCAATAAGCCTGCATTGGATTATGCACTCAGCAGGTGGACCGAGGAAACCATCCAACAGTTTGAAATCGGATTTGCGCCCAGCAAGAACGATGGCCTGATCAGTTTCGCCCGGCAATCGGGAATCAAAATGGAAATACTGCAGGAGGCAGGTCTGATCAAGGAAAGCGAAAACAAAGCAGGACAGCTGTATGATTTCTTCCGTGGCCGGCTGATTATTCCCATTCACAACAAATATGGCCGGATCAATGGCTTTACCGCCCGGGCCATGACAGAGGATCAAAAGGCCAAATATCTCAACACACCGGAAACGGCTATCTACCATAAAGGAAAAACTCTATTCGGATTAAACTGGGCAAACAATGCCATAAAGGAAAAGGGATCGGCTTACCTTGTTGAAGGGAATGCCGATGTGATCCGGTTGCATCAAATCGGTATCCATGAGACTGTGGGAAGCTCCGGAACTGCCCTGACGAGGGATCAGATCCAGGAGATAAAAAAACTTTGCAACAGTATCACCATAATCGGTGATACCGACCAGGCAGGCATAAAGGCAACAGAAAAATCGGCCCGGCTGATCACTGGTGAAGGCATGAATTGCAAC
>CAIXKO010000421.1 GCA_903919925.1 uncultured Bacteroidota bacterium | reverse complement strand
TTATTTACAAAATTACCTGGATGAATTTACCTACCGGCTCAATAGACGGTACTTTGGGGGAAAACTATTTGGAAGACTGTTAATAGCATGTGTATCATTTTGTTGGATAATTTAGGTTAATCATTACGGACAATCATAAAAGATAATATTAAAAGCGAGGTATTTATGATCTTACCAAAAGGAATAGTAGATCCAAAAATTAATGTCTTTTGGACCAAAGACTGGGAGGAGCAAGGATATGGACTGACCCAAGGTCGTCAAGATCAGCTTCAAAAACTTTTCACTTTCGATGTTCAAACTATAAGGTCGAAAAAGATTGATTTTGATGGTTCATATGTAGCATTTATCGGAATCCGTTGGGGATTTGCCAAATTATTTCATGGCATTCTGATAAAAACTGAAATTTGGGAAAATCGTGGCAGGTATGATATTTATGGGAAGTTGAAAACTTGAATTATGAATAACTGTTACATATTCAACTTCTTTGAAGGGATTACTATTTGATTAATAGCTCTTACCTATCATAACCACAATGACTAAACGCGACTCCTTCCTCCGCTACACCTTCATCATTAAGAAGCTCCGAAATTTCAAGCATGCCACCTTCGATGAGATCAACCAATATCTCTATAACGAGTTTGGCCTTCTTGATGAACCGATAAAAATTTCGAAGCGAACGCTGCAGCGCGATTTGAATGAAATCCGGTCGCTGTTCGGGATCGATATCCGCTGCAACACAGAAAATCAGTACTATATCGAGGAAGACTGCCAAACCGATTTTAATACCAGGATGCTGGAGGCTTTCGATGTTTTTAACTCTTTGAGCATCGGGCAACCATTGAGTCCATATCTGATCACGGAGAACCATTGTTCGGCCGGAACTGAGCATCTTTTTGGAATCCTGAGTGCAATCAGGAACCGACTGGTTATCCGTTATGATTACCAGAAATATTACGAGGAGAGTCCGCATGAAAGAACCGTAAATCCTTTGGGAATGAAGGAGTTTCGCGGAAGATGGTACCTTGTTGCTAGAAATATTGACAACCGGAAGATAAGAGTATTTGGGGTTGACAGGATCAGCAATCTTGTAGTTACTACCAAGAGCTTCATCTATCCCACCGATTTCAACCTTTCAGAATATTATAAACATAGTTTCGGCATCATAAGACCAGATGATAAGGAACCTGAAGAGATCATCTTAAGCTTTAGCCCTTACCAAGGTAAGTTCATTAAAACATTTCCGATTCACCAATCACAACAAGTCTTAATAGATTCTCCTAAGGAACTCCGGATTCAACTCTTTGTTCTGGTCACCCATGATCTCAAGATGGAACTTCGCATGTATGGTGACTCTCTTTCGGTCATTCAGCCCAAAGACCTATTAAGCGACTGACAAAATACTGACAATCGTTTTTCTTTAATCATGGAATTAAAAAGTTTACCAGCGTCATCTTTTGTCGCACCTTCCATTTAAATTTGTGTAATCATTTTAAAGATCACTTTACTAATCAACAAGATTCCTAAATAATTAAAACCAAAAATCCAATGAGTGCATTACCTCATGGTTTAGCCCCCTATAAATCGGACAATTTTTAATTTGATATTAAAAGTAAGAAAAGTTTTCATAATGTTGTATCAGCAAGGAACAACTGAAGGTGATTTGTGAACCGATGGTTGTTGAAGTGCATCGGGCCCGGTCACT
>CAIXKO010000420.1 GCA_903919925.1 uncultured Bacteroidota bacterium | reverse complement strand
TAGGCTTTGGTATACAGTTGGTTACCAATCATCCGCAGGTGTCATATTACCTTGGACTTATTATCCTGGTGTATATGCTGGTGGAGCTGATTTTTGCCATTCGTGAAAAGTATTTCGATCACCTGGTAAAATCGGGAATTACCCTGTTTGTTGCTCTTGTTTTGGCTATTCTGCCCAATATGACTGCCCTCATGACTACCCAGGAATACAGCAAGGAAACCACCAGGGGAGTATCGGAACTGGTTAAGCCGGGCGAAACCAAAACCAAGGGACTGGATGTAAAATATATCACCGACTGGAGTTACGGCATCGGGGAAACGATCAACCTGTTTATACCAAACTTCAGCGGCGGTGGATCGAGCCATAATCTGGGAACCGACTCCGAAACGTATAAAGCCATGATCAGCAACCAGATTCCTGAACAAACAGCCAAACAATATACACGGGGAATTAGCTATTGGGGAAGTCAGACGCTCGGAACAGCTGGACCTCATTACATTGGAGCCATTTCTGTTTTTCTGGCCATCCTGGGTTTGTTTATCGTAAAAGGGAAAAAGAAATGGTGGATAGCCTCTATCATTGTGTTGTCGATTGTTTTATCATGGGGCCGGAATTTTATGGGGCTAACTGAGTTTTTCGTTAACTATTTCCCCTTGTATGCCAAATTTCGTGATGTAACCAATACCCTGATTATTGCGCAGTTTGCTATTCCGCTGCTCGCTTTTCTGGCCATCAGGGAATGGTTTGCCGATGTGCAAACCGATCAGAAAGCGAAATTGAAAAATCTGTACATCGCAGTAGGCGTTGCCGGGGGGATTGCACTTTTGGTTGCTTTAATTCCAACCTTGTTCGGCTCCTTCACCAGCTCGGGCGACAGCAGTTTCCCGGATTGGCTAAAAGAACCATTGGCTAATGACCGTGCCGGTATGGCCCGCAGTGATGCTTTCCGAACATTGGTTTTTATACTCGGTGCAGCCGGAATTCTATGGTATTCATTACGATCAAAGGCAAAAATGGAATACCTGTATATTGCACTGGCATTGCTGATTTTGGTTGATATGTGGTCGGTTGGCAAGCGGTATCTGAATGCCGATAATTTCATTGGCAGCCGCCAGATCGAGCAGGCTTTTAAAACGATGCCGGTTGATGATGTTATTTTAAAGGATAAGAATCAGGGCTACCGGGTACTGGAGATGAACAGCAGCCCATTTCAGAATGCCCGCACCTCGAGGTTCCATAAATCGATTGGCGGATATCACGGCGCCAAACTCGGGCGCTATCAGGATTTGATTGATAAATACCTGGGGCCCAATACAGCTGCTTTAGGGGCGATTATGGAGGATAAGCCTACTATTGAAAAGGTAGATGCTGCATTGGCCGGGATGAATGTTTTAAATATGCTGAACACCCGGTATCTGATTGTTAACCCTAACGGTCAGCCGTTACCAAATGGTCATGCATTAGGTGATGTTTGGTTTGTTGACCGTGTTCAATATGTTGATAATGCAAACCAGGAACTCGATGCATTGGGTTCTACAGAATTATCAACTGCGGCCGTTGTGGATAAGCGGTTTACACAGCAGCTATCCTCTTTGCCGGCCCAATTATCACCAAACCCCGCACCCGATGTTATTTCGCTGGTTGATTACAAGCCAAACTACCTGAAATACGATACACAAACCACCGATAATCGTTTGGCGGTTTTCTCGCAAATCTACTACCCCTATGGATGGCAGGCTTATATCGATGGTAAAAAAGCCGATCATATCCGGGCCGATTATACTTTACGGGCCCTGGTTGTTCCTGCAGGCAAGCATACCGTGGAATTCCGCTTTGAGCCAAAAACTTTGAAAACCGGAAGGATGATCAGCTTGGTCGGGAGTTTTCTGGTGCTGCTGCTGATAATAGGAACGGTATATTGGGAGCGGAAGAAGAAAGTGACGGATGAAACCGCCATGTAGAGACGCATAATTGCGTGACACTTAACAGTGACCAATGAAACCGGCATGTAGAGACCGCCAGCATGTTGCCAATCGGCTCCATAGCCGTCAACCTAAGGATTTAATTTGTTGATAATCTATCATATTAGATCCCTTTTGTTGTTTAAAGTATTAAAGGAGTTAGAGATTCCCGGACCCGTTTTGGATTTCAGCCGATAAACTTCAATGGACGCATATTTGAGCCCACCATCCTCCATCCTGCCCACCGATGCCATCTTACGGAAGCAT
>CAIXKO010000419.1 GCA_903919925.1 uncultured Bacteroidota bacterium | reverse complement strand
TACTAGGAAATCAGACAGTAGTGCCATTGATTAATCCTAAGATATTTACTCCGAAAATTCCATTTGAGCCTGTAAAATGCATCAATATAAAGATTTACATAAACAGTTTCAAATGCATTATATTGAAATCAAAGAATTAGCGGCAAAATTCCGAAAGAACCCAACAGAGGCAGAAATGAAATTGTGGAAATTCATTAGGAATAAGAAATTGGCGGGAAGAAGGTTTCTTCGTCAGCATCCTGTTATTTATCAGATCATTGAAAATGATTGCTACTTTTTTATCACGGATTTCTATTGCGACAAAGAAATGCTAATAATCGAGATGGATGGAGGAATTCATGATTGCAGTATAGAAAAAGACAATCAGCGTGACAAGATTCTCCAAAACCTGGGTTTTTGTGTTTTACATATACGAAATGAAGAACTCTCAGATATAGAATCAGTTCTGGTTAAGATTAAACGAAATTTTGGTCGAATCTCTATTCCCATCTTTGAAACAGGGAGGGAAAATGTGCTTCTGCCCGGTTGCACTGTGATGTAGCAACGAAGCTCGCTCCCTCCCTGTTTCAGGGAGGGCCGGGGTGGGTACAACTCAGATCACGGAAGCCCTAATGTTAACGGATGCCCCGCGCGGCCCCTTGATCCCAATCATCCGCTCACCCCATTGGATTCTGGCGTGCAGGTAACGCCTGAATTTATTCGAAACCGGACGGAGCAGGCTTTCCTGGAATTCAATCAGAGATTGCATAATGTGTCGATATTTGTCGACAAAAATAAGCATATTTTGTCGATTGCGATCGACAAAATATTACTACTGGTCCGGAATGCTTGTTCCGTGATATGGAATATCAAAAATAAAGAACGGCTTGACCTGATCCAGCCAACTGAATTGAACAGTTTTCCTGTGGTTAGTTAACATTCTGAACAGTGAGCTTCACCGGCCCCATCAAACCGCTCTCCACCAGAGCGGCTTCTTTCGACGGACCCTTGAATGTCCAGGTCTTGCGCTGATTCTCAGGTTGACCGGCGTCAAATACCAATCGGTTAAACCAGCTACCGGTTACCTCTACCGATAAATTGTTGACGCCCTGTTTAACAAATTCAGACAGATCAAGCCTGTAAGGTGGGGTCCACAAGGTACGTATCGGTTTACCGTTTAGTGAAATACTGGCAATCATTTCAACTCTGCCAAGATCAAGTATATACCGATGGTTATTCTTTAACTTTCCTGCATTAAATGTTGCTGTGTAAGTTGCGGTACCCGAGAACGATTTTGCTTCCTGTGTCAAATCAAGGTCTTTCCAGGCTTTTAATTCATTCACCGTAACTGATGAAGGAGCTCCCCATTCGGAAGGAAACGACAGAGTCCACGGATTGGCAAATTCAATGGATTCAACAAGCTTGCTCATCTCTCCGGAAGGAATAGCCATTTTTCCATTTTTCCTGAAAACCAGAAAACAGGAACCCGCCCGGGGCAGATCAAAATGAATTGTAACCCGGCCGCTTACCTGCTTAACAACGGTTGCAGGTTCAATTGCTCCGCTCACCGGATCCCATATTTCTGGTACGCCGTTATCAGGAAAGCTAAGTTCGCCTTGAAAACCGGTACCAAAAGGAGCTGAGATATAGTACCAATCTGCCCCTTCAACCTGACGGTGCAGCCACAGAGCATCGTTGCCTATAACATCAGGAGTAATATTGAGCTGAAGCAAAGCCTCTGCGACAGTAAACCCGGCCAACACTTTCCCTTTTTCAATGGTCCGGATTTTTTCATGGCTGTTTCCCCAGAGTTCATTTACCGCTTTGTTAAAACGTTGTTGTGCCTCCGGACCGCCTATCAGGGTGGCAATCCATTGGGGTGCATTACCGGTTACCGTGGCTCCCTGCTTAACCAGCGCGAGCAGCTTTTCGAGTGTTTCCGGTAGCATCCGCTCATTATCGGGCAACCAGATTAAGCGGTAATTAAGCCCTTCGGGAGTAACAATTTTTCCGTTG
>CAIXKO010000418.1 GCA_903919925.1 uncultured Bacteroidota bacterium | reverse complement strand
CCTTTCAGGTGCAAAGGTTTGATGGGCATAGTCATAACCAGATTCAATAATTCGCTTCCTCTGCTGGGAGTTGGTTAACACCGTTTCAATCGCACCTGCTATTTGCTCCGGACTATCCGGATCAATGTATACTGACCCCGGACCGCCAGCCTCCATAAGTGATGAACGGTTAGCGGTAATCACGGGTGTTTTGCAAAGTAAGGCTTCAGCAACCGGTAATCCAAAACCTTCATAAAAGGATGGATAAATTAATACCTGAGAACTTTGGTAAATTGATTGAAGATGCTCATTATTAGTTAAATTACTGATCCAAATAACCTTTTTTGCCAATCCTGCCTCCAGTACCAATTGTTCCACCTCCAGTTTGTATTTACCGCCTTTTCCGATAACAACCAGGGGTATTTGCAAACTCTTATTTAAATACCGGTAAGATGCAATTACGCTTTTTAAATTTTTTCGGGCTTCAACGCTTCCAACCGACAGCAAAAACTCGGTAGGTAAGTGATATTGGTTAATAACCAGGTTGTTCTGTTCCTGATCCTTTAATTGGTAATAGTGAGGGCTGCAAGCTTGATAGATAACCTCTATTTTGATGGGGTCAATTCTATAAAAACTGGCAATGTCCTTTTTTGTATTCTCGCTGATGGCAATTATCCGGTCAGCATGGTTACAAGCATATCGGAATTTAATGTCATAGATCGTCCTATCTATTTTTTTGTATGTGTCCGGATATACCTTGAATATTAAATCATGGATGGAAACGATGCTTTTAATATTTATTTTATCATTTATTTTATCGATATTTAAAGGAATCTCGTTGCTTAATCCATGAAAAAGGGCAATTTTATCTGACTTTAATTGATTTTTAATCGACCAGGTTCTCCAAAAGGATTTTAAGTAAGTATCGGGAGTGCGTGTTTTGTAAACTGAGTTTTCCAAAAATACGCTGGTATCCGCAATATGCCTGATCTCTGGAGTATATAAAAAATATTCATGATCCGGATAATAATTACCTAAATTTTGAAGTAATGTTCGGCTGTAATTACCTAATCCGGTAGAATTGCAAAACAATCTTTTTGAATCAAATCCTAATTTCATCAGCGGACCTATCAGTTAAATTTTGGTTAAAGGTAGTTTATTCTACCATGATGGCCGATCAATTTGCTACTTTTGTAAGATGAAAAAATGGCATAAAAACATATTGTTCTGCCTCGTGATCACTTTTAGTGTTTTCATGAGTTTTGAGCTATGTGCTTTTAATGTATTTGATCAGCAGCAGGTTATTATAGAAAATTTCTATAACGACTGCGAAACTGATGTGTCCGGTAGTCCTGGGCTTGATGCAGATCACGACGATATTCCAGGCATTAACACAAACCGGTCTGCACAAACAATTGATTTTATGGCTATCCGGATTAATATTCCCCACGTTTTCTTTTCCGGAAATACTTCATTTTCTGTTTGGCTTCCTCCCAAGCTTTTTTGAAAAGTTTTCTTTTCCCTGGAGGGTTAAATTCCTCCGATAAAGTATTTTCGATAATTTTTCAATTTAATTTTTTAAAATGAGTCATCATTATTCAGAACATGGGCATGGCAATCACCGATCCAACGGATTTAATGGTTATTACGGACATCAGGGTCATAACGAGCATAACAAGTGGCTAATTATTCTTGAGCGGATCAGAGATAATCCAAAACTTAAATCCCTCCTAATAATTGCAGGGATTGCTATTTTGCTGATTGTCATTTTGCTAATAGTATTACTTTTTCCGCTCGTTATTAAGCTTTTTAATTTTATTATGCAGAATGGGTTACAGGGCATCTGGGATTCCATAACGGGCTTTGCCGATAAACTATTGAAGGGCACCAAATAGCCATTTTTCAATAAAAGGCGATGATGTTTTCAAGTCGGATGCCCGATAACCGATAACCTTTCCCCTGGATTGGTTATCGGTTTTTTCATTAGTTTTATCACCCGGTAAATAGTAAACAAAAGCATTATGGGTATCAGGAATCGGTTAGAGGTAATGAACTTTCTTCAGTTTTTTGTATGGGGTTCATGGTTGATTTCTTTAGGAGGTTATCTGGGTATATCACTGCATTTTACGGGTGGGCAGATTGGTGGTATTTATGCTACTATGGGTATTGCATCCCTTTTTATGCCTGGCCTGTTGGGAATTATTGCCGATCGCTGGGTTAATGCGGAGCGCGTATTGGGGATTTGCCATATTGTGGGTGCAATCCTGCTTTTTTGGGCCTCCACGGCTACCGATCCCAAACTGATGTATATGATTATGCTTCTAAATGCCATGGCGTATATGCCAACTATTGCACTAAATAACACGGTGTCATATAGCGTATTAGGTCAAAGGGGCTTTGATGTCGTTAAAGCTTTTCCACCGATCCGTGTTTGGGGTACTATTGGCTTTATTGCTGCTATGTGGGTTGTTGACCTTTTTGGCTGGTCACAGAGCCCGATGCAATTATATATCAGCTCTATATCAGCATTATGCTTAGGTATTTATTCATTTACTATGCCTGCTTGTCCACCGGCAAAGGCTAAAAGAGATGGCTCATGGGTCTCCGCATTTGGTTTGGATGCCTTTGTACTGTTCAAGCAACGCAAAATGCTGATTTTCTTTATTTTTGCTATGCTTTTAGGGGCAGCACTTCAGATCACCAATACTTTTGGCGGGCAATTTCTTCAGGAATTCAAATCTGTAACAGTTTATGCCGATTCCTTTGCGGTAACTCACCCCGGACTATTAATGTCTGTTTCTCAGATTTCTGAAACTCTATTTATACTTTCGATACCCTTCTTTTTACGTCGGTTCGGTATCAAAAAAGTGATGTTGATCAGCATTTTCGGATGGGTACTCCGGTTTGGATTGTTTGGTCTGGGTAATCCCGGTGGTGGGTTAGTCTTGCTCGTTCTTTCCATGATTATTTACGGGATGGCTTTCGATTTTTTCAATATTTCAGGCTCGCTGTTTGTCGAAACCGAAGCAAATCCAAAAATCAGGGCAAGTGCCCAAGGTCTGTTTATGATTATGACAAATGGCTTTGGCGCTTTTTTAGG
>CAIXKO010000417.1 GCA_903919925.1 uncultured Bacteroidota bacterium | reverse complement strand
CGTTACAACAGAAATAGCTCGGTAACCATTCGTACACAAGTGCTTGGCACATCGGCAGGAACCGTATCAAAAGCATTTTTAGCCAAAGCTGAAAAGCTGCACAGGCCCCAAAGTGTGAAAATTGAAGCCACCGGGGATGTAAAATCGATGGCGGAATCGATGAGTGTACTGGTTGGCGCATTAATGTTATCGCTCATGCTGGTTTACTTATCGATGGTGGTTTTGTACAACAACTGGACCGATCCGTTTGTGGTGATGTTTTCCATTCCGTTATCCATTATCGGCGCCGTTTTAGCTTTGGCGCTAACCAACACCCCTTTAAGTATTTATGGGATGTTAGGTTTGGTTATGCTGATAGGTTTGGTGGCCAAGAATGCCATTTTGCTGGTCGATTTTACCAATGATGCCCGCAAAGATGGTAAGTTGATTGACGAGGCTCTTTTTCAGGCAGTAAAAATCAGGATGCGTCCGATTTTGATGACAGCCCTGTCGGTTGTTATCGGGATGTTACCGGTTGCCCTATCCACCGGTGCGGGTGCCGAGCTCCGGAATGGATTGGCCTGGGTAATTATTGGAGGGATGATTGTTTCCACCTTCCTTACCTTGATTGTGGTGCCGGTTATGTACAAAATCATGCATTCATTCCGGTTAAAATCTGCAAAAAGGGAAAAGCCGGATATTGAGAAACTGATGTATGAATAAAGCTGGCCGATGATTAATTTGGCGGCTGATGATTAATTTGGCAAAAAATTACCGGACCTTAAATTGTTAAATAAAGCATGACACTCAAACTGATCAAAACCGCGTTTGCCGCAATGGTTATTATGGTAACCTGCAGCTGCCAAACAAAAAAGAGCGCCTTACCCTATACAGCCGCGCTTAGGGATGCCGGAGTAACGCTGAATGACCTGCACAACGGGCAGCGCCAGGGATTGATGCTCGGAAACGGCGATCTGTACGGTATTGTTTGGGAAAAGGACAGTAGCCTGTACATGCGCATCACCAAGAATGATATCTGGGATGCCCGGATGGATTTATCGAAGGATGGGGAAATGCCAAAAGTGGATATCGGAAGCGGCAAAATTACCGGCCAGGTTGGGGGGCCGCCGAGCTACGGGAATACTTTCCCGCAGCCACGCTGTGCCGCTGCACTCAGGCTGGGCACGATTCCGGCATCTGCGGAAATCAAGGCACACCTGGATATTGAAAAAGGGTTGGTGACTATTGCGGCTGGTACGCAGGAAACATCTATCCGCGTACTGAACGACCGGAATGTTGTGCTGATTAAAGGGATGACAAAGATCAATATCGAGGCAATTAAAGCGGAAACATTGCCCGATGCGGAAACCGGGAAAACGGGAGATATATCCTGGCTACTGATGAAAATTCCCGGAGATATTGATGTTAAGGGCATGGAATATGCTTTGGCCGTTGCCTCCAAAGGGAATCTTACGGCTGTATCGCTGGTAACTTCTTACGATATCAAAAGCAGCGATGTGCTGAACAGTGCCATTTCACTGGCTGGTAAAACGATTGAAGAAAATGAGCGTTCATTGGTATTGCGGCATGAGCAATTGTGGGAGCAGTATTGGATGCGGAGCGGCATTGAGCTGGGCGATACCGTACTGCAGCGTTGGTGGTACCGGATGATTTATTTTGCCGGTACGGTTTCAAAACCGGGAACTTCGCCCATAAACCTAATGCCTCCGCTGGCAACGGATGTTACCCCGTGGCATTCCGATTATCATCACAATTACAACTCCTGGCAGGCCTTTTGGCCGCTGCCGGCATCCAACCATACGGAGCTGGCTGATCCCTGGATATCCTACCTGAACGATATGATTCCGCGCTTCCAGTTTCTTGCCCGTGAAACTTTTAATTGCGAGGGGATCTTTTGCCCGATATCCTCTTTCCTGTATGAACCTGATCCGGCATTGTCAAAAAGCGTAAACAAGCGGCAGATGTCGATGAATCCCTGGGGCCTCACCATCGGATCTACGGCGATGAATGTTCAGAATGCCTGGCAAATGCACCTTTGCAATCCTGATTCACAGTACCTGAGGTCAAAAATCTATCCTATTATCCGGGAGAGTGCGTTGTTTTATGCATCATTCATGGAAAAATGCAGCATCGATAAAAATGGCAAGGTCCGCCTGGGTCCCTCCTACAGCCCTGAGCATGGAGATGTTGGGATCTATAACTGTCCGTTCGATATTGCTTACATCCGGTATACATTTGATGCCTTGATCCAGGCTTCATCGGAGTTAAATACCGATGCAGATCTGGCAGCGAGATGCAAAAATTTCAGTGCCTTGCTACCCGATTACCCAACCGCCATGGATGAATCGGGCAAGCCTGTTGTGGTGGATTGGGAAGGATGCGGATACAATGAAGTGCCGGTGCACAACATAACCGTTCC
This sequence comes from uncultured Bacteroidota bacterium, assembly GCA_903919925.1. Classification (GTDB taxonomy): domain Bacteria; phylum Bacteroidota; class Bacteroidia; order Bacteroidales; family UBA12481; genus UBA12481. Next base: position 781 of record CAIXKO010000417.1, on the reverse strand, counting down.
GGCGGCGCCGGTTTTCCCGTGCGATCAGGTTACCTGGTTTTCACCGGAATCCGAGAAGGAACTTTTCCGGCGCACCATCGGTATTACCAAACATAATTTCAACAATTCAAACGTGATATTCAATGTTGCCAGGGCCCGTTTATCGATGCCCGAGGGGGTAACCGAATCCAAAAAGTGGTATCTATCGCGGGAACTACCCAACGGATTATTTGAATGGCAGGGGCACCAGCACGGCACGTATATGGGCGAAATGATTGGTATTGCCGGGCTGATCAATGAGTTCCTGCTTCAAAGTGTTGGAGGTAAGATCCGCTTGTTCCCCTGCTGGCCGGCAAATCAGGATGCCAGCTTTACGCGACTGCGTGCACAGGGCGGCTTTGTTGTTTCATCAGCCTACCAAGCTGGCCGGGTAACCTCAGTAACTATTGAAAGTAGCGCAGGTAAGGAGCTCTGTTTGCTGAGTCCCTGGAAAACCATCTATGTAAACGGGAAAAAAGGCGAAATTGGCCCCGATGGCCTCGTTACCCTGAAAACTAAAAAGGGAGAGGTATTGGAGTTCAGTGAGTATCTGTAGAGTCCATCAGCATGCCGGCAATCCACCCCAAACCTAATAACCTGGCAACGTGCGGTATAGAATCGCTGAATGGTACCCACCCCCTGGCCCCATAGCCGTCAACCTAAGGATTTAATTTGTTAATAATCTAGCATATGAGATCCCTTTTGTTGTTTAAAGTAATAAAGGAGTTAGAGATTCCCGGACCCGTTTTGGATTTCAGCCGAT
>CAIXKO010000416.1 GCA_903919925.1 uncultured Bacteroidota bacterium | reverse complement strand
TTCATCTGCCGGGTAGGCTCGATAATGGAATAGCCTTTCCAGATGGAATCGGAATACGAGGAAATGCGTTCGGGCGTTACTCCTTTTTCCAGGATCTTTTTAAACTTTTCCGGAGTGCTGCTCTCGCGGTACACCACCAGAGTTTCATTGCATTCATCCTGGAATCCCTCAAGGTTCAGGTGCAGTGCTACTTCATTCAATTTCTTGCTGAAAACGGGCCGCTTTTGCTTTTTAATAATTTCAAATGGCCGGTCGATCCCATATCTGAACGCAGTGGCCTTCATCGAGTATTTTAGGAAATAGCCCGATTTATCCTTTTCATAAAGCAGGAGGCCCTCTTCTTTTTCCTGTTTATAGCTAACCCCTAAAAGGTCGATTCCCTTGTCTTTCTTACTCTCTTTAAGCGTGTATTCGATTCGCAAAATAGCAAAGCTTTCCGTTGATATATAAATCATTCCCTGATAATCGGCACCTGATTTCCCGGTAAACCCAATAATATAAGCATCCTCGCCACCGATGCCAATGATCCCCTTATTCTGATAATGGTAGCGGTTGCTTTTTTGAATAAAGTCCCAATTCCAGCTACCGTCGCCTGAAATAAAATACCAGGCAAACCGGTTTTTAAGCCTGGAGCTGTCAGCAGACGGTTCCGTTCCTGAAATGCTGACATCCGCAAACGAGAATATGCCCGTTTTATATTTCCAGAAAGTTTTATCGTCCTTTTTATGCACAAACAAATCATTAACTATGGTTTTAACCCTTTCCAATCCACCACCGTTATCTTCCTTAAGTATCACATCCTTAATACCTTCAAACTTAAATTTTGTTTTACCCGAATCGGCAGGAATACTGTAGAGGTTATACAAGTTATCCTCGTAGGCGCGGGAATAGCGGGGCAAGCTATCGACCACCTCCCTGAACAGATTCTGATCGAATTCAGGGATGTCACTCTTTTTCAATTGGATATCGAAGCCATTGAAATAAGTTGCTGTGTTACTCCTATGGAAAACTTCTCTCTTTTGTGCAATCTGCGGATAATTTTCATTCTTTTTTTCGATGGCCTTTTTAATCAGTTCCTCCGGTTTCATGGGATGCGCAACAATAGCAATGCTACGGAGCAGGACCGGCTTTTCTTTCATTTTAACCGTCATCCCATCGTTTAAATCACTGATTTTCATCATGATTGTTTCGTAACCCAGGTAGTGAAATGCAATACTATCGGATGGGTCGATATTTTGAATATTGAGGGTGAATTCGCCGTTTTGATTGCTCACGGTTCCAAAAGTGCTTCCTATTACAGCAATACTTACAAAGGGCATAGGTTGGCGGTTGGAATCATCAATGACGAGCCCTTTCACCTGCTGCTGGGCAAACACCCCTGATAACTGACAAATAATCAGAAATATACAGGTAAGGAAAAATTTCAGGTTATTCATAGATCACGGAAATTCAACTTTTAAGAGATCCTGCCGGAATTTCTTGAATGGTGAAATATAGGAAAATAACCTGAAAAGAATTGGTTGAATCCCTTCTCTTCATTTTCGCTTCATGTTGGCGCTATATCATTGCACCGTAACAGTAAAATTATTGTTGTTTTTTAAAATAACCGGATTATGAAAAGAAGTAAAATGATGTATCGGGCTGCTCTCTTTTGTGGAGCCACCATGGTAGGTTTATTTGCCTGCCAAAAGATTGACAACAGCACATCAACTGCTGTATTGAGTGAAAATACGCTTAAAGCTGTTGCTCAAACCTACACCGCCGAGGTGTTTGATGAGGTGATGGAAATAGGGGATGAAACCCTCAGTTTGTATGAGAATTTGCTGCATGGCAAAGATTCTTTGGGGCACGATTCTGTAGGTGGGCGCGGCGGTCATCATGGCATGGGCGGACCCGGCGACAGGGATTCAATCGATCATATCTGGCACCCGGGAGATTCATTGCGCATAGGCGATCTGGATAGTTTGTGCGGCGACAGAGGTGCTGGTGATGGTCATTTACGTTTGGGCAGTTGCACCAGGATATCGAGTGATTGGTCGGGCGATACACTTATCACCACAATCAACTATGGAACTGATAGTTGCGTAAGCTTTGACGGTAAGGTCCGCAAAGGGAAAATCATTATGACAAGCATCGGCGATTACTTTGGAGGTGATGCAGTGGTAACATTCAGGTGTGAAGATTATTACGTGGACAACAATCAGGTTTTGGGAACATCAAATGTGACTACCAAAATCAATGCCGACGGAAACCGTGAGAGTTTGATCAAGGAAGAGGGATCAATTGTACTGGCTGACGGCAGCGGCACTATTCTGTGGAGTTCGGAAAAAGCCAGGATCGTAAAGGCAGGTACCGATACCACTGAAAAGATGGATGACGTTATTGAAGTAACCGGAACAGCTTCAGGCACGCTGGCAAGCGGGAATACTTTTACCAGTCAAACCCAAACACCCCTGGTACGTAACCATTTGAAGGACTGCATGGGTGTTTATGTATCGGGGATCACAAATATCAATGTAAGCGATGGAACGGTAATCGTTGTTGATTATGGTGATGGCACCTGCGATAACCTGGCAACCGTAACCATCGACGGAGTTAGCGAAACGATTACGCTGACCAGTTTTATGCCCGGCCCTGGTAAAGGTGGCAAAGGGGGCAAAGGCGGACACGGCAAAGGGCATGGCGGCGGTCATTAACCGAATTGCATAAGTTTGCTGACAAATCAATAAGGCTGATATCATTATCAGCCTTATTGGTTTTGTTATTCAAGGGGTTATATTTGTATGATGATAGAATAAAGATGTATTTGACAAGACTTTTACGGATCATGATTCTACTTTTTGCCCTGCCATTTTGCGGATTTGGACAGGAAAAGGTTGTTCAAACAGAGGTTAAAACAGATACTGCCAAGGTATTGCAGGAAAACGTGCAGCAAAAAAAGAAAGAACAAATCAAATCTGTCCCGATCACCAATAAGAATATTGAAGCCATCAGGATGCAAAACAAAAAAGCTACCATGGAGCAGATGCATACCATAAACAAAGCCATCCGTAAATCCATGACTATACACAAACATCGATAAACCACTCACTTTCAGCTATATCGTATAAACATCATCATGCGAAACTTTGTATTTATTTTTATGCTCCTTGGGTTGCCACTGACCATTCGGGGGCAGGAAATACCCGATTCAGCCAACACAACCAAACAGCCCGGTTTTTTGCTGACCAGCTTGAGCTATACCAGCAACAACAATAACAACTCCCGCCTGGCAAACGCAATAAAGATGCCTGCAATAATGGCCAACATGGCATATTACAGCAACATCGGTGTATGGGCTTCTATAAATTATTTCAAATACCTGGTTCCGGATACTAATACTTATGAAGCTGAATTTCAGATAGGTTATGAGAAAAGTTTCCTGGATAAATTCGACATCGATTTTTCCTATACTAACCGCCAATTCCGGGGTGACCATGCATACGAAGGGATCGCTTATAAACATTCGCTGGCATTATCGGGTACCTACAGGCTTGGCGGATTATCGGCCATTGTGGACAACAGTTATATGATTGGCCCCACTAACAACTATTTCCTGGACCTCAGCCTCTCCTACGATTTTAAATTCGATGGCTTCCTTTTTAAATCCGGGTACCTGATGCTGTCGCCAACGCTCACCGGGTCATTCGGCACCAGCTTTTGGGTTCCGGGCACCATCGATAATATATGGGGACATCACATGGGTGGAGGTCACCCACCCGAGTTTGTTCCGCGCAATAAATTTGATTATCAAAATATCAGCCTGATCCTGCCTCTTCAATATACGTTGGGCAGCTTTACCTTAACCGGAGGCTGGTATTATGCGATTCCTTCCAAAATATTGAAGGAAAATAGCTGGACCAACCAATCGGGTTTTCTGGTTTCGTTAAGCTACTCTGTAATATTTTAGCTATGAGGATTTTAATTGTTGAGGATGAAAAATCTCTGGCTGAGGAGATAGCCCAATTTTTACGTAATGAACGATATAATTGCGATCTGGCATTCAACGGCAGGGATGCATCGGAATTACTCGCTGTAAATCTGTACGATTTTGTTTTGCTGGATATCGGGTTGCCTGATTATAACGGATTGGATTTGATTAAAGAGGCAAAAAAATATAATTCAGAAGCCTATTTTATTGTGATTACTGCCAGGGGTGAGCTCGATGATAAATTGAAAGGATTTAATTCAGGAGCCGATGATTACCTGGCCAAACCCTTCTCGATTCTTGAATTGCATTCCAGAATTCAGGCCATCACGCGAAGAAAATTCGGACAGTCGGGTTCTGTCATCAGGTTTGGTGGTTTTGCTCTCGACATCAACAAACTTCAGTTGCTGCATGAGGAATCGCCCGTTAACCTGACAAAAAAAGAGTATGATCTGTTGAGTTATCTGGTTTTGAATAAGGGAAGGGTGCTGGACCGGCTCCAATTGGTGGAGCACATCTGGGGTAGTTTTTATGAAGATGATTTTGACTCCAACTATATTGATGTACATATTAAAAACATTAGAAAAAAGCTGGGAGAATTTGACCCCGTCAACCGGATCAGGACGGTAAGGGGATTAGGGTACAAATTTGAAGACGCATAATGTTTAAAGCCAGTCTCAGGTCCAAGGTAAAGCTTAAGAGTAAACTTTCCATTGTCAATGCCCTCTCCAAGGCTTTGATCATAGCAATATCTGCCTTTATCATACCCTGGCTGGTTAATCAAATGTTGATCCGGGAAATTGATAATCAGCTGATTGAAAATCTGGATAAAACATATTCACTGGTAGAGCAAGTTGGCGCCGAAGAATTAATCAAGCAAGGTGGTGATCAACAAGCATTTGGCAGTTATAATATTCTTAAAGAGGAATATATTTCTATTGAAAGGGCTGTGGACACCGCACTCTTTGAATCGATTGATTTTACGCACAGGGCTATTGAGGGTGAGACTTTTGAGTATCGCGTGATCAGTGCCACCTTTGAATCGCAGGGCAAATTCTATCTGATTGAGATTGGCAAGAGCATCAAAAGCATGATAGAATTCCAAAGCCTGATTAAAAAATTCACCTTTATTTTCCTGCTGGTACTGGTGGCATTAACCGTTGTCCTCGATTTATTGATTACCCAGTATCTTTTAAGGCCTTTTGGCAGGATCATTGACCGGCTAAAAGCTTCGGATCATCCAAAAAATTTCGATTATACCCCGGTAAAAACTTCCACCGCGGATTTCAAATATCTGGAAGAGAGTATACATGGGTTGATGAAAAAAATCGAAAATGCATTTAATGAAGAGCGGGATTATATCAGTAATATTTCGCACGAGCTGCTAACCCCCATCAGCATTATCAGAACCAAGCTTGACAATTTTGTTAACACCACTCAGTTAACTGATGATGAGGCTATTAAAATCATTGAATCAAAGGTCACATTAGGTAGGCTCACTAAGCTGGTGAGAACTTTACTGCTCATGTCGAGAATTGATAATGAAGAGTATCTGCTAGCCGACAAGGTTAATCTTAATGAATTGCTCCGGAGCCTGTCCATTGATTTTCAGGAACACTTTGAGCAGAAGAATCTGGAATTTGTTTTAAAGGTTTCTGATCAGCCGCAAAATATTCAGGGGAACCGCGAGTTGCTGCATATTCTGTTTTTCAATCTGGTAAATAATGCCATTAAATACACGTCTGACGGGGGCCATATCACGGTTATCCTGTTTATGGATGGTGGCATTACCAAGGTAGAGATTAAGGACAATGGTATCGGAATATCGGAAGAGAATCTTCCATTCATTTTTACGCGGTTCAAGAAATTTCAGGAGAGCGGGAACAATTTTGGATTAGGCCTGGCGCTGGTAAAAAAGATTATTGATTACCATAAATTCAGCATTGAGGTTTATTCGAAACCTGATAAAGGAACGCGGTTTGTGATCAAATTTCTCAGCATTTCGTCAAATAATACACAGAACCACTAGCGGGTCGTAATCCAAAGAAGATAAATATTTTACTTTTACAGGAGGTAAAAGTGAAAGCATGAGTAATGACCCGATAAAAAGCATGAGGATCCTGATTGTTGATGATCAGGTACAGAACATCGATATTCTTGACGATTTTCTTTACTTCGAGGGTTATACTCAGGTTTCCTCTACAACTGATCCCAGGGAAGTGGTCGACTTATTAACCGGGTTTAATCCTGATTTAATCCTGCTTGACCTGATGATGCCTCATTTATCCGGATTTGATGTTCTGGATCAGTTAAAAGAAATCTTGCCCGCCGGGACCTATCTGCCCATACTTATGTTAACCGCAGATGCTACAAAAGAAACCAGAAAACTAGCTTTATCAGGGGGGGCAATGGATTTTCTGACTAAGCCATTTGATTTGGACGAGGTAGGTTTACGGGTTAGAAACCTGTTACTGACCAGATTCCTTCACCTGCAGGAACGACTTAATAATCAAATACTAGAGGAAAAGGTCAAGGAAAGAACTGCAGAATTGGAAAAGAGTAATTCCGATCTTAAACAGGCGAAGGAAAAAGCGGAAGCTTCTGACCGGCTTAAGTCAACCTTTATTAATAATATTTCTCACGAAATCAGGACACCGCTGAACGGCATTCTGGGGTTTGGCAATTTGCTGGCTGATCCTGATATTCTTCCTGAAGAAAAGGCCGGTTATCTGAGCGTTATGGAATCAAGCAGTGACCGGTTAATGAATACGATTTCCAATTTTATTTCCATCTCTCAGATCACCTCCGGGACTCAGGAGGTATATCTGTCCAATTTTCCTATTACTCGTATTATCAACATTTTAGAATCAAAGTTCCAGGATCTTTGCAAATCCCAAAACCTTGATTTCACCATTGATACCACGTTAGCTGATATCGATCGGCTCATTCGTACAGACACCGATCTTTTGCGCAAATGTATCAGCCACTTACTGGACAATGCGATAAAGTTTACCAAAAACGGATCTGTAAAATTGGCTTTCCAGCTGGATGGTCAGAAACTTCAGTGCCTGGTTTCCGACAC
>CAIXKO010000415.1 GCA_903919925.1 uncultured Bacteroidota bacterium | reverse complement strand
CCACCAATCGGAAAGTATGCCCCGATTGGCATAACGGCAAAGGAATGGCAGCTTATATTTTTGTGGATGAAATTTCGATTGAATAGTTAAAATGTTACATAATGAGGAAGATAACTACCGTTTTTGTCGTTTTGCTTATTGCAGGTATTTTTTCGTCCTGCACAAAGGAAACTCCCGATGTTCGGATTATCCCCGAGCCGGCAATCATAACCATCGACCCGGTGATGGTGAAGTTTCCAACCAAAAGGATGATCTCCGTTTCATCGCGTGATAGTGCTTTGTTTTCAGCTGCTACTTATTTGTGCGGCAAATTGAATTATTCAGAGATAGATTATAGCGGGGTCAACCCCGGAGGATGTATCTATTTGGAGCAGAGCAAGCTGGAATCTTCTGCTAACCCGGATGCCTACATTCTGGTGACATCAAAAAAGGGGATAACCATCCGCGGTAATACGGCCCGTGGAGTTTTTTATGGAATTCAAACCTTGCTTCAACTTTTGCCTCCGGATGTTTATGGCTCAGCTGGTTTGGTTAAAAACAGCGGGATAAAAATTCCACAGGTAAACATTCAGGATGAGCCCCGATATGGATGGCGTGGCATGCATCTGGATGTTGGCCGGCACCTTTTTTCGGTTGAGTTTATCAAAAAATATATCGATATGCTGGCGATGCATAAAATGAATGTTTTTCATTGGCACCTGACTGAAGATCAGGGCTGGCGCATCGAGATCAAAAAATATCCGCGTTTAACGGAAATTGGTTCAGTCAGGAAAAATCCAGATGGAACCACTTATGGAGGATTTTACACGCAGGAACAAATCAGGGAAGTGGTGGCTTATGCGGCCAGCCAGTTCATTGATGTAATGCCCGAAATTGAGATGCCCGGCCACTCGGTTGCCGCCCTGGCAGCATATCCTGACCTGTCGTGCACAGGGGGTCCGTTTGAAGTGCGAACTGCATGGGGCGTTTCCGATGATGTATATTGTGCCGGTAAGGAGGAAACTTTTGGATTTGTTCAGGATGTGTTATCTGAGGTAATCGCTTTATTTCCGTTCAAATATGTGCATATCGGTGGCGATGAATGCCCAAAGGACCGCTGGTCGAAGTGCCCGGTTTGTCAGAAACGGATGAAAACTGAAGGACTGAAGGATGAAATGCAATTACAGTCGTATTTTATCCGGCGGATCGAAAAGTTTTTGGTGGCAAACCACCGCAACCTGGTAGGCTGGGATGAAATCCTGGAAGGCGGTTTGGCCCCGGAAGCCACGGTAATGTCGTGGCGGGGAGAATCAGGAGGCATTGAAGCAGCGAAGCAGGGTCACGATGTAATTATGTCACCCAATTCGCACTGCTACTTCGATCATTATCAAGGTAGCCCAAAATTTGAACCCAAAGCCATTGGTGGATACCTAACATTGGAAAAGGTGTATTCCTATGAGCCAACACCCGAGGTGTTAAATATTGAGGAGGCAAAGCATGTGCTTGGAGCTCAGGCAAATGTGTGGACAGAGTATATTCCTTCAGAAAAGCAGGTGGAATACATGGCTTTGCCCCGGATGAGTGCCCTGGCGGAGGTGGTTTGGACTCCGAAGTCTCTGCGCGATTTCGAGAAATTCACTTATCGTATGGAACGGCAATATGAAAGGTTTGATGCTATGAAACTCAATTACCGGGTACCCACACCAGTAGTATCAGCGGAAAACTTTGTTTTTACGGATTCACTGGTGGTGGAAATTCATAATATTGCTCAGGAGGCGGAGGTTTTGTTTTCTACCGATGGATCAGATCCTTTGATAAATGGAAAAGTAT
>CAIXKO010000414.1 GCA_903919925.1 uncultured Bacteroidota bacterium | reverse complement strand
TGAAGAGCTCTTCAACATGCCTGCTGTTTTGGAAAAGATCTTCGCCGCTCTCAACAACCCATAGAAAATCAGAAAACAAATCCGGCAAGAGCATCAAGATCAATCAAATACAATAGCCTGACAGGTGCTCCACCCCTCCCTATTTTAGGGAGGGGAAGGGGTGGGTACAACTTCGATCAAAGGCAGGAACCGGCTCGCAACGTTTTTGACCAGACTTTTCCCACAGGGTACGAAGTATTGCCGTAGGTGCATGAATACGGATAATCATTTTATAGTATTTTCTTTTGTCATAAAACAACCATTAGATTACTCCAAAGTAACGAAATCACTAAATGCAAAATTTTGGAATCCGGGAATGTTTTAGCATAAACGATAACGAGTCGCAGCTATGCTGGTGGAGCGGCTAAGCCATCCCACCACAGATCTCCCCGGCTGAACGCCGATCCGCAACGCATCTGCGATTACAACAGATTGAGCCGCAAGCAGATGTCCATATTTTGTCCAGATCCTTTTGTCCACGGAATCCGAAAAGTGTGTGGCCATTTCCGGAAGGATGGTTCTGGATTGTTCCGACTTCTTGTTTTTCGGGAATTTTCCTTCCTTTTGAATCACCTGCGTATTATTCATGGAGATCAGTGTGTACCTGGCATGCTGTGGCGGCTCCATGCCTTTGTGTACTTCCTGGATCACGGTCCGGTGGTTACGCCCGGGCCTGACGATTGCCTGCTCATTGTAACTGTTTGATTTGTTTACGTTGGGGTACTTGCTATCGCCGTACCGGTCACGGAAGTATATGATTGTCTTATCGATATGATGCTTGTAGTAATCAGTGAACTGATCTGCAAGCGAATTAATCATTACATCGAATCGGGAATCCGGAGTTGCCAGCCTCTGGAAATTGAAGTTGGTATTCTCTGGAAGGTCCCGGATAAAACCGTCGTTAGTGGCATTGAAATACACATGCGCAGCCTCATTGATTTGCCTGGTAAAGTTCTTCCATCCGGTCAGATAGTACGGCAGGGTATATGCCAGGAACATGTCTTTCAGGTTTTGGTTCTGGAAATATTTCTGATAGGTGTTTAAGGCTATCTGCGAGTCTGTTGATTCCCGGCAGGCGATATAGATAATGATGTGATCATCATTCATGAACAGGAACTGATCGGTCAGCCGAGGGTCCTGGCAGGCAGGAATGACCTTGCGGATGATGTTTCCGTCGGCATTGATCGATGGAAATTCATCCGGATGCGCGATGTGAACAAACCCTTTCAATCCGGATGGCTTTTCGCCAATAATGATTATTCGCCCGATGCCCGGAAGGTTTTTCGGCACCGACCGGATCGAGAACCGAATTTCGTTGTTATCCCATGAGGAGCCGGTGACCAGGACATATACCACATCGAGTGTTTTCATGGCTCCAGGTGTTTGGTATATTCAAATCCCTCTGCCAGACGACAATAGTGAAGGATGTAGATATCCTTCATGAGCAATATTTTCATCCCAGGTAGATTTCTTAATCACCATCAGGAGCCCGGCAATCCGGCGGTTGATCTGTGAGGTTTCGCCGGCATGCAGTTCTTGCTGCAAGGAGGTTATGAGTTTATGATACCGGATAGAATCCTTGTTCACATCCACGCCAGCTGGCACCTGAACAGAATAATGGCACCGGGAAGCCAAGCTGGTAAAGAGTCCACTCCGGAAACAAATCAATATGACGCTGGATCTGGTGCCCGAAATCCGGCTGCAGGAACATGGTGTCTCCATCCATGATAACAGCCCAATCATCCGGTTGTAGCAGGTTTATGCAACCGGTAATCGCATCCAGCAGTTTGAAATCTAAGTTATACGGGGTAAAAAAGTAGATCATTCCGAAATCTACGGAATGGAGGGAGGGCGAAAAAGGACAGAAAAAGGCTCACGGGTGTCAACCGGAAGCCTGGATATACTTAAAGCCTGGGTTCTTTGCTTATTTCTGGAAATACTTTTGAATCATATCCCCTAATTCATCCTTTTTAATCGGTTTTGAGATATAGTCATTACATCCTGCCTCAATGGCTTTTTCTCTTGCACCTTCGATTGCGTATGCTGTTTGCGAAATGATGACCACCTCTTGATTAAACTCACGTATTTTCCGGGTGGCTTCATACCCATCCATTTCGGGCATCTTAATATCCATCAATACCAAATCCATGTCGGGATTGTTCCGGCATAATTCAATGGCTTCAATACCGGTTCTTGCGGTAAAAATCTCCCTGCCAAACAGTTTGATTACCGCCTGAATGAGCATTTCTGATACTTCGTCGTCTTCGGCAACCATGATTTTCAATTTTTTGATTGGGTCTGATTCCTTCTTTTCCGAAACGCCGGTTTTAAAAGCGACTTCTTTGTCCGGTTCAGCATCGCAGGGAATAGTAAAATAGAATGTCGAACCTTTCTCATATTCGCTTTCCACCCAAATTTTGCCGCCCAGCATTTCAACGTACGCTTTCGAAATGGTTAACCCCAGGCCTGCTCCTTCATAATGCCGGCTTAGTGAGTCACTGCCTTGCCTGAATCTTTCAAAAATAAATTCCTTCTGTTCCGGGGATATACCCACTCCGGTATCTTTTACAAAAATTCGTAGAGTTGGATGATTATCCGTCTCTACACGTTCGCAACCAATTTCAATGTAGCCCTTCCGGGTAAACTTCAGAGCATTTTTAATCAGGTTGGTCAGTATGGCGAATACTTTTTCGCGGTCTGTGGTTTGGATGGCTTCTTTACCGGTCAGGGAGCAGCTGAAAGAAAGGCCGAGTCCCTTTTGTGCCGCCTCCGGTTTAAAGAAAGTACACAGGTATTCGATCTGCTCATTGATATTTGTCTGTGACAGGCTGACTTCCATTTGTCCGGCTTCCACCTTCGAGATGCTGATGATGTCGTTGATGATGTTGAGCATGCGGACGCCGCTTTTCTCGATGACCTGAATGTAGTTTTTTTGCTCCGGGCCGGTAAGATCGGGGTCTTTCAACAATTCAGTAAAACCAAGAATGCCGTTCATCGGGGTGCGTATTTCGTGGC
>CAIXKO010000413.1 GCA_903919925.1 uncultured Bacteroidota bacterium | reverse complement strand
CCACCCCAACCCCTCCCTGAAAAAGGGAGGGGCTCCTCTCCGATGTAAATTTGGAGCTCTTTCCCCCTCCCTTTTTCAGGGAGGGGGCCAGGGGGTGGGTACTTTAAACGCCTATGCACGAATAGTTTGCGGGTTATTAGGATTGGGGCAACATGCTGGTGGTCCCTACCCCCTACCATTTCACCAATGGATCCGGACCCCCTCCTCCCGATAAGGCGACCGCCTTTTGCGGATTACTCAGCAATATAAGCATCGAGGCGGCCGACAAGGTTACCATGCCCGCCTTTTTTATGGCTGCCTTCCGGGTTAATTGTTTTTCTGCCGGGCTGCTTTTAATCTCTTCTCCGGAGGTTTTATGATCGTTTTTCATATTTCGTTTTTTTGATTTTTAATTGAAGAACTAATTGGTTGATTGGTTGGTTGATTGATTGGTTGAAAGGTTGATTGGTTGAAGGGTTGAATGGTTTGTTGGTAATTAGATTGATCAATTACTTGATTGATGATTATCTGATTATTCGCTTAATTGAATTTTAAATTGCTGCGGCCGGGTACCTCCCGTCAGCGATAGAAGGTAAATACCCTGACTTAAATCGGGAGTTGGGACAATATTATCATCGCTGTACACTAACCTCCTTTGTACGATAACCCTTCCCTGAATATCGTATAAGGTGGCCAGGGTATTACCGGTAATCATACCCATTATCCGGATTCCGGTATTTTTTACCGCAAAAACTTTTAACTCATTGCCGCTGATCTCATTATTCATGCCCGTGCTGAGCTTGGAGAGGTGTAGCTGGAAACGGTCGGTAATCAGCGAATTGGCCGGAATCGTGACTGTGTATATGTGAATGGCAAGATCAGTAAAGGTGTGGGTGAGCCTGTCCTCCAGTATCGGCTGGCAATCGGGCGATAAATTCTGCATCTCTGCAGAGAAAGTTACCTCACCTCCTGCAATATAGTCGAGCCCAACAGGTATTACCATCGTATCAAATCCATTGTTGGGCAATGCCTGAATGGCAAACGGAAAACCATTATCATCAACCAAGCTGGTATAAACAGTCAGGTTGGTGCTGCCCTTGAGCAATCCGGCATCGTAGGTGGGATCCAAACTGCGGGTCATCGCGCTGTTAAAAGCGATTTGGGTGAAACCGGAGCGGTTGCCGGATTTTGCATGGAGTTTTATTCGTTCCCAGCTGTTGTCCGTGGATTTCAATGCCAGAGTAGGATCATGTACCTGCATCTCATCCAGGAAAACTACAGACGTGGCACCGGAATTCATTTTAACCAGGAATGCCTGTCCCTGTTGAACATGATGAGCCGGTGATGCATTATTGATTATGCTGTATTGATCCTCCAGATCATTCTGGGAGTCACCCTTTTCCCAGATATAAATGGCACCAAAAAGAGGATCGATATTCGCATTACTGGTCACATTATCTTTTAAAAAGTTGAAAGTCATGCCCGTGCTCTCATTCATGGCCAAGGCAGAAGTGTACGGGTTACCCACGCAATTCCATTTTCCACTGGCCAAAGCGGTAAGTGTTTGGTGACCGGCACGGAGTGTGCCATCAAACTTAACTGCATCATCGGTACTGGTCCGCACCGCAAAGCCGGTACCCATGGTTAAACTACCGCCCGATGCACCGGTAAAAAAACCGTTCCATTGGTTGGCTGCAGGATTGTAATTCATCATGCCCCTTACCCCACTCTTTTCCGGAATATTGGCATTGGCAGTTAAAAAATCACTGATCGTTTGCCCCGATAAAGGGGTTGATACCAGGTGCCAGGCATCGGTAGTCATATAGCGCCAAGCGGTTGCAGAACCTGTTCCTGCTGCCGCTCCCATAATCAGCGAACCCGTTCCGGTGGCATCGCTTTGGATAACCACACCCCCTGTGCTGTTATTGGTGAGCGTTCCGCTAACGGTAAGCGCCTTGCCAGCCGCGACGGTCAGCAATCCGCCGCTTTCTATGGTGAGGTTGGTGCAAACTGCAGTTGTGATATCAACAACCGGATCATTGGTTACGTTAGGGATAACAATATTGTCAGTAGCCGATGGCAGCGCATTGCTGCTCCAGTTGGCGGCTGTATTCCAGCTGGTACTCTCCGATCCATCCCAGGTGACGGGTGGGGTTACTCCGCTGGAAGCCGTAAGGGTTACTGCAGTGGATGTGTAGTTCACTGTAAGCGTTTTACCATTGAATGTTGTTGTTGACCCGTTGGCCATTCCGCTAAAAGTTCCCGAAAGTGCAGTTGCAGTAAGGATGGTAAAAACATCGCCATTGGCAGGCGTATAGGTGCCGCTTAATGAAAGACTGACACCTGATAAACTATAACTACCTGCTATATTGACCTGTGTGTAATCGGTTGTTGCAACAATCCCACCGAT
>CAIXKO010000412.1 GCA_903919925.1 uncultured Bacteroidota bacterium | reverse complement strand
GTACGTATGGAGCAACTTTGTAAAGGCCTGCATTAAACCATCGGTTTACCCCGTTATGGAGGAGGTTGATTCAGTGATTAAAGCGGCCTCCCATCGCCCGGGTGGTTTTGTTACCAATGCCCACCGGCAGTTTATCAGCGTGCAGATGGACCGCATATCGAAGCTTCAAAACAAACATCCTTTTCTTGATTTTTCCCAGGAAACTATATCCCTTCAAAAACAGCTGATTTCAGAGTAACCCTGATTTTAATGCGGCATCAAGATCCTCGGGGGTATCGATCCCGAACCCTTGGTAATCTGTTTCACAACAATGAATAGGGTAGCCATTTTCCAACCACCTCAACTGCTCAAGTGATTCGGCAGTTTCCAGCATTCCCGGTGCCATTTCGCCGATTTCTTCCAGTACCACCCTTTTAAAAGCATACATTCCTATATGGGAAAACCATGAGATGCCGGCGGTTCGGTAAAAAGGAATCGGAGAGCGCGAGAAATACATCGCATATCCCTGTTGATTGATAACCACTTTAACCCGGTTGGGATTCTGGAACGCGATGGGGTCATGTTCCGGTCTGATGAGGGTAGAAATCCTGTTTTCAGGTAATGAGATGTCAGCTGCAAGCAACGAAACCGAGGATGGAGTTACCATGGGCTCATCACCCTGGATATTTATGATCGATTGAAAGGATTGCCCTGAAGCTTCTGACCAAACCTTCATCGCTTCAATACACCGGCTGGTTCCGGAAATGTGGTCACCCCTTGTTAAGATAAAGTTTGCCGAATAACGATGGGCAATAGAGCCAATTTCCTCATCTCCACTGGCAATTACAATATTTTTCAGAACTTTTGAAGCCTCCTGGTAAACGCGGATAATCATTGGAACATCTTTGATCATTACTAATGGTTTACCCGGAAAACGGGTGGAGGCCATTCTGGCAGGTATTATACCTAGAATATTCTCTGTTTGCAACATCTTGTTAACTCAGTCGTTTAGGTTTATCAGGCGATGAAGTTATAAAAAACAGGGAAAATTGTACCTTTACCCGATGGAATTGCCACTTTAGCCTGTATTTTGTTCAAAAACGGCAAATGGAAAAATGAATGTGAATATGGAAATTAGCAAGATAAAACAGCGGTTTGAAATTATTGGAAACTCACCGGCCCTTCACCGTGCTATTGAAGTGGCTGTGCAGGTGGCCCCAACCGATTTGTCGGTCTTAATTACCGGCGAAAGCGGAACAGGGAAAGAACGATTTCCACAAATTATTCACCAGTTCAGCACTCGCAAACACGGCGCTTTCAGTGCGGTAAACTGCGGTGCGATTCCTGAAGGAACGATCGATTCTGAATTGTTTGGCCACGAAAAAGGATCGTTTACTGGAGCCCATGAAGCTAGAAAAGGATATTTTGAAGAGGCAAACGGAGGGACTATTTTCCTCGATGAAATCGGCGAACTGCCACTCTCTACTCAAGTCAGACTTCTTAGAGTACTTGAAACCGGAGAGTTTATACGGGTGGGCTCCTCAAAAGCACAGAAAACCAATATCAGGCTTGTGGCAGCAACAAACGTCGATATTCAGAAAGCGGTTCATGAAGGGCGATTTCGCGAAGATCTTTTCTATCGACTGAATACCGTTCCCATTCTGATTGCCCCTCTAAGGAACCGAAAGGAAGATATTCACTTGCTGTTTCGGAAATTTGCCCAGGATTTTGCGGAGAAATATATGATGCCTGTTATTCGCCTGGACGATGACGCACAGATGCTTCTTGAAAATTATAAATGGCCGGGTAATATCCGGCAGTTGAAAAATATTTCCGAGCAATTATCTATCATTGAACAGGATCGGTTAGTAACCGGTGAACGACTTAAACTTTATCTTCCGGCCGACCAACGATCGAGCCTGCCTGTTTTGATGCCCCGGGATAATGATGAACGTTCGTTTAGGTCGGAACGGGAAATCCTCTACCAAATCCTGTTTGATATGAAAAGAGATGTTAATGACCTTAAAAAGCTCGTTAATAGTCTTATGGAACGTAAAGAAGGAACCAGTAGAATCGAGACAGACGACCAAAGCCTTCTCAACCGCCTTTACCAGGAGCATGAGGTGAGATTTGATTCACCAGTTACCCCTCAGCCACAAATTCATGGAAAAAGGGTAGATGAATCACAAATCGAAGATACGGAGGAGATTATCGAAGAATCGCTCCTGCTTCAGGATAAGGAAATTGAATTGATCAATAAGTCGTTACGAAAACATCAGGGCAAACGAAAACTCGCGGCACAGGAACTTGGTATTAGCGAGCGAACTCTTTATCGGAAAATTAAAGAATTTGGAATAGAGGAATGAGAACCATATTTACCTATCTGTTTCTGGCTGGTGTATTAGCTTGGATGAATGGATGTACTGTGCATTATTCTGCAACCGGAGCCTCCCTTAACGCGGGCGAAAAAACAATTTCGGTTTCCTATTTCCCTAACCGGGCCCCGATAGTAAACCCTACTCTCAGCCAGGAGTTGACCGAGAAGCTTAAGGATAAGTTTATTTCCCAAACCAGTTTGAACATGATCAGCGGTGATGGAGATCTGATCTTTGAAGGTGAAATCACCGGCTATGATACCAAGCCAATCGCTATAACCGGTAATGATCAGACTGATAAAGCATCGCTTAACCGCTTAACCATATCGGTAAAAGTTAAGTTTGTAAATCAAAAAGAGCCCAAAAACAGCTTCGATGCACAGTTTCAGGCATATGAAGATTACAGTAGCGATAAAGGTTTAGATGCGGTTGAAGGTGAATTGGTTCCTTTGATTCTTGAAAAACTGATTGAAGATATTTTTAACAGGTCGGTAGTTAACTGGTAAAATGAGGTCTGAACAGTTTGTTGGATTTATGGAAAGTCCCGGAAGGCTTGATGCTATTGCGTTGGGGGTTCTGGATGAAATTATTGTTGAGTATCCTTATTGTCAGCCAGCCCAGATGCTGTTTCTCAAGGGTTTGCAAAATGAGGAAAATATTCGGTTTAATCGCCAGCTGAAAGTTACTGCCGCTTATGCATTTGACCGTATGGTTTTATTTGAATTGTTGCATGTTCCTAAATATGTAATGAATAGCAACCATTCTGCCATTGTCGAAGAGCCGGAGAAACCAATTGAAAATCATATTGTTGAAATATCGGAAGAGTTGACTGAAGTATCAGATAAATCCGATCTTGTGCTTCAACTTGAGCATATTTTACCGATCGCAGATTCTGACTTGCTTCTATTTGATTTTCCTGCTTTTTCGGAGGATGGTCTTCCGGAGGTTCCAGCTCAAAATTTAGCAAAAGATCTCACAATGGTTCCGGTTAATGATGTTTCAGTGGATATTTCAACCAACGAGACCGCACAGGAACTATTGCAGCAGTTTCTGGAATCTGATCCGCTCAGCCGTAGAAAAATCAACAGGCCAGTGATGAGGTCGATGGGAGCCGCCAATGATTTACCCGGATCCGGGAACCGGATTTTGCACAAAACTCCGGCAGATGACCTGATTGACCGGTTCATCGGGAATACTCAACCAAAAGTGCTACGGCCCGATTATGTGCCTGCTATTGACAATGATGTTTCGCTGAACAGCTTAAAGGAGGATGATGAGTTTCTGACCGAAACTCTTGCACGGATTTACGTTCAGCAAGGTTATTTTCAAAAAGCAATTCAAACCTATGAAAAACTTAGTTTGAAAATTCCTGAAAAAAGTGTTTACTTTGCAAGTCAAATTGAAATGGTTAGGGAACTTATTAAGAATCAATAAATCAATAGAGTATGTATATCTTTCTTTCCATTCTGATCCTGGTCGTTTGTGTCCTTCTCGGTCTGATCGTGCTGGTTCAGAACTCAAAAGGTGGTGGTTTAGCCGCTAATTTTTCGGCGTCAACGCAGATTATGGGTGTCCGCAGGACCAATGATTTTCTGGAAAAAGCAACCTGGACCCTGGCCCTTGCCTTACTGGTTCTGTCTATTGCTGCCAGTCTGACAATTTCTCGCGGAGGCACAACTGGCGGACAATCAGCCATTCAGGAACAAATTCAGAATGCAGTGGATCCTGGTGAAGTCCCGCAGATTCCTACAGGAGTACCGTCCGGTCAAGCAACTGGCGGTGCAGACACTACAAAATAAAAACTGATCACTTCCATGATTTGCATCCCGGCCCAGGCCGGGATCTTTTTTTCATGCCAGCCTGTCAGCCTGTCAGTCTTGCTCAGATGGCATGCAATATGATGTGCCTCGGCGTATCTGTAAATTTTTTTCAATAATCTAAATAGTCTATTATGGCAACAGTAAACGTAAAACCACTAGGAGAAAGGGTTCTTGTTGAACCACAGGAAGCCGAAGTGAGAACGGCCTCCGGTATTATTATTCCCGATTCAGCTCAGGAAAAACCGCAAAAAGGTAAAGTATTGGCAGCAGGCCCTGGAACAAAAGATGTTCAGATGGAAGTTAAAGTCGGAAATATTGTCCTCTATGGCAAGTATTCCGGAACTGAAATCAAGGTGGAAGATAAAACCTACCTGATTATGAAGCAGGCTGATATCCTTGCAGTTATCGAATAATTTTAACAACTCATAAATAGAAATAGATATGGCAAAGGAAATAAAGTATGACAGTGAAGCCCGCGAATTGCTAAAAAGGGGCGTTGATGTAATGGCAAATGCCGTAAAAGTAACACTGGGTCCAAAAGGCCGTAATGTTGTTATTGAAAAGAAATTTGGTTCACCGCAGGTTACTAAAGACGGTGTAACGGTTGCCAAAGAAATTGAATTGGCTAACAGATTTGAAAATATTGGAGCTCAGATGGTTAAGGAAGTAGCTTCTAAAACTTCCGATGATGCTGGTGACGGTACAACTACCGCTACTGTTTTGGCTCAGTCAATCGTAACCGTTGGTTTGAAAAACGTTACCGCTGGTGCCAATCCTATGGACCTGAAGCGCGGAATCGACCAGGCAGTTTTAAAAGTTGTTGAGAGCCTTAATGCTCAGTCAACTACTATCGGTGACGATTTTAAGAAAATCGAACAGGTAGCAACTATTTCCGCTAACAATGATTCGGAAATTGGAAAACTTATTGCCGATGCAATGAGTAAGGTTAATAAAGAAGGTGTAATCACCGTTGAAGAGGCAAAAGGAACTGATACTACCGTTGAAATCGTTGAAGGTATGCAGTTCGATCGCGGTTACTTGTCGGCTTATTTTGTGACCGATACCGAAAAAATGGAAACTGTTCTCGAGCATCCATATATCCTCATTTATGACAAAAAAGTGTCATCAATGAAGGACCTTCTGCCGTTATTGGAAGCCAGTGTTCAAACTGGTCGTCCTTTGTTGATTATTGCTGAGGATGTTGAAGGTGAAGCTCTGGCAACCCTCGTTGTGAATAAACTTCGTGGAAGTTTGAAAATTGCCGCAGTTAAAGCTCCTGGATTCGGAGACCGTAGAAAAGAAATGCTGCAGGATTTAGCTATTCTTACCGGCGGTACCGTTGTTTCAGAAGAAACTGGCATGAAACTCGAAACCACTACCCTTGACATGCTGGGTATTGCAGAAAAAGTTACCATCGACAAGGAAAATACGACCATTGTAAATGGAAACGGTGACAAGAAAATGATTCATGCCCGAGTTAACCAGATTAAAGCTCAGATTGAAACTACCACTTCAGATTATGATCGCGAAAAATTGCAGGAACGTTTGGCTAAATTGGCTGGCGGAGTTGCAGTTCTTTATATCGGAGCTCCATCTGAAATTGAGATGAAAGAGAAAAAGGACCGCGTTGATGATGCATTAAGTGCAACACGTGCTGCAGTTGAAGAAGGAATTATTCCAGGCGGTGGAGTAGCTTATATTCGTGCCATTGAATCCCTTAGTGGATTGCTTGGCGATAATGATGACCAGACCACTGGTATTGCAATCGTTCGCCGTGCCTTGGAAGAGCCACTGCGCCAGATTGTTGCCAATGCTGGCATTGAAGGATCTGTTATTGTACAGGAAGTTAAAAAAGGAAAAGGTGATTATGGCTTTAATGCCCGTACTGAAAAGTATGAAAACCTTTACGAAACTGGCGTAATTGATCCAACAAAAGTGGCTCGGGTAGCTTTGGAAAATGCTGCATCAATTGCAGGAATGATACTTACAACCGAAACTCTCATTGCTGATATCGTTGAAGAGAAAGAGCAAGGCGGAGGTAACCCAGGTATGGGTGGTATGGGCGGCATGGGTGGAATGATGTAAACCACATCGGTCGTTAATTAATATATAAAAAAGTCCTCAGGCATGCTGCCCGGGGACTTTTTTTTTACCTTTGCATAACACGATCCAGTCAACAAAATAAAAATTTAAATACCATGAAAAAAATCGGAATCGTATTTGCCGTATGCAGTATATTGTTTACTGCTAATGGCTTATCGCAAACAACCTGGAAACCATTTCTGCTTAAGGAATCAATACGTTCCAACCATGTTCAACTAAAATCCGGGATTGTCGGTAGCTTTCCCCGCCATACTGAAGAGTTTAATTGGGATAATGCATGGGTGCCTTTTCAAACGATAGAGACGAGTTATACCTCCTTTGGAGAACCGGCTGCTATTGAGTACAATCAGGGCGGCACCCGTACCCGGAGCCTATATTCCTACGATAGTGAGCATCGTGAAACCGAGGCTCTTAATCAGAATATGACCGGTGGCAACTGGATTGACCAGTCCAGATCAATGACTGCCTATAATGGCTTTGGCTACCCAACTGAGTTTCGTTCCGAAGAATGGAATGGTTCCACCTGGGTGTTAAAGGAAGGATCTCAAATAAGCTATACCATGACCGGGGACCGGGTTACGGTTCTGACCGCAAAATCATGGAACCTTACTACATTAACATGGGATAATGCGGTGAGGGAAACTTATACCTATCCGGCTTCCGGAAATAATTATTCGACGGTGATCATGGAAATGTGGGACAAAGCATGGGTCTTTTACACAAAAAGCGAATACACCTGGTCCAATAACATGCCTTCAGAATCATTGAATTATACCTATGAAACCGGAGCTTGGGTATTATCCGGGAAAACGGTTTATGAGTACAAGGAATACGATTCAACCATCATGACCGATTTTTCTTATGCTGATGGGGCCTGGGAACCCGCATCGAGAATCACCAGCAATTTCGATTCTCATGGAAACGAAACTTTAACTCAAATGGAGGCGTACATGATGGCGTGGACGGTATATACAGGAGAGAAGTACCTTCTAACCTATGCAGGGAATAATCTGACCGAGCGGATAACCCAATCTTATTCGTTATTTACTCCTGCGCTTCAAGGCCTGACAACACCTGGAACCTGGAATAATCAAAAAAAAGAAGTGTTCAGCAATTTTGCATCCATGAGCACCGATCCTAATCTTTTGCCGGACAATGGCCTGAGTGTCTTTCCTAATCCAGCCGGAAAACAGGCAGTCGTGCGGATGTCAATGCAGAAGGCAGGGATGGTAGTCTTATCTGTAATCTCCATCAGCGGTCAACAAATTATGGAGGAGACTTTTACCGCCAGTGGTTCTGATATTAATTACCCCCTGAATTTGAGTAAGGTAAGCCCGGGTACTTATCTTCTGATAGTCCGCGACAAGCAAGGCACCGAAATAGGGAAAACCCGTTTAATCAAAGAATAATTCTTAACACATGAAGGCTTTCTCTTTTGTTTTTTGCTTATTGTTTTTTGCTATTTCTACCCTCGTAGCGCAGGATGCCGCGCCTAAGCCTATCGCTCCTTATACCCCGGCAGTAATGGTAAATGGTACCTTATATCTCTCTGGTCAGATTCCAATTATTCCTGAAACCGGCGTATTAGTTTCGGGCGATATAAAAAAGGCAACTGAGCAGTGCATGAAGAACCTTGGCGTATTACTCAAGCAGAATAATCTTGATTATGAAGATTTGGTTATGGTGAATATTTATATGACCAACATGGATAACTATAAGGCTATCAACGAAGCCTATTCACCCTTTTTTAAAAATAAGAAATTTCCTGCCCGCGCTGCGGTTCAGGTTGTTCGTCTTCCAAAGGATGCTGAAGTTGAGATAAGCGGAATTGCGGTAAAACGTTAGTAACAAGCCTGTACAATGCTGGTATAGACGAATAGTTATGCGTCTGTACCAGCATTTTGGCTATTGGTAAAATCCGTGTAAAATCCTATCTTTGCGCAAAATTTAGCCCCTGTTCAAACGCATGAATAATCTTCGTAATTTTTGCATTATTGCCCATATTGACCATGGGAAAAGCACCTTGGCCGATCGGTTACTTGAGGTAACAAAAACGGTGACTGGCAAAGACATGCAGGAGCAGGTGCTCGATAATATGGATCTGGAACGGGAGCGGGGCATTACCATCAAGAGCCACGCTATCCAGATGAATTACCGTAAAAATGGGGAAGATTTCATACTGAACCTGATTGACACTCCTGGCCATGTTGATTTTTCCTATGAGGTTTCAAGGGCAATAGCTGCTTGCGAAGGGGCTTTGCTGGTTGTTGATGCCACACAAGGGATTCAGGCGCAATCGATTTCGGTGTTATATCAAGCCATGGACCATAACCTGGAGATTATTCCGGTTTTAAATAAAATGGATTTGCCGGCCGCCATGCCTGAGGAAGTAACGGAACAGATAATTGAACTTGTTGGGTGTAAAAGGGAAGATATCATACAAGCCAGCGGGAAAACAGGTTTTGGGGTAGACCAGATACTGGAACGAATAGTTGAGAAAATTCCGGCACCATCAGGTGATCCGACTTCTCCGCTTCAAGCATTGATCTTTGATTCCCTGTTTAATTCCTATCGCGGTGTGCTTGCTTATTTCAAGATCATGAATGGCGAAATTCGTAAAGGCGACCATGTAAAGTTTTTTAATACCGGTAAAGAGTATGAAGCAGATGAGATTGGTGTTTTGCGATTAGGTCTTTATCCGAGGGAATCATTGAGTACTGGCGATGTAGGATATATCATTTCCGGAATCAAGGCTTCGAAGGAAGTTAAAGTTGGCGACACTATCACGCATGTTGACAGACCGTGCAAGGAAGCGATCTCAGGTTTTGAATTGGTTAAGCCAATGGTTTTTGCTGGATTATATCCAATTGATACAGAGGATTATGAAGATCTTAGAGATGCACTTGAGAAGCTTGTCCTAAATGATGCTTCTCTAACTTATGAGCCGGAGTCATCTGCCGCTCTTGGGTTTGGCTTCCGTTGTGGCTTTTTGGGTTTGCTGCACATGGAAATTGTGCAGGAACGACTGGATCGCGAATTTGATATGAGCGTGATATCAACGGTTCCAAACGTTTTTTATCATGTGTACGGGCGAAAAGGAGAAAGAATTGACGTTTACAACCCTTCAGGTCTGCCCGATCCTACGGAAATTGATCGCATAGAAGAACCCTATATTAAGGCTCAGATTATTACCATGCCTGATTATATCGGAGCCATTATGAAATTGTGCCTTGATAAAAGAGGGGAGCTGAAATCGCAGGTGTATCTGACACAGGACCGGGTGGAATTGTCATTTGAATTGCCTCTGGCTGAGATTGTTTTTGACTTTTATGATAAGCTGAAATCGATATCCAGGGGTTACGCTTCTTTCGATTATTTTCAAACCGAATTTAAACCTGGCAAGCTTGTCAAATTGGACATTATGCTCAATGGCGAATCGGTTGATGCACTATCCACGCTGATCCATGTTGATAACGCTTACCGGTTTGGCCGCCGGATGTGTGAGAAGCTTCGTGAACTCATTCCCAGACAACAATTTGATATAGCCATTCAGGCTGCAATCGGGGCTAAGATTATTGCGCGCGAAACAATAAAGGCTTATCGAAAGGATGTTACTGCTAAATGTTATGGTGGCGATATAACCAGGAAGCGGAAACTTTTGGAAAAACAGAAAAAAGGCAAGAAAAAGATGAAACAAATTGGTAATGTAGAGGTTCCGCAGTCTGCATTCCTTGCTGTGTTAAAGCTTGACTAAAGACTTTCCCTCAGGAGTTTGTAACCTTTCCCGTGCACATTAATAATTTGGATGTCTGGTTCATCACTAAGGTGTTTTCTGATCTTGGTGATATAAACATCCATGCTTCTCGCATTAAAGTAATTATCATCCTTCCAGATTGATTTTAATGCATAATTCCTCTCCAAAACCTGATTGGGATGCTGGCAAAGCATTTTCAATAAGTCAGATTCCTTGGTGGTGAGGTTTATTGTTTTGTTTTCACAGGTCAGGAGCTGTCTGTTGGCATCAAAAACGTACTTTCCCAAATTGAACACTGATTGCTGTTCCCCACGGGTGGTGCGTCGTAAAACGGCCTCTATGCGAAACAGGAGCTCTTCCATGCTAAATGGTTTAGTCATGTAATCATCAGCTCCGGCTCGAAATCCTTCGAGAATATCGGTTTTCATCGATTTTGCAGTGAGAAAAATGATCGGGATTTCGGGATTTTGTATCCGAATGTCTTTGGCAAGGCTGAAACCATCTTTAACCGGCAGCATAATGTCTAAAATACAAAGATCGAAGTGATCCTTTTTAAAAGCCCGGAACCCCTTCTCTCCATCAGCTTCCAGTGTTGTGGTAAAACCCTTGGCTTTGAGGTATTCCCGCAAGAGACTGCCAAGGTTAACGTCATCCTCAACCAGGAGAATTCTCCCATTACTGGTGGTCATGATTTTTGTTTTTTAGGAATTATCAATGTAAATGTGGTGCCGGCATTGAGCTCACTCGTAACAGAAATCGTCCCTTTATGTTGCTCAATAACCTTTTTTACGTAACTCAACCCCAATCCAAATCCTTTTACATCGTGGACATTGCCGGTAGGTACCCTGAAAAACTTGTCAAATATTTTATTTACATACTCCTTGCCAATACCAATGCCATTATCACTTATTTTCACTTGGATTGACCGGCTGGTGGAACGGGTTACAATCCTGATTAAAGGATCATTCTGGCAATATTTCATGGCATTGTCTATCAAATTGAAAATTACATTTGTCAAGTGCGTTTCGTCGCCATCAATTGAATCAGTACCACTTAACAGGTCGAGGTCAATATACCCATTTCTTTTTTGTATTTGTAAAGCTATTTTATCAACTGCCTGCCTCACCAGTTCATCAAAAAACACCGGCTGGATTCTAAGGCTCATTTTGCCCTCTTCCAAAATAGACATCTGAAGAACTCGCTCCACTTGATTGCCAAGCCGTTTACTTTCCTGCTGAATGATTGAAGATATGTGTTCCAGATTTTTGGAATCATTGTTCAGGCTTTTGTCAGCAAGCATTTGGGATGCCAACGAAATAGTTGAAATAGGCGTTTTAAGCTCATGAGTCATATTATTAACAAAATCGTTTTTGATCTCAGAAAGTCTTTTCTGCCTGAAAATGACATAGATGGCTACTGATGAAATCACCAGGATTATAATGGCAAGCGTCAAAGATGCTCCGGCCATTGTTCCTACCGACCGGGAAAGGTAATTTTCGCGGGTTGGAAAGTAGACGACCAGGAAGTTAGGTGATGTTCTTACATCATGAGGAAAGAGCAAGGAATTGTAATTTTGAAACCTGGCCAGAGGATTGAATCCGGCGCTACGCAAAGTATATCGGACATTACCGGTACGAACCGCGAACTCGAAAGGAAGCAAAATTCTTTTTTCATCGAATTCCAAACGTATCAAACTGTCCAATGCTGTATAGTTTAACCGGTCCTCAATGCGTCTTTCGTTCTGAAGGATTTGATTTATAACTTTTTCAATATAGACTTTCTTGCTGGTAATCTGTAAGTTGAGCGACTGGTCCCAGTCAATTCGAGGTTTTGAAGCTCGTTTTTCTTCACCTGGGGAATCGTTCTGATAAAGAGAGTTACCTGAAACAATAATGGTGGTGTCTCCTGAGATTATATCCACCTGAGTTTCAATATTGCCTGGATTCTGGTCCTGGAAAGAATAATAACTTTGGTCGATTTCCGGAGAATCATAAGGTTGATTGTCTTCCGATGTAGTAAGTGAT
>CAIXKO010000411.1 GCA_903919925.1 uncultured Bacteroidota bacterium | reverse complement strand
TCATAAAAAGAAGAGTCTCAAAAATGAGTATATGGGTATGCTCGATAAATATGGTATTCCTTATGATTTGAGCAATATTTTCGAGGATTTGATTTGACGGTTTCTTTCCACACCTGCTCCGAGCTAAGCGCATGATTCAGTGCTATAATCGGGACCATTCTACATCGAAGCAGCTACAGCCACCCGAGCAGGGCTCTACTCGGTGCAGGCCAGAGCGGAGCCAGCTCCAACTTCCAGAGTAGCCCAAACCCGCAGCAGGCCCGAGCGGAGCCAGCTCCAACCTCCGGAGCAGGACCATACCCGCAGCAGACCCGAGCGGAGCCAGCTCCAACCTCCGGAGCAGGGCCAAACCCGCAGCAGGCCCAAGCGGAGCCAGCTCCAACCTCAGGAGCAGGCCCAAACCCGCAGCAGACTCAAGCGGAGCCAGCTCCAACCTCCGGAGCAGGCCCAAACCCGCAGCAGACCCGAGCGGAGCCAGCTCCAACCTCCGGAGCAGGGCCAAACCCGCAGCAGGCCCGAGCGGAGCCAGCTCCAACCTCAGGAGCAGGGCCAAACCCGCAGCAGGCCCGAGCGGAGCCAGCTCCAGCCTCAGGAGCAGGGCCAAACCCGCAGCAGGCCCAAGCGGAGCCAGCTCCAACCTTCCGAGCAGGACCATACCCGGGGCTGAAGCCCACGGGATACAAAATCGGTCATGCCTCCGGCATTAAGACCGCACTGGCCTATAGTTCCGGAGGAAAGGCAGATATTGTAACTCCGGGATTTATCCCGGTGTTGGTGCCCTACCAGGCTCCCGTGCCGGCTCCCGTGCCGGCTCCGATCCCGGTGCCACACCATACCGCCATTAGCCAGATCATGATACTAAGTAGTAAGCTATCTGCCCGATGTCAATATAGTGTACAATGAGGTTAATATATTTGTGCGAAAAGCTTTGCTAAAGGCGTATTTTACTCAATTGAAATTTGATACAAAATTATGGCCCTGAGTTTTTCTTTTGACCGATATCGGTATTCTTCCTGAATCATAAAGTCTATGAACTCTAAATTTCTGACTTTTTTTACCGGTTTGTCTTTGTTCAGCCTGTTTTCGTGTCAGAATTCCGACAAGCCTCAGTGTGTAATAAGAGCTGCTGTTTATAAGGGCTGGGAATCACTTGATATGAGTAACGGATTGGTTAATTTGCAGATAGTACCAGCTGTGGGTGGTCGCATTATCCAGTTCGCAATGGATAAAAAGGAATTTCTTTGGGTGAATCCTGATCTTGCCGGTAAATTGCCCACTCAAAGTGGTTTGGCGGCTGACGGTAGTTGGCTTAATTACGGAGGCGATAAGCTTTGGCCAGCCCCACAGGGTTGGACGAACGAAAATGAATGGCCCGGCCCGCCAGATTCTGTTCTTGACGGTCAGCCCTACAAGCTGGAAAAGTTAGCCCGCCGGAAAGGCCAGTCTGCCTTACGCCTCACCAGCCGCAAGGATTTGCGAAGCGGAATTCAGTTTTCACGGGTGATAAGTATTTTCGATGGCTCGACCAGAGTTAGTTTCGATGCCACCATGACTAATATCGATAATAAACCCCGTCGCTGGGGCATTTGGGCTCATACCCAACTGGATGCTGCCGGATCTGGGGGGACATCCTTTAACCGGCAGATGAATGCCTGGTGCCCAATAAACCCTAAAAGTAAGTTTCCAAAAGGCTATTCAGTTATTTTTGGTGAGCAGGAGAATTCGTCGTTTCAACCCGATCCTTTATGCGGACTCATGCGGGTGCAATACCAGTACAAAGTAGGCAAAACAGGTTTGGACTCCCCTGCCGGATGGTCAGCAACTGTGGATGGTATCAGCGGGTCGGTGTTTGTGCAAAGGTTTGTTTTTGAGCCCGATAAGGATTATCCCGATGGCTCTTCGGTGGAATTTTGGCTGAGCGGAACCGGTAAGATTCATGCCTATAATAAAGATCTGGTCCAGAGTCAGGATCCTGCAATAAACCCGTATGTTTTTGAAAGTGAACTGCTGAGTCCTCTTGTTACATTGGAACCAGGCCAGAGTTATAAATGGAAATATGACTGGTATGCCACGCAAATCGGAGGAGATTTTCCGGTGGTGGAGTGTTCCAATGCCGGAGTTGTTTCAGAGCCTCTTAGGGTTACTTTGCTGTCCGGGATGGCATCGCTGGAAGGACGTTTTGGTGTTTTTTACACAGGTAATTCCTCAGTAGTGTTCAGTGATTCAGTTGGTTTAGTGCTGAAAAACTACAATATGGGCAAGGTGTCTCCTCTAAAATGTCTTATAGTTGACACGGTCCTCCCTGTGCCCGCTGGCGCTTCATCGGTAAGTTTGGTTTTAATCGGTCAGAATGACAAAATGATTGATAAATTATCTGTTGCGGCGATTCCTCATGAAGCGGTTTCCCCTCGCTGGTCCCGCACCAGAATAAATGATTGGTATAGCAAGCAACCATGGATGGTTGGTTGCAATTTCCTTCCTTCGACTGCAGTGAATGATATCGAAATGTGGATGACTGAAACATTTGATACCACGGCAATTGATCGCGAACTTAGGTGGGCAGAAAACCTGGGTTACAACAATGTGAGGGTCTTTATTAATTTCGTAGTTTGGGAATTAAATCCTGCCGGGCTAAAGAATAGGTTCAGCGAGTTCCTGAAAATTGCAAGCCGGCACGGCATAACTGCAATGGTTATATTACTTGATGATTGTGCAAAACAAAATCCGGTTGCATCTAAACAGGACCAACCTGTTCCGGGAGTGCATAACAGCCAGTGGGTTGCCAGTCCTGGCAAGGCAGTTGTTATGGACAAAAATCAATGGCCAAAGCTGGAGGCTTATGTTAAGGATATGGTGTCTACTTATGGCAGGGATTCACGTGTCGGTATCTGGGATCTGTATAATGAACCTGAAAAGGAGTCCACTCCCCTGGCTGAGGCATGTTTCCGATGGGCGCGTGAGGTAAATCCGGATCAGCCGCTGACTATCGGCGCCTGGTGGGATTTTAATAGTCCGTTTTCCCGCCGCTTGATGGAGCTATCCGACCTGATTTCTTTTCATGGGTACGATCCAACCGCCGGAGTGGAGGAAAAAATGCGAATTTGTGCGTTATATGGCCGACCTGTTATATGCACGGAATGGATGGTCAGGCGCGAAGGCAATGATATTCCCACCCTGCTGCCTTTATTTCATGATCGACGGATTGGCTCCTGGCACTGGGGTTTTGTTGCAGGACGCACACAAACGTATTTCCCTTGGGGATCACCCAGGAATGCTCCGGAGCCAAAAATCTGGCAGCATGATATTTTTCGTAAAAATGGAACCCCTTTTAATCCCGATGAAATCCGACGGATAAAGGATATTACCGGTAAAAAAAGTAATACAGGCTAATGACTGTATACATTAAATTAATAATCGCTCTCCAGGCAAAGTGTCGAAATTAGTTATCTAAATACAATGAAAAAAACAGCATATCTTTTAGCCATTCTGGCTCTTTTTACCGGATCAGGTTTCGGTCAGCTTATCTTTGAAAAAAGCGAGTATACTGCCCGCCGGGAAAAACTGATGGATCAGATTCCGGATGGGATCGCCATCTTCCGTGGTGCACCCATCCCAGCCGGCGACACCCAGTTTTATCAGTTTAATAACCTCATGTATTTCACCGGAATGGAAATTCCGGATGTTATTTTACTGATTGATGGCAGATCCCGGACCAGCACAGTTTTCTTTACCATCACAGAGAATGGTGCCCGGGGCGAAGGTATTTCTATAGATCTGGTTAATGATCCGGGAAAATTTAACGGTATCGAAAAAGTTTTGCCTTATGTTGAGTTTTCTTCTTTTCTCACCGCAAATGCCGGTGCCGGATGTGTCATCTACACCCCCTTTAATTCGGAAGAATTGCAGGGTGAAGTTTCCGCCGAAAAGACCCGCAGCCTTAAAAATTCCATAACAAAAGATGAGTGGGATACCCGGCTGACCCGCGAATTGCAGTTTGTGAAATTGCTCGGAGAGAAGTTCCCTGGTTTGGAAATTAAGGATTGTTCCTCCAAAATCAGTGACCTTCGCAAAATTAAATCCAAGGCTGAAATCCAGGTTATTCGCGAAGTTGGCAGAATTGGGAGGCAGGCGCATCTGGCTTTTATCCAGGCAACCGGAGTGGGGGTGAAGGAATGGGATCTGGCCAATCTGTTTGAGTTTACCTGCAAAAAGGAGGGCGCTCAGGGCTTGGCTTACAATACCATAATCATGTCGGCTGAGAATATTCCTTATGGACATTACCATCGATATAATCGCATTTTACAAGAGGGCGATTTTGTGGTTCTCGATGCCGGACCCAATTACCAATATTATGATGTAGATTTCTCAACATCGTTTCCGGCTAACGGTAAGTTTTCTACAAAGCAGAAAGAATTATATAACCTTGCGAATGCCATTCGTGAAGTTTGTGTAAAAAGTTATAAACCAGATATTACCTTCGGTCAGGTGGGTGCAAATGTTAAGAAATACCTGATTGATAACGGTTATAATCCCGATGAGCCTCGTTTTAAAGGGCTTATAACTTACGGAGGTTACAATCATTCCATCGGAATGGCTGTGCATGATGGTATGGGTACCTTTCTGGGTCCAAAGGAAGTATTACAGGTAGGATTTGTTTTTGCCTGCGATATCAATATGATGTATCCTGATATTCAGATTGGTATCAGGCTGGAAGATACCGTGGTAATCACCGATGAAGGATGTGAGGTATTATCAGCCGGATTACCACGGACAGTGGAGGAAATGGAGAAAGCGATGAAACATCGGAAATAAAAGCACAATAATCACATAATAGATAACAGATAACAATAGAAAAATGAACGGAAAATATTTTGTTTTAATGATTGTTCTGATAGCGCAATGTGCTTACGGACAAAAGGTTGATGTGTATAGTCGCCCTGTTCAGGCAGAGCGTTCGCGCGAGTTTGATGCTATTCGTTACCGGATTTCACTGACAGTGGATATGAATAAGAAGAGTTTGACCGGCGAGAATCAGATTACTATGACGCCGTTGAATAACGGTTTGAAAAAGTGTGTTCTGGATGCTGAATATCTGGATGTTAAAGGGGTGGTTGATCATCAGGGAAAAACTATGCTTTTTGAACAGAAAGATAATCAGGTGTTTATCGATCTGAATAAAACATATAACCTTACAGATACCATCCGGTTTACAGTTAAATATAAATTGGACAAGCAAAACCTGGGTTTGCGGTTTATCGATGCATCGCCAACAAATCCTAAACAGGTATCGTCTGATTGTTTTCCCAATAAAGCCAGGCAGTGGATCCCCTGCTACGATTATCCGAATGATAAAGTGGCTACTGAAATGATTGTGACGGCTGATGATAACCTAAAAGTTCTGTCGAATGGAACCTTGGTTAGTGTCACCAATAACCCGCAGAATTCAACAAAAACCTGGCACTGGAGCCAGGATCTCCCTCATTCTACTTATCTGATTAGTTTAAGTATTGCTGATTATGAGGTTATTAAGGATTCTCTGGGATCTTTGCCCATCAACTATTGGGTTTATCATTACCATATCGAAGATGCTAAAAGATCATTCAGCAAAACTCCTCACATGATCAGCTTTTTCAATAAGTTGTATAATTATAACTATCCCTGGGCCAAGTATGATCAGGTGATATCAACTTATATGGGTGGAGGAGCCGAAGCTACAACGGCCACACTTTTAGGTGAAGGTGCGGTGACCGATAAAAATGCTGAGCAGGATTTTTCTTATGAAAGGGTTATTGCACATGAGATTGCTCATCAATGGTGGGGCGATTTAATCACGCTGCGGAGTTGGGAGCATACCTGGCTGAATGAGAGTTTTGGAACCTATTCCGATTATCTGTATACGCGTAACGAGTATGGCGCGGATGCCGGTGCTTATGATTTGTTGGGTAAAAAGAACCAATATCTAAACGAGGCCCATAACCGATATATCAGGCCAATAGTGTTTAATCGGTATAACGATCCCGGTGATAATTTCGATAGCCATACCTACCCTAAAGGTGCCAATGTTCTGCACTTGCTCCGGTATATTCTGGGTGATGATGCTTTTTTTCGGACCTTGAGTACCTTCTTGCATCAGAATGCTTTCAAACCAGTTGATACCCATGATTTTATGAAGACCGTTAAGGAGGTGAGCGGAAAAAATATGGATTGGTTCTTTGATCAATATATCTTTAGTCCCGGACATGCTGTTTTTGAGGTGACAAAAAAATGGGACGAATCGGGCAAGACTATTAAAATTAATATTTTACAAAAGCAGGATTCTCTTCCCGGAGTCCCGATCTATACCGTTCCGGTTAACCTGGGCTTTTCATTTCCAGGTAAAAAAGTGGTGAAGGAAGTATGGTTGAAAAACAAATCAGAATCCTTTGAATTTGTGTTTGACCAGGAACCGCTTCTGGTAAGATTCGATGAGGGAAATTATCTTTTAAAGGAACTTACTTTTAAAAAGTCGTCTGGTGAATTAATTTATCAAGCTGAAAATGATGATGTAATTGGCAGGTTATCAGCTGTTGATGAGCTCAAAGCATACAATAGCGATCCATTAGCTATGGCTGAATGGGTAAAACGGGCAACCAGCGATTCTTTTTGGGCAGTGCGCCAGGCAGCTTTGGTTAATCTGGCAAAATATTCAGGACGTAACTATTTGGAGCTGATAAAAGGAGCTGTCAAAGATGAAAATTCCAAGGTCCGGCAGTCGGCTGTTCGGATTCTGGGTGATTTGAAGGACCCATCGTTTGTTAAGTTATTAAAGAAAGTGTTTGAATCGGATAATAGTTATGTTGTTCAGGCAGAGGTTTTAAGATCAATAGGAAAGTGCGGCGGTAAAAAGGAACTCTCGTTTTTAAAGCGTGCTGAAACCCAAAAATCGCATAGAAATGTAGTGAGCAAAGCTGCAACGGAAACCATCGCGCAACTAAGCAAAAATTAATTCTATGAAAATTAATAAATCGCGTAATACCCGGATAAAGGTTGTATTAATTGCAATTATTATTCTCGCTCCATATTTTTTTTTGGTTCCATCTGTAGTAGGACAGATTAAAACCGGGAACAAAGTCACCAAAGAGGAACGGGTTAAATGGTGGCTCGATGCGCGATTTGGTATGATGATTACCTGGGGAGCTTATTCCCAAGCTGGAGGCACCTGGAAAGGGGTATATCAGGATGGATATTCCGAATGGCTGAAGTTTCGCCAGATTCCAAACGTTGAATATGATTCACTGGTCAGGGAGTTTAACCCGATAGATTTCAACGCGGAAGAATGGATCAGGATAGTTAAAAATGCGGGTATGAAGTATATCGTGGTGATGGCAAAACATCATGATGGATTTGCCATGTATGATTCAAAAGTCAGCACCTATGATATTGTTGATATGACCCGTTTTAAGCGCGATCCATTGGCTGAACTTGCGGCAGCGTGCCAAAAGGCCGGAATAAAATTCGGGGTTTATTACTCGGTCGACCGCGATTGGCATCACCCGGATGCCGCCTGTGATGACCATTACAAACAATGTAATTTCTGGGATTATCCGAACAATAAATCGGGTGGGATGGACCGCTGGCACAATAACTATTTCCCCAATTATGCTTTTAAACAAGTTGAGGAGTTGGTCACCCGGTATCCGGTTGATATCGTTTGGTTTGATGGCATCGGATTAAAAACCCGGGCCGAAGTGGCCAGGTTGGATTCATTGATTCATACCGTCCGGCCTTATTGTTTGATAAATAGTAGGATCTCCAATTTTGTGGGATCGACCGACGGGGATTATGGTTCCAAAGGTGACAATGAAACCCCCGGAGGATACCAGCCTGGGGGTTGGGAAAATCCGGGCACTTTTGGGTTCTCTTACGGATATTCTGAACGCGATAGTTTTATGAGTCCCAAACAGGCGGTGCACAACCTGATTGAGATGGTGAGCAAGGGTGGCAATTATCTGCTTAATGTTGGACCAAATGGAAAAGGGGTGATCATCCCGGAAGCTGTGAGCATTTTAAATGAAATGGGTGCGTGGTTAAATATATACGGTTCAAGTATTTACGGGGCAGATGGTTTGCCGGTTAATCCACCGGAAAATACCCGTTTGACCGTTAAACCCCACCAATTATTCATTCATGTATTAAACTGGACAGACCAGAAAATTTTGGTGAATGACATTTCCGGTATCACGAAAAACCATCTGGGTAATATTAGCTCTGTTTATATGCTAGCCGATCCGATGAAGCGGCCGTTGAAGTTTTCCATAACTAACGGAACTTTGTCAATCGATTTAACTTCTTGTCCGCTAACGGATTTCAAACGCAGTCCTTCTGCTGAAGTTATCGTGGTAACCGATGATTTTGATGCATCTGTATTAACCACCCCGTATCGGGATTGGAAATATTCAGGTTCTGTATATTTGCTTACCACTCCTGAAGGTGCTGATCTTCAGGTATCTGCTTCTGAAAAGGATTTTCCTTTATTGGTAAGGCTAAATAATGGTAACTTCAAATTCAGCCAGGCTTTGCCGGATGGCCGGGATATCCGTTTCACCACAGGTTCAGGAATTCCGCTGGTTTATCAGATTGATGAATGGAATTCCCAAAAAGGTTATGCGGCGATATGGGTCAGGATACCTGAAATCCATGGGAATAGTCGTCAGGAAATAAAAGCTTTTTGGGGAAATTCAGGAGCAAAAAGTGAATCCAATGGAAAAGCCGTGTTTAATGAATCAAACGGATATCTCTCTGTTCTGCACATGGATGAATCGTTAAAGGACGAAACCGGAACTTTAACTGGCAAAAATTCAGGAACAACGGCTACCTCCGGGATGGTTGGCCAGGCTGCCCGTTTTAAGGAAGGTCAGGGCATTTCGTGCGGAGAGATTATCAATACTTTTCCAACCGGCACACAATCCAGCACAACTGAGGCATGGGTGCGTGCCGATCTGCCAAACGGCATGATTTTGGGATGGGGCAACGAGGAAAAAACCGGTAAGGTAACCATGCAATTCGCCAGTCCGCCAAAGATCAGGATAGACTGCTACTGGTCCGGGGCAAATGTTACCGGCTCCTCAAAGCTTCCGCTATCGCAATGGATTCATGTGGTTCATACTTATCGCGAAGGTGACTCACGCGTTTATGTTAATGGCCGGCTGGATGGCGTTTCTTCATCGGTAAAGAATCCGCTTGCTATTAAGAGCCCGGCTGGAATGTGGATCGGCGGCTGGAAGGATGATTACTGGTTTACCGGGGATATCGATGAAGTGAGAGTTTCATCGGTAGCCCGTTCTTCAGATTGGATAAAGCTGGAATATGAAAATCAAAAACCTTTGCAAACCCTGGTGGGGTCACTGGTTCAGCCGGGTGATGGTTTTTCTGCGTCAGTTCCGGATATTAAAATAGCCGAGGGTGCGGAAATATCAGTTAACGCGGAGGCCGGAGGAGCTCAAAAGGTTTATTGGATCGTTAAAAGGAATGGCGAGGAAAGCATTGTTTCCACTGATCAGTTTTCCCATACTTTAAAGGCAGGACGGGTATTAGCTGGCGAGTCGTTTGTGCTACTTTTTAAGGCTGTATATCCCGATAAGGTCAGGGAATTGAGTATTCCGGTGACTATAATCGAAGCCATTCCGGAACCTGTTTTTACATTGAAGGCACCAGCGGAATGGAACGGTCGCAGTCAGATGGAAGTGGTTCCTGTGATCAGCAATCTAAAAACCATGCAGGTTAAGGGGACCGAAAAGTTGATTTATAAATGGACGGTATCAGGTGGTGCAGTAATCAAAAAAGTATTGCCCGACCGGTTACTGCTGGAAAGATCGCAATGCAGTGGTAAAATAACCATCAATCTGGCACTGAATAACGGTGGTGCGGATAAAACATCGGCAGTTTCAGTTATGATAAAGGAACCTAAATCCGATCCGTGGATTCAGAGAATTCCTGGAAAAGAAGAGAAACCTGTTGATAATCAGTTTTATGCACGCGATAATAAGAACGAAGGAACACTATATTACAACGGCATACTTGCAGAGCCGGCGGATTCAGTTTTTATCCGGATTTATGCTGATGGTAAACCGTTTAGCAGCCAAACACTTAAAGTACAGGCCGATCATACCTATGCATTAACCGCTAAGTTGAAGGCCGGATTGATCAATTACTCAGTGGATTTTGGGTCAGTAAAAGGCGGCACCCGTCAGGTTATTAATTCGGTCCGGAATATTGTTTGTGGCGATGCTTATGTTATTGATGGACAGTCGAATGCCGAGGCAAATGATTATGGAAAGGCAGTAAATCCATACACCAGCGATTTTCTAAGAAGTTTTGGCTGTGCAGATACGGATCCTGAGAAATGCCGTTTAAACCTATGGGGAAACGCGGTTTCGTATGATAATCAAGGAGCTAAGCTGCAAATTGGGTACTGGGGCATCGAGCTGGGAAAGCAGCTGATTGCTGATCAGAAAATGCCTGTTTGTATCATTAATGGTTCGGTTGGGGGAAGTAGAATCGATGTTCACCAACGGAATGAAATGAATCCCACAGACTCAACAACCATCTATGGACGACTGCTTTGGAGGATACAAAATGCTGGACTGACTCATGGAGTACGAGGCGTTTTCTGGCATCAGGGGGAGAATGACCAGGGAGCTGCCGGCCCGAGCGGTCGTTTTGGTTGGGAAGATTACCGGCAGTATTTTATTGACATGTCTGGATCGTGGAAGCGCGATTATCCTAATATTCAACATTATTATATTTTCCAGATCTGGCCACGGTCCTGTGCTATGACTGAGAACGGCTCTGATAATATGCTTCGGGAAGTGCAGCGGACTTTGCCGCAGGATTTTTCAAATATGAGTATTATGTCGACTCTTGGGATCAAACCTCCAGGAGGCTGTCATTTTCCTCCGGAAGGTTATGCGGAGATCGCACATCTCATTTGCCCACTGGTTGAGCATTTTAATTATGGAAAAGTGTTTGACCATTCCATTTCGCCGCCTGATCTGAAAAGGGCTTATTTTGCAGATAATCAAAAGAATGAGATCATATTGGAATTCGATCAGCCGGTTGTTTGGAAAGAGTCTTTAATCAGCCAGTTTTACCTGGATGGGGAGGCCGGCAAAGTGGTATCCGGAAGCGTGTCAGGGAATATTCTAAGGATAAAACTCAGTGAGCCTGCTTCTGCACAAAAGATCACTTATCTCGATAGCAAAACCTGGAGCCAGGAGAATCTCCTGTGGGGATTGAACGGCATTGCAGCGCTAACATTTTTTGAGGTTACGATTGCATTACCGGCAACCGCTCCGAAAAAATGAAAAGCCTCCTGATGATACTGCTGTGACTGGTGAACCGGTGCGTTATTGTGAAAAAATGATGGGCGGTCAGATAAATCATGGGCTAAAATGCTCCAAAAGTATTGTACCTTCGGGGTTTATCCAGATCAGAAATTGCCGTACCCAGGATGTTAATGCAGAGCCTTTATGCAGAAGCTGAAAGTTTTCATTTCTAGTGTCCAGAGTGAGTTTGCTGAAGAGAGGAAAGCCTTGTACCAGCATTTTCAAACCGATGCTTTGCTTAGTGGCTTTTTTGAACCGGTAATTTTCGAAAAGCTTCCTGCTGACGTTCAGGCTCCCAGTAAGGTTTATACCAGTGAGATCAGGCAAGCTCAGGTTTTCATTATTCTTGTTGGACAGCAATACGGGTATGAGGATGAAACGGGTGTTTCACCCACTGAGCATGAATATCATTATGCCCGTCAATTGAATCTTGATCGCCTGGCCTTTATAAAAGGAAACTTAGCCGTTACCCGAAACGCAAAGGAAATGTTGCTCCTATCTGAGATTCAAATGCAACTGTCATACAAACGGTTCGAATCGATTGGGGAATTGGTATCGGAAGTTAATAGTGCCTTTGTTACCTTGTTGAAAAACAAAGGATTAGTTTCTTTTTCAGCCTTCGATGAGCGATTAAACGATAAAGCAACGATGGATGATATTGAACCCGATAAAATTGAAACTTTCATTGGAGTTGCCAGGGTTAAACGAGGTTTTCCTTTGCGTGAAGGTACACCGGTAAGAAAGGTTTTGGCGCACATGAATATGCTTGATGGTGAAAAGTTAACCAACAGCGCTGTACTGGCATTCGCAGGCAACCCGCAACGGTTTTTTCCAACAGCCATCATAAAATGCGCTCATTTTCATGGCTTGCATGTACATAAACCCATCCCCGATCATAAAGTGATCAAAGGCGATGTGTTTGAGCAAGTTGATCAGGCTGTCGATTTTGTGCTGTCGAAAATCAGTGTTTCAGTAGGAACACGTGATCTGAGTGTTCAGGCTCCGGTTAAATATGAAATTCCTCCGGCTGTGGTTGCTGAAGCCATCGTTAACGCAGTTGCCCATCGCGATTATAACAGCAATGGAAGCGTTCAGGTGACACTGTTTGCCAATCGTCTTGAGATCATAAACCCAGGCCGGCTGGACCCCGAATTAAGCATTGAAAAACTCAAGACCGATCATGCATCCTACCCTACTAATCCACTGCTGGCTGAACCATTGTATCAGGCCGGATACATCGAAAGATATGGAACGGGCACAGGTGAAATCTATAGATTATGTAAAGAAGCAGGATTAAATGAACCGGAAATTAATCTTGAAGAAGGATTTAAAGTTTTGATATGGAGGCCTTTAGTAGTTACCGGACAAGCTACCGGACAAGCTACCGGACAAGCTACCGGACAAGCTACCGGACAAGTTACCGTACAAGCTACCGTACAAGCTGCCGGACAAGCTGCCGGACATGTTGCTGAAGGTATCAAAAGAATATTGATTGTGTTTTTTGGCGAAATGAAAAGTGCAGATATCCAAGCTGCATTACAGCTTAAACATCGGGCGTATTTTAGGGATAATTACCTAAATCCAGCTATTGATCAAGGATTTGTAGAGATGGTCATTCAAGAAAAACCCAACAGCCCTAATCAAAAGTACCGGTTAACTCAAAAAGGAATAGTGTTCAGAAATAGTCTTTTATTTTCTGACCAAGCTAGTGACCAAGTTAGTGACCAAGCTAGTGACCAAGCTAGTGACCAAGCTAGTGACCAAGCTAGTGACCAAGCTAGTGACCAAGCTAGAGACCAAGATACAGACCTCCCTACTGACCAAGTTGCCGACCAGGCTGCAGATTATGTTACCGGACAAGCTGCAGTCCATTCGGGTGAATTGGTTTTAAGGCTGATAACAATTCTGTCAGATGAAAAAAGCCTGTCAGAATTGATTGGATTACTGGGGCTTAAGCACATCGGGAATTTCAGGGAAAAATATCTTTCTCCCGCTATGAAAGCTGGATTTATTGAGATGACCCTGCCAGATTCTCCGAATAGCTCGAAACAGAAATACCGGCTAACCGGCAAAGGAAGTGAATTGAAAAGGGGATTTCATTTTTTTAAGCATATCAAATGAACCG
Organism: uncultured Bacteroidota bacterium; assembly: GCA_903919925.1. Taxonomy (GTDB): domain Bacteria; phylum Bacteroidota; class Bacteroidia; order Bacteroidales; family UBA12481; genus UBA12481. The sequence goes on along the minus strand of CAIXKO010000411.1, from coordinate 4,130 downwards.
AAGGATGGCACCCGACAGTTTTTTGATTTGTTTAAGCTGAAGGTGTAACGCAATCAGGCTGAATAATCATGAAGACAGTAATCATCAGATCAGATCGCCGTGTTGAATTAATTGAGGAGGAGATTCCAAAGGCAAAAGGTGATTTTGCCATTGTTAAGGTGCATACCTCTCCCATGTGCACTGAGTTTTACCACTACCGAGATGGAACCATGTCAGTGTGCCTTGGGCATGAGGCTGCGGGTGAGGTGGTTGAAGTGGCAATTCCTGGTAAGGTGAAAGTTGGTGACAGAGTTGTGGTGATGCCAGGTTATCCGTGCGGCAATTGTGATCTGTGTTTAAGCGGCGATTATATTCATTGTGAGAATATGGCTGAACCATTTGATTCAAGTGCCGAAAAAACCGGCAAAGCCACTTATTCCCAGTATGTTATTAAGAATAATTGGCTGCTCCTTCCCATTCCTGATGTAATGACTTATGACCATGCAAGCATGGCTTGTTGTGGTTTGGGTGCCAGTTTTGGAGCCGTGAATTCACTGGGAATAAATTCATCCGATACGGTTATGATTACCGGATTGGGACCTGTTGGTTTAGGTGCTGTAATCAACTGTATTTCCAAAGGGGCCAGAGTGATTGGCATTGCCAGGAACCAGTACCGGGCAAAACTGGCGCTGGAGTTAGGAGCCTCAGCAGTTTTGAATCCTGACAGTGCCAATTGCATAACCCAAATCCGGGAGCTAACCGGAGGTCATGGAGCCGATAAATCGATTGAATGCTCAGGTGGGGAGATATATCAGAGAATAACGATCGACGGTACCCGCCGGAAGGGCCAGGTGGCTTTTGTCGGCGAATCAGGGAGCCTCAACGTGAAAGTCAGCGATGACCTGATCAGGAAAGGGCTTACTCTAAATGGAAGCTGGCACTGGAATTTGAACCTGGCCAGCGAAATTATGGCTACGATTGCTGGTTGTAATGAGCAGATTACTAAAATGATCACTCACACATTTGCCCTTACAGAAACAGAAGAGGCCTTTAAATTGCAATTGACGGGCAATTGCGGTAAAGTATTGCTTCACCCCTGGGATTAATAAGTAAATAAATACCAATATTGTGAAAACTCTTAAAAAAGAAATATTTACCTGTGGCATTATCCTGTTTCTGTTCAGTATACACGCAGTTCAGGCACAAAATTCAGGTATTCAATGGAGTACAGATAAGGCATGGACATGGTACCAGAAGCATCCATGGGTTTGCGGTTTTAATTATATTCCAGCTAACGCAATCAATTACACCGCCATGTGGGATAAAACCAGCTTTTCGCCGGAATTGATCGATAAAGAGCTGGATCTTGCTGAATCTACCGGATTCAATACTCTGCGAGTCGTGCTTCAATTTATGGTTTGGGAGAACGATCCAAAGTATTTCAGGGAAACCTTTGCAAAGTTTCTATCGATATGCACCAAACATAAAATAAAGGTGATGCCGGCTTTCTTCGACGATTGTGTATTTGGTGAAAATGATGATCCCAGCCTGGGTAAACAACCAGAACCCCGCGAGGGATGGTATGCCTGGGCCTGGTCGCCTAGCCCGGGTCACACAATGGTGAAGGATACCAACTCCTATTACCGGCTCGAAAAATATGTCAAGGATGTTATCGGTACCTTTAAAAATGATACCGCCATTTTAGCTTGGGATCTATATAACGAGCCCTCTGTGAGCGCGTTGAGCGATAATAGTTACCCATTGGTCCGCAAAGTGTTTAAATGGGCCCGGGATATCAACCCATTGCAGCCACTGACTATTGCTTATTGGAATGGCGATCAGGCACTTGATGATATTATTTTTGGTAATTCCGATATCATAACGTTTCACTGCTATTCATCAAAAGAGGAAGTGGAGAAGCTGATTACCAAGCTCAAAAAGCATCAGCGCCCGATTATTTGCAGCGAATGGCTGAACCGTCCAATGGGTTCGACCGTTGAAAGTGTATTGCCGGTATTTTTCAATGAAAACGTAGGTTGTTTACACTGGGGATTGGTAAACGGGAAAACGCAAACACAACTTCCCTGGGGGCACCGGCCAGCCAACCTTCCGTACAACAGAATCTGGCAGCATGATTTGTATACTAATGATTACAAGGTATATAGTCCGTATGAGATGGTCTTGTTTAAAACCCTTATCGTTAAGTCCCAAACAACTAATCTTCTTATTCCTGATGAAACGCTGGTCAAAATCCAGGATGAGCTGATTAAAAAGAATGGGGAACAATGCCGGGACCGCATCATGAGGGGAACTTCCCAGCTATCCAAAAGCTGGAGAATAACTGATGGAACAGCCAGCGATTTTGAAGCCTTCTGCAAGGAAAACTTCATTGTAGGTTCAGATTTAATTGCTAATTTTCTAAAGATACAGCAGAATCTGACCTTGCAAAACGGATATCTTTCCAGGATACGCTATCAATTTACTGAATCCAGGACTTTTACTGATGGAAAGGAACTGAAAGCAGACCAGTATTTCAGGAATAATATTCCGCAGGCTGATCCCTGGTTGGGGAAAATTGCCTTTTTTATTCAACTGAATTTTCCCTCTTATAACCTTGATGAAAAGCGCCTTAATGGAAAGAAATGGGATCGGATGCAATGGGCGATGGTTCGTCTCGGGGATTCATTTGCAGAGAGGGAAGCTCCGGATTTTCAGGCCGATGCTGTTGGGGAGGTGGAAGAATTTCAGAAGTATATCGGGAAATATTTTTTTCGTATGGATCATATTTGCTCACCCGATGGTAGTTTCCCATTCACAAAACCATTGTCGCTGCACAGTCATTTCGGGTTAAGGGACAACTTAAAGGAAGATTATACACGGCCCGGCGGTTTGGCGCGGCAGGAGATTGCCGGGAAGCTTGTCGATCATATTACCAATGGCACCGTTCCGGAGGATTTTATCAGCGATACCTCAAATTATTGGAACCCCTGGACCAACCGGCTTTACAAAATGAAATCAGGTAAATCCATACCGGTTGAGTCTAAAATGGAGGGCGTAAAAAGATATTCCGGGTTATTGGCAGAGTTTAAGAATAAAAGTTCCCGCGATAAGCTGTATCCTGGTGGGTCCACGGTTATCACCAGAACATTCGAAAGCTCAAATCTTAAACCGGAAGAGGTTGAAGGCCTGATCCGGAGTTTTTTGGCGGATCCGGTCATTGCATCGGTTGGTAATCTGATTGCTAAACGATTGGGACGCCCATTGCAGCCGTTTGATATATGGTACAGCGGATTCCAGAGCCAGTCTGCCTATCCGGCCAACATGCTGGATTCAATAACCCGGTTAAAGTACCCTGATCCGAAGGCACTACAATTGGATCTGCCGAAAATACTGGTCAAAATGGGATTCAATGAACCGGAAGCTTCTTACATCGGCAACCATGCCCGTGTGCGTCCTATCGCTGCTGGTGGATATTCCGACCAGCCAGCCATGAGAGGCGATACGGCTTTAATGACAACGGTGTTCAACCCGCAGGGACTCGATTACAAGGGCTATCGTATTGCCATGCACGAACTTGGACATGTTGTATGTGGAATATATTCTACCAGGGATATCGATAATTTCCTGTTGGCCGATGTTCCAACTGGTGGAATCACAGAGGGTTTGGCCGAAATGTTGGCGTATAAAAACATAGAGGGACTGGATTTAAAACCGGTAAGTGCAGAAAATCAAAAGGATATGCTTGCGCTGGCTTCCCTTTGGTACCTGGTTGATCTGGGAGGGCAGTCGCTAACCGACATTGAAACATGGAAATGGATGTATGCCAACCCGGCAGCCACTCCCGCCGAATTGCATTCCGCAGTCCTTAAAATCAGCGGTGATATCTGGAACCAGTATTATGCCCCGGTATTCGGAGGAATCAGGGACCAGCATATCCTGTCGGTTTACAATCATTTTATTACCGGAAGCCTTTACCTGTATAACTATTTTTTAGGTAATGTAATTATGTTCCAGCTATATGATAAGTATATGCCGGATAACCTGGCCGGTGGATTGCAACGTGCCTGCAGTGTTGGAAAAACCTTGCCTGAGTTGTGGATGCTAAACGCTGTAAACAAGGGGATTTCATTAGATCCACTGTTGGAAACAGC
>CAIXKO010000410.1 GCA_903919925.1 uncultured Bacteroidota bacterium | reverse complement strand
TTCGCAATTTCAGCAAAGCAATACCGATGTTGGCCATGAATTCTCAGAGCTGAAATCATACTTGCTGGCACGGATACTTTGGAATCCCGATATCAAGGCGGATTCCGTAATCAATGATTTTATGAACGGTTATTTTGGACCAGCTGCACCTTTTATCCGCACTTATCTCGATACACTTGAGGGTGAGATTTTAAAAACCAGAGAGTGGCTCGATATTTACGGCCACCCAACTGCACATGAAAATACATTCCTCTCAGAATCCAATATTGCCCGGTATCTTGGATATTTCGATCAGGCAGCCGCAGCCGTTAAAGACCAGCCGGAACTGCTGCTTCATGTTAAAACCTATCTGCTTCCGGTTCAGTATGCCGCAATGGAAATCGCAAAAAATCACATGTTTGCGGCAAGGGGCTGGTATAGTGTGAATGGCAAAAAATATGTTCTCCGCGATGGAATGGTCAAAATGCTGGACGATTTTTATCAAACATGCAAAGATGCTAAGGTGAGAACGTTAAGTGAAGCAGGTTTATCACCGGAGAATTATTATCAATCCACAAAGCGGTTTCTGAAGGTAGAGATTGATGATAACCTGGCTTTTCAGAAGCCGGTTACTGCAAATCCTCTGCCTTCCACTAAATACGGGGGTGGCGATCTTACCTATCTGACCAATGGAGTGAAAGGAGCCAATGATTTTAAAGTTCACTGGCTGGGATGGGAAGCACAGGATTTTACCATCAATACTGATTTGGGTGTCACTCAGAAACCAGTTTCCATTGAGATCAGCACCTTGTATGACCCTAAAAGCTGGATACTTCATCCGGCATCCGTATCCTGTTCGGTGTCCGACGATGGCAAAGCCTTTAAATCTATCGGAACCATTGCGATACCGGGCGATCAAAAGAAAGAGGAAGTCACCAAAACATTTTCATTCAAACCGGGTATTATTCCTGTTCGATATGTGCGTTTTGAAGTCAGGGGGACGAAGGTAAATCCAAAGTGGCATCCATCAGCTGGTGGTCCTTCATGGGTTTTTGTTGACGAAATTGTGGTCAGGTAGAGAGGCTGCACTTTTCGGTTCGCATTTAGGAATGAACGCTGATAACGCTGATTTATATGATATTACGTCGATTTGAAACTCATTATTGTCGGCATTTTAGTTATTGAGGTTTGAAATCAATCAATACTTATTTATATGAAATACAAGTTTTTAGGGAATACCGGATTGAAAGTATCTGAGCTTTGCCTCGGTACGATGACCTTTGGCGGTCGTGGTTTTTGGACCGCTATCGGAACCCTTGCGCAGGACCAGGTAAATGCCCTGGTGAAGCAATCAGTTGACAGCGGGATAAATTTTATCGATACCGCCAATGTTTACAGCGAGGGATTGAGTGAGCAAATGACCGGGCAGGCCATACGCGATCTGGGTTTGAATCGCCACGATCTGGTAATTGCAACCAAAGTTAGGGGACAGATGGGACCGGGTCCCAATGATTCCGGTTTGAGCCGCAAGCATATACTGCAGCAAGCCGACGAGAGCTTGAAGCGTCTTGGAATGGATTATATCGATCTATATCAGATTCACGGGTTTGATCCCTGCACTCCATTGGAGGAAACCCTCGAAGCACTCCATGATTTGGTGAAAAGCGGGAAAGTGCGTTACATCGGATGCAGCAACCTGGCTGCCTGGCACATCATGAAATCGCATGGCATTTCTGAGCAGAGGCAGCTCAACCGGTTTGTTTCACTTCAGGCCTATTACACCATTGCCGGCCGCGATCTGGAACGCGAACTGGTACCGATGCTCCTCGATCAAAAAATGGGCCTCATGGTATGGAGCCCACTGGCCGGAGGGCTTTTAAGCGGGAAATACACAAGACAAACAGATTCGGAAAAGGGCAGACGCTCGAATTTCGATTTCCCTCCGGTTAATAAATCCAAAGCATTCGATATTATTGATGTAATGCAAATTATTGCCAACGAAAAACAGGTTACCGTAGCGCAGATCGCCCTTGCCTGGCTATTACATCAGCCGGTGGTAACCTCCGTAATCATTGGCGCCAATAAACCTCAGCAACTTGCAGATAACCTGAATGCCGTTCATGTTCAGCTCACCAATGAGGAGCTTGAAAAGCTTAATGAAATCAGCCAATTGAGCCCTGAATACCCGGGTTGGATGATTGACCGGCAAAGCCGCGACCGAAAATGAAGATTTGAACGCTGATAACGCAGATTCATATGATATTACCCTGATTTAGAATCATATTTTATCCTATTAATCTGCGTCATCAGCGTTCATTTTAGATCGATTCCTGTTTGTTTAAAATATTTATATATTTACCCGTGAAAGTACACGCGAAAGTACACGAGAAAGTTATCGGGAAAGTATATTGATAATGAAGCATATAACACAGGAAGATATAGCCCGGAAATTGAAAGTTTCCCGCATAACGGTTTCCAAAGCACTCAGGGATCACCCGGATATATCCGCCGCCATGAAAACAAAGGTGCTGCAAACATCCGGCGAGATGGGCTATTCCGCCAATCAGATTGCACAGCAACTCAACTCCCGGACAACTAAAACCATTGGGGTAATTGTTCCTGATCTCGAGAATAGCTTTTTTAGTCATGTAGTCAACAGCATGATTGATGCCGCCACAGAAAAGGGCTATCAGGTTTTGCTTGCGGTATCCAGGGAAAATCCGGACATCGAAAAAAAGAATATTCAAAATCTGATTGGTAAAAGGGTTGACGGATTGCTGGTGTGCCTATCGCAGCAAACCACAGATACAGAGATATTTGAAAGTGTTCGGAAAATGGAAATACCACTGGTGTTTTTCGACCGGGCATTAACGGATTCCCGTTTCAGCAGTGTGGTATTCGATGATTTCAAAGGCGTGATCCAGGCTATTGATCAGCTGGTTATAGCTGGATTTACCCGGATAGCCCACCTGGCAGGATATTCAGCAGCCAGTGTAGGTAGAAAACGGCTGCTGGGTTTTCAGACTGCCATGGAAAAACATGGTTTGATATTATGGAAGGAGTGGATTATTGAAGGGGGCTATGAAGTTAACCATGGTTATGATTCCTTTATGCAATTGCACAAACGGGGAAACCTCCCGGAAATCGTTTTGACTGTTAATGACCGGGTGGCACTTGGGGTGTATAAAGCTTGCAGGGAGCTGGGATTGCGCATTCCCCAGGATATTGGGGTAGCAGGATTTGGCTTTCCTGAAATAACCGAAATGTTTAGCCCTCCACTATCAGTTATCAGCCAGGATCCCCGCTTGATGGGTAAAACTGCTGTTGAACGGCTGATACGCGAGATACAGTCGGAGTTTATAATGCAGGCTGAGGAGTTGGTGCTTTCCGGAGAATTTAACTGGAATAGTTCATTGAAATTTAAACGATAAAAAATATGAAAAAAGTAGTAGTTGCAGGTGCTGGCGGCTTTATTGGAGGCCATTTGGTAAAAGCTTTGATCGCAAAAGGTTATGAGGTGCGTGCCGTGGACAAGAAACCTTTAAATCAGTGGTACCAAATTACTGAGGAATCCGATAACCTGATTCTCGACCTGACCATCAAGGAGAATTGTTATCAGGCTTTAAATGGATATCATGAGGTGTTTAATCTGGCTGCAGACATGGGTGGAATGGGATTTATTGAAACGCACAAGGCCGATTGCATGCTGAGTGTGCTGATCAATACCCATTTATTGATGGCTGCCCGCGACAAAGGAATTGACCGTTTCTTTTATGCATCTTCAGCCTGCGTTTACAATGCTACCAAGCAAACGGATACTGATAACCCCGGACTTCGTGAATCGGATGCTTATCCGGCGATGGCTGAAGATGGGTATGGCTGGGAAAAGCTTTTCAGCGAGCGGATGTGCCGGCATTTTCATGAAGATTATGGAATAATTGTGCGGGTAGCCAGGTTTCATAATGTATACGGTCCGTATGGCACCTACGATGGTGGCCGTGAAAAGGCTCCTGCAGCGTTGTGCCGCAAGGTGATTGATGGTGAGTTGAACGGAGTGAAGGATATTCTGATTTGGGGTGATGGTCTTCAAACGCGCAGTTTCATGTATATTGATGATTGCATAAAGGGTATACTGGACATCATGTACAGCGATATTGAAGAACCTATCAATCTGGGCAGCAGCGAGATGGTATCGATAAACCAACTTGCCGACATGGCAGAGGAAATTGGGGGATATAAATTAAACCGTTCGTATGATCTGAGTGCACCCAAAGGGGTACGGGGCCGGAACAGCGAAAACACGTTGATCCGTCACTATCTGAACTGGGAACCTTCCATTCCGTTAATGGATGGGCTCAGGAAAACCTACTCCTGGATACGGGAGCAGATGATTGAAGCCAAAAAAACTAAGAAAACGGTAAGGTTTAATTAATCATGGCCGCTGATAAGAAAGTAATGGTGAGCGGCTGTTATGACCTGCTTCATGCCGGGCATATTGCGTTTTTTAAAACAGCCGCTGCTTACGGAAAGTTGTATGTGTTTGTAGGACAAGATGAAAACATCAGACAGCTGAAGGGAAAGGCCCCTTATTTCTCGCAGGAGGAACGTAAATTCATGGTGGGTTCAATCCGTTATGTTGAGGAGGCAGCAATTGGATCGGGCATGGGTATGCTCGATTTTGCAGAAGACATGGCCCGGCTGAAACCCGATATTTTTATTGTTAATTTTGATGGGGGCTCGGAAGCAAAAAGGGAGCTTTGCGAAAGGCTGGGCGTGGAATACGTGGTGCTCGACCGGATACCCGAGGAGGGATTACCGGCACGATCCAGCTCCGAAACCAAAAAGGACCTGAGATTTCCGTATCGTATCTGCATTGCCGGCGGATGGATGGATCAACCCTGGGTATCCGCAGTTTATCCGGGATCGGTGGTAGTCGCCCAGATATGGCCCACCATCGATTTCAACGACAGAAGCGGTATGGCAACCAGCTCGCGGAGCATTGCCATTGAACTATGGGGAAACCAGCTGCCATCCGGCGATCCTGTCCGCAATGCCCACCTTTTATTTGGCGCTGAAAATTTTCAGAATACTTATGTTTCCGGATCACAGGATCACCTGGGTTTATTAAAACCAGGGATCAACCGTTTGTACTACAATGGAAGTTACTGGCCACAAAAAATCGAAACAACAATAAGTCCCGACATATGCGACTGGCTTTCAGGGGTTATCCACCTGGTTCCGCTCAAGCCGCGTCCCGATGGTTATAATCCATTGATGGAAAAGCACCTCGAACCTGATATTGTTCGTGAATTGGGAGAAGCCGGTGACCGATGCTGGGAAAGTATTGTCAGAAAAGATGTTGCAGGCCTGGGTCAGTCGATGAAAGATACTTTTCTAGCCTGGAAAAGAATGTTACCGTACACGGTGCCCGACTGGGTTTTTCAGGAAATGGAAACCGGTTATTTCCCATTTTATCCGGGTGCAATAACTTCCGGAAGCGGAGGTGGGTATGTGATGGTGGCATCGGAGAACAAGGTTCCGGGGTCTCTCAGTATTAAGGTAAAGTACTGAGCCCGGCCATAAACTTTATTATAGCCTGTTAGAAACTGGTGTTTGTTTTCGAAAATTCAACTGTCCAGTTGAGATATTCTTGTTTCTAACAGCAGGAAAAGAATCACCCATTGGATTGCTATATTTGTGTGTTGAAATAAAGCTATGTCCAAAAGGCTAACCCAAAAGGTCGATTCTGAGGTGATGATCAGGATTAACAGGAGATTGATTCTCCAGTTAATCCGTCAAAAACATTCCATAAGCAGGGCAGATCTGGTAAAGCTTACCGGACTGGCAGCACCAACCGTATCACGCATTGTTGACCGGTTGGTAAATGATGAGCAGTTGGTCCGTTATGGAAGAATGGGTGACAGCAGTGGCGGGCGTCCGCCGGTTATCCTGGAGTTTAATTCAAAAGGGAGGCACGTGCTGGGGATCGATCTTGGCGCTACCCTGATCAGGGGAGTGCTGGCGGATCTGGATGCGGAAATTGAAATGGAAGTGCAGCTGCCAACTCATACTCATGAGGGGTATGAAGCGGTTGTTGATATGGTGGTTCTTGTGGTGGAAAGGTTGCTGTCAAAGCGGGGTCTTGATCCTAAAACAGTTATTGGTCTAGGAATTGGTGTTGCCGGATTGCTGGATAAAGCTAAGCAAACGGTGAAGTTTTCTTCAGGGTTCGAATGGAGCGAAAAGCAGCTGAAGGCGGATTTGGAAGCCAGAATAAAGATACCCTTGTTTTTGGAAAACTCCACCAGGCTGATGGCTTTGGGTGAAAAAGCATTTGGCAAGGGGCATGAACTGCGTAATTTTGTTGTGGCCAATGTAGGATATGGAATTGCTGCAGGGATTGTTGTTGAAGGGCAATTGGTTCACGGGGGCGGAGGGTATGCAGGTGAATTCGGGCATATGACGGTTGATCCTGCCAGTGAAGTAATTTGTCTTTGCGGAAGGAAAGGGTGCCTGGAAGCTTTGGCCTCCGGAAGAAGTATTGGCCTGGCTGCACGCCAAAATGCGGAAGCTGCCCGGTCCATTTCAACAGAATGCCATGTAAAAGTGGACAGGATAGATGCAAAAATTGTTTTTGAAGCGTTTCAAAAAGGAAATCCTTTTGCCGAACAGATCTGTTTAAATGCAATTAAATGGCTAAGTATGGGTGTGGCAAACCTGATTCACCTGCTTGATCCAACGCATGTTTTTATTGGGGGCGGACTGAGCTTAAGCGGCGAGTATTTTTGGAAACCCCTGAATAATGAAATCCGCAAACGGGTGCTGCTGCCTAACCGTGAAGTGGAAATTCTGCCCGCTGAATTTAAGGAATATGCCACAGTGGTTGGCTCTCTTGCAATGGTACTGGATGCCATCCTGGGTTTGGAAATTGGTTAACGGCTACCTTTTGATTCGGTTTATTCCCTGGTCCGGCAAAAAAAATCCAAACTTTTTAACGGTATATTAAAAAGGTTTTTATCTTTGGAAGGTACATTGGGGGAGGGAAAGGTGGAAAAACCAACGTTTAAGCAAGGCAACAACAATAATCAGGTTGGAGTAGCTGTAGTAATTTCATTTTAAATATCAGAATGAAAGCATATACCAGCTATGAAAGAGTGAAACTTGCCCTTGAGCATAAAGAGGCAGATAAAATTCCATTTGACTTGGGTGCTGCGGCCGTTACCGGTATCAATATCAATGCACTGCGTAAGTTAAAACAGTATCTTGGATTACCCGGCGATGTAAAACTGAAGGATAAAATCACACAGATCGGACAGGTTGAAGAAGATGTTATGAGCGCGCTTAAAATTGACGTTAAGGGTGTGTTGCCTGAGCCGCCGGTGAATCCGATCCTTCAAAAGAATTTGGGAATTTACGGTGGATATGACCACATCATTGATGAATGGGGAATGGGCTGGCGTATGCCGCTGGCCAACGGTCATTATTACGATCTGTACCATAGTCCGCTTGCATCTGCTGAAACCATTGCTGATATTGAAAGATACCCCTGGCCGGATGCCCTTGACCCAGCACGGTATGTTAATCTGAAAAATACCGCCGATAATATTGTTTATCTCGAAAAGAGAGCCTGCTTCCTGGAACGAATGAGTTCTGGTATGTGGGAGCACGCCATGTGGATGCGCGGTTATGAGCAATTCTTTATGGATATGATAGCCAATCCGGGAATTGTTCATGCGATTATGACCAGGATTCTGGAAGTTAAAATGCAATACTGGGAAAGGGCTCTTAACGCTGTAGGTGAAAATGTACTTATCATTTCAACGGCCGATGATCTGGGTGCTCAAAACAGCCTTCTTGTTTCTCTTGACCTTTATAAAGAATTGATTTGGCCTTATCACAAAAAACTCTTTGAGTTCATTAAAAAAACGGCAAAATCAAAAGTGTATATTTTTTATCATAATGATGGCGCGGTAATGGAAACGTTTCCTTTGCTTATTGAGGCCGGAGTTGATATTATGAACCCTTTTCAGGTTAATTGCTCCGGAATGGATACCGGAAAATTTAAGAAAGAATTTGGTAATGACCTGACCATTTGGGGAGGAAGCTGCGATAACCAGTCGGTTATGCCCTATGGAACACCTCAGCAGGTAAGGGATGAAACAAAAAGAAGAATTGATGACCTGGCTCCGGGTGGCGGTTTTATTTTTGCCCCGATACATGTTATTCAGGAAGGGGTTCCCCCCGAAAATATCATGGCGTGGTGGGAAACACTACAGGAATATGGGCATTACTAATCAAAACCCTATGCAACGGATGATGACCAATCGATTAGTTTATACCTATGTGTTTGCCTGATTATGAAAATTTTTAATTATTGTTGTTATGAAATACTAATACCTATGAAATCTATGAAAGAAAGCAGTGCTGAACAGCCCTTTAAACTAAGGGTTTGCGCCAAAGCCCTACCCGGGATTTGTCGGGTCTTTATGCTTTTCCTGATTGTTTCCAGCCTTCTGTCAACAGGGGTCAGGGCAGCGGATTTGCAAATGAAAAAGGTTACCGGAACAATTACCGATGCAAAAACCGGTGTTGGTGTGCCTGGTGCCAATGTTTTGGTAGTTGGCTCCTCAACCGGAACCAGCTCCGATGCAAACGGAAAGTATTCTATTGATGTGCCGGATGCAAACTCAAAACTGGAGTTCTCATCTTTGGGCTATGTTTCACAAACAGTCACAGTAGGCAATCAGTCTGTGATAGATGTTGCCCTGACTACTGATGTCACCTCGCTTGATGAGGTGGTGGTTGTTGGTTATGGTTCTGAAAAGAAGATTAACCTCACAAGTGCTATCAGTTCCATTGCTAAGGATAAGCTAAACCTGGGCGGAACAACCGCAAATGCTGCAATGGCGATCCAGGGACGTGCAGCCGGTGTTATGGTTAGCCAGGGAAGTTTTGCCCCGGGTGCCCAGGCAATTATCCGGGTGCGCGGCGGTAACTCCATCAAGTCAACCAACGAACCATTATATGTGGTCGATGGTTTTCCTTCCTCCACCGGAATGGATATCAACCCCAATGATATTGAGGATATTCAGATTCTGAAAGATGCTTCCGCAACTGCCATTTACGGTGCACGCGGAGCCAACGGTGTTATTATGATCACCACAAAACGTGGGAGGGCCGGTAAAACCGATGTTCAATATGATGGCTATTATGGGGTTCAGCAAACGCAAAACCCATTCCAGATTATGACCGGGCTGGAATCGATGCAAGTGGCCAATGCAAAAGCTGATGAAACAGGGAAAGTTCATCCATATAATTCAGCTGATCTGGCAAACGGAAATAATAATGACTGGTTCAAACTTGCTACTCGTTTGGCCAATGTTCAGAGCCATAACCTCAATGCCAGCGGTGGGAACGAGGATACACGGATTTCATTCTCCGGGAATTATTTTTCGCAGGATGGGGTATTGAAAAATACGGATTACACCCGATATACCTCGCGCCTGAATATCGATAAAAAGTTTAGTGAGAAATTCAAAGTTGGTGGCAATGTAAACTACGGTCACTCCTTCTCGAACTTTAAAACCTACGACGGCAACATTGTTCCATCCAATGTAATGTACGGCCTCATTACCCAATCTCAGGCTGTTCCGTATTTGAATGCCGATGGTACCTATGCAAGATTCAAGGGCCGCGATAATCCCATGGCCTGGTTGATGCTACCGACTAATGAACGGTTCACTGATAAATTCTCAATAGCAGCAAATGCTGAATACAAGATCGTTAAAAATCTATCCTTCAATGTAAACGGTGGTACTGAATATCAAACCACAAAAGAAGGTACTTATCTTCCAACCGGATTGGTTTCGGGTCAGGATGTTGGCGGCAGGGCCAGTGTTACTGATCTGGCTTTTGCAAGAAGCCTGGTGGAAGCCTATTTTAATTTTTACAAGGAAATTGGAGGAGTTCATAAAATTAACGCGGTTGCCGGGGTTTCCAGTCAGATCGACAACTCTGACAGGCATTATTCCGAGGTGCAGAAGTTTTCGACCGATGCTTTCCTGTATTATAATTTAGGTGCGGCATCAGAAAGAACTTTTACACAAACTTCCAGGATTCAAACCAAAATGAGTTCAGCTTATGGTCGTTTAAACTATTCACTTCTTGATAAATACCTCGCCACATTTACCCTTCGTGCTGATGCATCGTCGAGGTTCGGTCCAAACAACAGGGTTGGTTATTTCCCGTCGGGATCAGTGGCTTGGAGAATTCTGGAGGAGGATTTTATGAGCAGTTTAAGGAATACCAATGTTCTATCAAACCTTAAGTTGCGTGCTAGTTACGGAGTAACCGGTAATGACCGTATTCCAGATTATTTGTACTTAACAACTTTTGTACCCACCCGGGTTACATTGGACGGATCAAACAGTTACGCAGGAACCACATCAGGAAGTCTTCCGAATCCTAACCTCAAATGGGAGAGTACCGCACAGTTGGACATTGGTTTGGATATGGGATTTTTTGATAACCGGATAACTTCAACCATTGACTATTACCGGAAAAAAACATCCGATTTGTTGTTTGATATTCCTATTGGTGACTGGAACGGATTTGCTTCTCAAACGGTTAACGCCGGTGCCATTGAAAACCACGGTGTGGAATGGAGCATCAATTCCGAAAATGTGATCTCCAAAAACTTTAATTGGAGCACCTCCCTTAACATGGCATACAATAAACAATCATGCCTCGATCTGGGTGGACGTCCCTATATCATTACCCAGATTGCCGCTCCATATGGCGGTCGCGGTATTGATTATACCAAACTCGAAGTTGGCCGGGAACTCAGCGAAATCTGGGGATATAAGTATAAAGGCGTTTTCAAAACCGGTGATGACCGCTCTGCTCAGCCAGGGTCAAAAGTTGGCGATGCCGCCTTTGTTGATGTCAGTGGAGATGGAAAAATCACCGCAGCTGACCGTACCTACTTAGGCAACGCCACTCCGCATTTTATTTTTGGCTTAAACAACGATTTCAAATACAAAGGCTTTACCCTGAACTTGTTTTTCCAGGGCGCTACCGGATACAACCTGTTTAACGTAGGCCGTTATTTACTGGAGACCGGGGTTGGCGTTGACGCATTGAACCGCTGGACCACAACCAATGAAAATACGGATATCCCGAGGGACGGTTATTTGCAGGCTGGCTATGGGTTTGGTGTTGTAGACAAGTTTGTGGAAGATGCCTCTTACCTTCGTCTGAAAGTGGCTACCTTAAGCTACGATTTCAAAATCGGCAAAGGAATTCTAAAATCTGTCAGAACTCTTAAAGTATATGTTACCGGACAGAACCTGCTTACCCTTACAAAATATAAGGGCGCAGATCCCGAGGTTAATACAAGAGGAGGAAATGCTAACCTGGCCGCTGGTGAAGACTATACCGCTTTCCCGGCTTACCGGATTTTAACTTTTGGCGTTCAACTGAATTTCTAACTATTAATCAATCAGAAATATGAAACTCATAAAAATAATATTACCTGCAGTTTTGGTCTTCCTCATGGGATGCAGTAAGATTGATGAACCAAAAGTGTATAGCTCACTGATGAGTACCAATGCTTTTCAATCCAGAAATGATGCCATTGCAGCAGTGAATGCAGTTTACGCCAGGTTAAAGGCGCCTAGCGGTATTTCAGATGCCTGGATGTATTACGCAGGTTTTCAGGTAATTATATCGGACCTCACCACCGATGTCGGACAGTCGAACGGCGGTACCGATGTGGAAGCGATGACTAATTGCCTCTGGGGCAGCAGTAATCAGTATCTCTCATTTTCCTGGCAGCAGCAGTATAAGTTAGTATATGATGCCAACACGGCGATTTACTACCTTAACAAAATGACCTCCATTACGGACGCTGAAAAAGCACAGTTTACCTCTGAATGCAGGTTTTTAAGAGCGTTGGGATATGTGGATCTTACCGATGCTTTTGGCCCGGTGATCCTGGTTACCGATAAGGATATCGAGAATAATATTCTCCATGCCGATTATGAATCCAAGCCCACAACAACCAGCGTAGAGGAGATCAATAAAGTGATTATTGCCGATCTGGAATATGCAGCAGCTAACTTACCGGTTAATTATACCGCTCACACCATTTATCCAACCACCGATGTGGGGCGCGCCAGTAAAGGTGCCGCAATGACTTTGCTGATGAAACTTTACATGCGCGAAAAGCAATGGCAAAAAGTTGTGGACCTCTCAGCTCAGATTAAAGCTTTGAATGAGTATGCTTTATATCCTTCATACTCCGGACTGTTTAAGGAAGCCAACGTTTGGTGCGAGGAAAATATCTTTAATTGCATGGCAAATGCACTGGTTGACGGAATGGAAATCATGAACCATTTTGGACCGGTTAACAATTCCGAAGTTACCGACCGCTGGGGTTGGCTGGGTGTATCGTGGTATTTCTACGATCAGTTTGAAAAAGGTGACGACCGCAGAGCCATGTTTTTCATCGATTATGATGGTACCGATGGGCTAAAGTATATTCAACCGATTAAAGGTCAGGATACTCCTCCCGAGGGCACAACTTACATGCCTTATGCATACACTAAAAAATATGCCGATCCAACCGGTTCAACTACCTATTATGACGGTCATGGTTTCCCTATCCTCCGTTATGCTGATGTATTGCTTTGCAGGGCTGAAGCTTTAAACGAGCTGAACGGCCCTAACACCGAGAATATTGGCCTGATTAATGAGGTTAAGGGACGCTCAAATGCCACTTTATTGGGAGCTGCCACCAGCTATACCAAAGAATCCCTGCGTGATGCTATTTTGCTGGAACGCGGATTTGAATT
>CAIXKO010000409.1 GCA_903919925.1 uncultured Bacteroidota bacterium | reverse complement strand
AAGTGTATCTGCAAACCCTGATGGCAATATCCGTACCGGGGAAATCACCGTAATTGCCCCCGAAGCTAGCAGCAATCCTAAGATAGTTAGAATCATTCAGTCGGGAAATCCACCTGTCCTTTGCGTTTTGCCTGCTACCCGATCACTTGAATCTGCTGCCGGAGCCACCACCTTTGAGGTGACCAATACCGGAGCAGGTACCATGAGCTGGACAGCAGAAGTAACTTCAGGCGATGCTTTTGTTCACATTACTTCAGGAGCCAGCGGCACCAATACCGGGACCCTGCATGTTAACGTAGACGCAAACTCCGGCGATGCATTGCGTACCGGAACTATTGCCGTTACCTATCCGGGAAATCCATTGGATTCGAAAACAGTAAATATTGTGCAGGCACCAAGTGCCTTCATTTTAAATGTTGGTCCCGATAATCAAAATGTTGCTGCCGGAAGTTCTTCCACCACTTTCGCGGTATCCAATAACGGAGGCGGTTCCATGATTTGGACAGCAGCAGTTACCGATGGGAGTTCCTGGGCCCATATCTCTTCAGGTGCGGCAGGCAATAATGACGGTATTATCAGCGTATCTGTCGAAGCGAATCCGGATAATGCGATAAGAGTTGCGGAGATTACCGTTACCGCACCAGGAGCTGCTAATAGCCCCGGTACCGTGCATATTTCACAAGCCGCAAATACACCCGTCTTTAACGTCCTCCCATCTTCACGATCATTGGATTTTGTTGCCGGTTCCACTACTTTCAGCGTTTCCAATACCGGTGGTGGTACTTTAGCCTGGTCAGCAGTGGTAACTACCGGAAATTCATGGGCTCACATTACCAATGGAGCAGCCGGCAGTAGCAACGGAACTATTTCCGTTTCTGCCGATCCCAATCCGGATAATGCCGAACGCATTGCAATTATTACTGTTTCTGCTCCCGGCACCACCGGTGGCCCTGTCACCATTAGCGTGGTTCAAGCTCCAAATCCACCTGTTCTAACTCTTTCACCCTTATCCCAAATCATTGCCTTCTCCGCTGGTACCGTAACTTTTGAGGTCAATAACCTGGGCGGTAATCCAATGAACTGGACTGCAAAATTGCCTGACGAAATTACCTGGGCCCGAATTCTTAACGGATTCTACGGTATAAATAGCGGAACCATAACGGTGGAAATCGATCAAAATGTGAGCGAAATGCTCCGTTCACTACAGGTTTTTGTGGAGATAGAAGGTATTCCAGGAAGTACTAAAATGGTTAATATCGATCAACTCGTTCACTCTTCAGGGATTAGCCTGCTAAAAGCTGATAACAGCTTTAAGGTATACCCGAATCCAACCAGGGGGATGGTGACCATTCAAATACCAGAATTCAGGGGAATAGCCTGCAAACTGCAAGTGCTCAATATGGTAGGCGCCCTGCAGATGTTTCAGGTTCTCACCAGGGAAAGTACAAACATCGATCTGAGCTCGCTGAGTAAAGGAGTCTATTTTTTCAGGATAATTGCTGAAACCGGTGAGGCCGAAGTCATCAGAGTGATTAAAGACTAATCAATCGGTTGGCCGATGTTCAAAGCTAGCTGAATGGTATGACTGGTAAATTTACCTGTTACATCGGTAAATACCGGAATATCAAACAGATAGCGTAATGATATATTATCAAGTTTCACTCCGGTAAATAGGCTGATACCCTCTTTTGATCGATAAGAAACCCCTGCATGGAACATATCGCGCAGGTGAACGGTGGTACTCAAATCAAACCGGAATCCACTTGTGGCATTAATTTTAACCAATGCCATGGGTTCAATCTTCAGGTTCAGGCTTTGGCTCAGTGTAAAAAAATACCCGCCATATGCATAAACTGATCTGGCCAAATCGGGATTCAATGATGGCTTTTCGTTTCCGGGATAACCATAATTTCCGAATTTTACCGATGAATTAGCCAGCTGTACCAGGGAAAATCCTGCATAACCCTGCTTGTTAAAATAATGGATACCTGCATTAAAATCAACAAAATAGCTTTTATTCGGATTT
>CAIXKO010000408.1 GCA_903919925.1 uncultured Bacteroidota bacterium | reverse complement strand
TTTTGTTTTATACCAGAACTCAACCGGAGAATTATCCATGCCTGATTGACCGCCACCGGAATTTACCCTTTCGCTGGCAGCAGGTGCTGCACTAGCTGTTGCACCGCCACCACCGCCGCCACGACCACCGCCGCCCCGGCCTCCGCGTCCACCGCCACCACTGCCTGCTGCTCCGGCACTACTGCCACCCAGAACTGCCTGCTGAGAACCTCCTGACATCTGTGGCCGGTTACCTCCCATGGCCGGTCCGGCGGGTGTTTGCCCAAACCGGAGTCCGATCACCATTTTGTCCAGCGCTGCTAATCCGGCAGGTTGTATCAACTTAAGTGGTAATCCGATCACCATATTTAACGCATTGGTGGAATCCAGTCCGATCGTAGTTTTGAACTCCGTTTTTTCCATCGAAGGATTTACCCGTATGGTATCTTTCCCTTTTTGCCATAAGAGTTCGAATCCCTGAGCCTGATCCAGAAGCATGTCGGTGCTGGTACGCTGGCCGCGCCCCTGGGAGCCTTGTCGTGGTTGAATCTTTTGACCTGCTGAAGTAGCAGATTTAAGTTCCCGTCTGATCAGCGGAAACCTGACAAAGCAACCCTCTTTCATTTTGCCGGTGGTGTCAATAAACACCGTCATACCACTGGTTAGTATCCGGGTTTGAACCCTGGGATCAAAGAAGCTGAACGCAAAATAAATGTGTGTACTATCGTTATAGCACATCCAACCGGTTTTGGTGTCCGCGTTAAATCCGGTTGGCTTAATATCAGGAGAAGCTGCATTGTTTCCCCATGAGGTGGGCAGTTCGCCTAGTCCGCTGCAACTAGTTAGTAGCAGTGCTAAAAATGCAGCGCCAGCTAAAAATCTTAATGTTTTCATTGGTTTAATTTACGAAACTTGGATCCCATAAAGTTAGGAAGGTTTAAAGGTTGGTGAGGCCGAAAGGGGTGGTAAAACAAACCTGATATGTTAAATGATGTTAATCAAGGTAGAGTTGGCAACTCTACATTAAAAAAGAGCCTTAACACTCCGTTAACCTGCCATTAACGCTTTCCCCCCACCTCCGTAACTACCTTTGCTTCATAAATAAATCTGACAAAATGAAACCAAAACTTTTAGTCCCGTTTATGCTGGTTATTTTCCTGGCAGGATCATCCTTAGCCTTCGGACAAAGCCGCAATGAGAAAAAAATCGATCGCCTCCAACGTAAGATCGAGAAACAAAGTCAAAAACTTCAGGAACTCACCGGTGAGGAGTACCGCATTGACACACAAATTGCTCCACCAATCAATGAAGAGGAAATTGAAAAGATTAAGGAAGAAGCAATGGCCCAGGCTGAACAAGCACGTGAAGAAGTAAAAGAATCAATGGAAATCCAGCGCGAGGCCATGGAGGACCAACGGGAAGCAATGAAGGATCAACAAAGAGAAATGGAAAAGAAAGTGATCGTCATCAGAAAAAAGAATGCCGAAAAAATGGCACAGTTAAATGAATTGAATCTCCTGGGTGAGGAAGATTCAGTGAAGGTGGTTGTCGACGTACTCAAAGATCACAACGGCAAAAAGTATCACTACTATTTAAAAACACCCAACCATCAATCAGGCAGTGGCGGGGTTACCGTTTTTGGAAGCGATGGTGATTATAAGTTGAATATCCCTGAGTTTAAAGGCGGTGCATTTAACTTTTTCTACAATAACCAGGATAACCTTTCTATTAACAAAACCCTCAAGGAAGAATCAGGATTAGTCGAATTTAATTATGAGGTAAAAGAAGGTTCAAACGGGATATCCTTAACTGTAAAAGGCGAAATGGAAGCAGGTCAGATTGAGATTCTTATTAAACGACCAGATGGTGAGGTTTATAATAAATATACCCTTTCACCACTTGCCAACGTCAGCTGGAAACAAACCATTAAATTGGAAGATCAGAAAGAAACTGAGTATGTTGGGAAATGGACAATAACCGTTGACGCCGATAATGCAAAAGGCTCTTATAACGTGCAGATTAATGGCCTTTAGTAATAACTGACCGGCGTGATGAACCACCGGACACATCCCTTCCAAATACCCGGATAAGCCTCTTGTTTACCAGATAACAAGTGGTTTATCCGGGTAAACTTTTTTACCCACAGGCTCTGCTTAATAGTTACCTTAGAAAAAAAACGAAAAATTCGCTCGGGTACCGGGATCGCATGGATCATCCAATGCAGATTATTATCTTTATAAAATCTGCAATCCATGTTTTATGAAACGGCTCATTCCCCTGTTATTTCCTGCTTTTTTGCTCCTCCCCGCTTGCACCAGCATCAACAAAAGCAAAGAATCGGTAAAAGTTATTTTTGATACCGACATGGGGCCCGATTATGACGACGTGGGCGCCCTGGCCTTTCTGCATGCCATGGCCGATAGCGGGAAAGCAGAGATCCTTGCAACGGTGGCCTGCAATAAGCATGAGCTGGTTGCCCCTTCCATCAACATTATTAACACATGGTTCGGCCATCCGGATATTCCGATCGGTGCACCCAAAACGCAGGGAGTAAGTATGGGATCATCCCAGCATTGGGCCGATTCAATCGTAGCAGATTATCCTCACACAGTAAAATCAACGAGCGAAGTCCCTGATGCTGTTGAGGTTTACCGAAAGGCACTCTCCAATCAGCCCGATAAAAGCGTAACCATCATTACTGTGGGGTTTTTAACCAATCTCAACAATCTGCTAAAATCGCAGCCTGATAACTTATCCCCGCTAACTGGTAAAGAGCTGGTTAGCACTAAAGTAAAAAAACTCGTTTCCATGGCCGGAGCGTTTCCCAATGGAAGAGAATACAATATCTTCATGGATTCTGCGGCCTCTGAATATTTATATGCAAACTGGCCGGGGGAGATCATTTTTACCGGATTTGAAATCGGATGGAAAATCCGCACCGGATTGAAACTGATCAAATCTGAAATTAAAAACAGCCCGGTAAAAGATGTGTTCCGAATCAGTATCCCTCTTTCAGAAGAGGATAAAGATGGCCGTATGAGCTGGGATCAAACCGCCGTTCTTATTGGCGTTTATGGCACATCAGGCTTCTTTGATATCGTTAGGGGTACCATAAAGGTAAATCCCGATGGTAGCAACGGATGGGAAAACAATCCGGATGGCAAGCAAATTTATGTGATACAAAAAATACCGGTTAACCAGATGAGCGCCTTTATTGAAGCACGCATGATGCATGTTCCGGTTTCAAAAAATTAAAATCATAACCATGAAAACTCATTTTCTCGTTACTCTTTTATCACTGATCCTGCTTGCTTTCTCGTGCAACAATTCCCCGGATGGGGTTAAAACGATCAGTACCGATACTTTAAAAGATAAAATTGCCGGTGGCTGGGCAGGCAAAATGATTGGGGTTACTTACGGCGCTCCAACTGAATTCAGAGCCCAGAGCCGGATGTTTGAGGATTCGATAAAATGGAAACCGTCCAACTCGGTGGAAAGCATGTGGCAGGATGATATTTATGTGCAGCTCACCTTTTTAATGACCATGGACAAGTTTGGAGTTGATGCTCCCGTTAAGAAATTCCAGGAGTTGTTTGCTAAATCCGGATATCCGTTATGGCATGCCAATATGCAGGCTCGTAAAAATTATTTCGACAGTATATTCGCACCGGCATCGGGAAGTCCGGAATTTAGTATGCATGCCGATGATATTGATTTTCAGATTGAAGCCGATTATATTGGATTCATGTGTCCGGGTATGCCACAAACCGCTTTGAATATGGCCGATAAAATCGGTCATATCATGAATTATGGAGATGGGGTTTACGGTGGCGTGTTTGTTTCGGCTCTATACGCTGAAGGGTTTTTTGAGACAGATATCAACAAGGTTATAGAAAAGGCGCTTTCCGCAATTCCTAAAGAAAGCGATTACTCCAAAATGGTTATGGAGGTTATTAAATTACACGATCAAAATCCATCCGACTGGAAAGCATCGTGGAAAGAACTGGAGACAAAATGGGGTAATGTAGATATTTGCGGAGCCGGCTCTTCTTTTAATATCGATGCAAAACTCAATGGTGCCTATATTGTTATGGGATTATTATATGGCGATGGGGATCCGCTCAAAACAATGGAAATCACTACCCGCTGCGGTCAGGATTCGGATTGCAACCCTTCCAATGCGATGGCTGTTTTAGGCGTAATTAAAGGGTTCAGCGGTTTGCCCGCCGATATGCAGGCTGGAGTAAAATCGGCAGGTGATTCCGTTTTTATTAATACCACCTACTCTTTTAATACAGCAGTAGCCAGCACTAATAAGTACGCTCTGGATTTGATCGTGCAAAATGGAGGTAAGGTTAACGGCAAAAATATCAGCGTTAAAACCCAGGTTCCTGTAGCAAAGGCCCTTGAAGTATCGTACCCCGATTTGGTTTTTGATAAATCCATATCCGTTTTTGATGAAAAGGGCTGGCAGTTTTCGGGTAAGTGGAGTGTTCATGAAGTTCCGGGAGGCAATACCAATCCCGCGATAAAACAATCGATGGTTGCCGGCGATGAAGGCGCCGAGGCAACCATAAATTTTACCGGAACCGGTATCTCGATTGAGGGAAACTGGTGCCGCGATGGAGGAAAAGCCGACATCTATGTTGATGGCAGTGTGCATCGCAGCATTGATACCTATTACTTTTTTGCCAATCAGGAACATACCACCAGTATTTGGCACGCAATGAACCTGAAGCCCGGAGATCATCAGGTAAGGGTGGTGGTAAAGGGAGAAAAGCGGCCGGAATCTGAAGGAACCAGAGTTTACCTCACCAAAGCATTTATTTTCAGAACAGCACCTAAAAAAAGCGACCAATAATTTCCCAAACCAAGGAACTCCAACTATTATGAAAAGCCGATTGTTTTTCCTCCTCCTGATGACCGTGGTATTATTTACCGGTTGTCAGTCGCCGGTTTCCAAAACCGCATCCAATCATCTGAATCTCTGGTACAAGCAACCTGCCCGGTTATGGGATGAAGCATTGCCTGTTGGTAATGGCAGGTTGGGGGCCATGGTTTTCGGTAACCCGATAAAAGAATGTATTCAGATCAATGAAGAAAGTATCTGGGCCGGATGCCCCGTAAACAATAACAATCCGGGCTCTTTGGCACATCTGCCGGAGGTTCAGAAAGCACTGTTTGAAAACCGTTTCAAGGATGCATGGCAACTGGCCAACGACAACATGCTGGGCACCCCGCCGCGAATCCGCTCATACCAGCCTCTCGGTGATTTGCTCATCGATTTTGAATGGAAATCACAACCGGAAGACTATAAAAGATCGCTTGATCTGAAAACGGGAATTGCAGCCACTGAATTCACCGTTGATGGGAAGAAATACCTTCAGGAAGTTTATGCATCAGTCCCTGATAATTTACTGATAATTAATATAAAAGCTCTTAATGGAGGGTCGATCGATGCCGCATTTTCCCTAAGCCGGGAAAAAGATGCAGCGGTATCCGCAACTTCTGACGGAAAATTGTTGCTCACTGGTCAGATCATCGATGGTGAAGATTCTGGCTCCGGGCCATCGGGCGCACATATGAGGTTTGCCGGAGAATTGAGGCTTGTGCATAAGGGAGGGCAGTTGACCGCTGTTAATCCGTCTTCAACAACATCATCACCGGCAGCTGTTTCCTCGTCAAACCACAAACCTGTTTCCCATGCACGTTCTGCTCAGGGAACCGGGGCTGGAAAGGGGGCTGGATCTATCGCCGGAATTGGCACAGACCAGAGTCATCTTAAAGTTAGCGGGGCCCGTGAAGTAACTCTCCGACTTACCGCTGCAACCGATTATTCAGTTGCTAAGCTCGATTCCGACCGGCAAAAAAACCCTGCTGCTGATTGCAGTGAAATTCTTGATGCCGCTTCAAATCAATCCGATAAAAACCTGATGAGTCGTCACCTGGCCGAGTATCAGCCGGTATTCAACAGGGTATCCCTCGATTTGGGCGACACTGCCCTGGATTCTATTCCTACTGATGACCGTTTGATTCGGGTAAAATCGGGTGGTGAGGATAATGCTTTAATTGCCA